>CAYWDZ010000252.1:0-3893 GCA_964456255.1 uncultured Steroidobacteraceae bacterium | reverse complement strand
GCTGCGCGGCCGCGTCGGACGAGGTGCCGCGGAATCCTATTGCGTGCTGCTGTACCAGGAACCGCGTTCCCAGCTGGCGCGCGAGCGGCTCGACACACTTTGCGAGAGCAACGACGGCTTCGTGATCGCGCAGAAGGACCTGGAGCTGCGGGGCCCTGGCGAGCTGCTGGGCACGCGCCAGACCGGGCTCGCCGAGCTGAAGGTGGCGGACCTGATCCGCGATGCCGACCTGCTGCCAAAGGTCAGGGCGGCCGCGGAAGCGCTGCTGCGCGATAATGCCGCCGTCATCGCGCCGCTGCGGCGCCGCTGGATCGGGAATGCGGAAGAGTATGGGCGTGTCGGCTGAGACGATTCTTCATGGATGGCGTGGTGCGCCGCTGGTGCGCCGAGTCGTGTGGCACGCGCAGCTGATGCGGCTGAACCGCCCCATCGGCATCGGCCTTCTGTTGTGGCCCACATTGTGGGCGCTGTGGATCGCCACACGTGGTCTGCCCGACTCGCCCGCCATGCCCGCGTGGAAGCTGCTGGTGATCTTCGTCGCCGGCACCATCGTGATGCGATCCGCCGGGTGCGTGATCAACGATTTCGCCGATCGCAACATCGATCCGCAGGTCAAGCGCACGCGCGGACGGCCGCTGGCGCTGCGCCTGCTCTCACCCTACGAGGCGCTCGCCATGTTCGGCGCGCTGATACTGCTCGCGCTGTGGCTGGTCATGCAGCTGGATGCGCTCACAGTGCGCTACGCCTTCGTGGGCGCGGCGCTGACCGTCAGTTACCCATTCATGAAGCGCTTCTTCGCCCTGCCGCAGTTCTGGCTCGGGGCGGCATTCGGCTGGGCCGTGCCACTGGCGTTTGTCGCCACGCTCGGCGGCGTGCCGCGTCTGGGCTGGCTGCTGTTCATCGTCACCGTGCTGTGGGCTGCGGTCTACGACACCCAGTACGCGATGGTGGATCGGGACGACGACATCAGGATCGGGGTGCAGTCCACGGCCATCGCCTTCGGCGACATGGACAAGTTGCTGATCGGTGTGATGCAGGTCATGGTGCTGGCGGGTCTCGCCTTCACCGGCCATTCACTCGATTTTGGCTGGCCCTTCTGGCTCAGTCTCGGGCTCGCCGCCTTGCTGTTCGGCTACCAGCAGTGGTTGATCCGCAAGCGCGAGCGCAATGCCTGCTTCAAGGCATTCCTGAACAACAACTGGGTGGGGTTGCTGGTGTTCGTCGGCATCGTTGCCGCGATCCGCATCGGCTGATTCAGGCGCGACGCAGCGCGCGGTTCAACGCCAGGGCCGACAGCAGCAGCAGTGCCGCACCCGCGTTGTGGGCGGTAGCCAGCCACAACGGGAAGCCGCGCAGAACCATCGAGATACCCAGAGTCAGCTGCAGTGCCAATGCGGCCAGCGTCAGGATGGCCGCGGTGCGGCTGTTGCGCTCCTGTCGCAACCACAGGGCACGTACTGCGACCAGCAGCAGCAGGACGGTCGCCACGATGGCGCCGAGTCGATGGGTGAAATGAATGGCGACACGCGCCTCCGGCGCCAGCACACCACCTTCGTAGTTGATGCCGAGCCCGCGCCATGGAACGAAACCCTCGGCGAAATCCGCTTCGGGCCACCACGCAGCCTGGCACTTCGGGAAATCCGGGCATGCCGTGGCCGCGTAGTTGGTGCTGGTCCAGCCGCCGAGCACGATCTGTACGCCCAGCGCGATCAGCGCGATCAGCGCCAGGCGGCGCAGCGCCAGTGGTGCGGGCCGCACCAGTGCCGCAGTGCTGCCGCCCCCGAGCGCCGAGAGCGATCCGGACCAGGGGTTGGAAGAGCGCCGTCGCAAGGTCAGCCACAGCCACCACAACAGCGACAGCGTGGTGAGCCCGAACACCAGGTGCAGCGACACGATCAGCGGTTTCACCAGCAGCGTGACCGTCCACATTCCCAGCAATCCCTGGAAGATCACCAGCGCCACCAGCGCCAGCGGCTGGATCAGCGGCACTCCCGGCTGCCGGCGCCAGCGCAATGCCAGACCGGCAATCGCCAGAATCAGCAGACCCAACGTTCCGGCCGCATAACGATGAATCATTTCGCGCCAGGCCTTGCCGACATGCAGTGGCGCTTCGGCCGTACCGGCATTGGCCGCTGCGGCGGCGGAAGGCGTGAAATGGCCATAGCAGCCCGGCCAGTCGGGGCAACCCAGGCCCGCATCGGACAGCCGCACATAGGCGCCGAATACCACCACGCAGAAAGCCAGCAGCATGGCGGCAAGAGCGAGGCGGCGCAGCGTGGCGATGCGGAACATGCCTTATCCGATGTGCGAGAGCTTCAGCAGCTTCTTCAGGTCTTCGAGCAGCCCACGCGGCTCAGTGCGCGTGTCGTAGCGCATGACCAGGTTGCCAAGCGGATCCACGACATACAGCGAATGCTCCCGCTCCGTCGCCGGCAACGCCGCGACGACTGCCGCAAGGCCGGAATCTGCAGCGGCATCCAGCACCACCAGACCGGGATGTTCGCGATCCAGATACTCCCGGTCGCAGCAGTTGCCCGTGGCCAGGAACAGGCGCGACACACGGGTCATCTCCTGGTTCAGGGACAGGCGTGTCTGGCGCGCAAATACCAGCGAACGCCGGCAGTTCTCGTCGCAGGCACCTTCGCCGGCATAGACCAGCGTCCATTTCCTCTCGGCCAGCGGGGCAGCACTTTGCGGCAGCGGCCGCGCCGGTGAATACAGCTCGCCGTGGTTGGTACCCCCCGCCGGACGCCAGCCCACGACGTAGTACAGGACGAACGAGGTTGCGAGCGGCACGAAGAACAGCGCTACCAGCAGCAGCAGCATGCGTCGCTGGCTCCCGCGCTTCGTGGCTACAGTGGAATCAGACATGGTTTCTCTTCAGGTTCAGGCCCACGAACATCGACAGTGCCAGCAGTGCAAACGACCACCACTGGATCGCATAGGAGAAATTCCGTTCCGGGGAGATGCCAGGTGGTCGCCAGTCACGAAGATAGCCGGGGCCTGAATCCGCATCCAGCAGCAGCACGACCGGCTGCAGGGGCTTACCCAGGCTTTGGGCAAGTTGCTCCATGTCCGGAAAGCTGGTCAGGCGTGGCCACGGGCCGTCCGGTGGAGGCACCCGACCCGAGGCCAGGCCAGCCACCGGCAATCCCGAGATGCGGCCTGTCACGAAGGGCGGCAGCGCAGCAGCACCGAGGCTCACGTCCGGCAGTTGCTCCCGATAACCCGTAAACGGAACCCAGCCGCGGTCGACCAGCATGTGGCTGCCGTCGCCAAGCCTCATGGGCGTCAGCACTTCGTAGCCGGGTGCGCCAGCGTGGGAGATGTTGTCGAGCAGGAACTGGTGTGCGGCATCGAATTCACCCGCCACGCGCACCCGCGTGAACAGCGGCAGGGTCGCCAGATTCGCGGCCGGAGCCTCGATGGGAGGCTGATCGCCGCGCTCGAACTGCTGCCAGACCTCGCGGCGGTGCTCGCCACGATGCCACTGCCAGAAACCAAGGTTCACGAACAGCACCACGACGCCTGCGGTGAGCAGAATCCAGTACCAGCGGGGTGCGAAGCGCAGCGACAACCTATAATCACCGTATGGATCTGGCCCGATTGCTCATCATCGTCGTGCTCATCGCCATCATCGGCACACTGGGCTCGGCATTGTTCCAGCTGGCTCGCGGCGGCGATTCGCAGAAGCTGCTGCGCTCACTTACCTGGCGCATCGCCCTGTCGGTAGCCCTGTTCGTGCTGCTGCTGATTGCCGGGCGGATGGGTTTCATCCATCCGCACGGGGGACCCTGAGCCGGTCAGATCCAGTAGACGAAGACGAACAGGATCAGCCAGACGACGTCGACGAAATGCCAGTACCAGGCCACCGCCTCGAAGGCGAAGTGGCG
>CAYWDZ010000251.1:0-3904 GCA_964456255.1 uncultured Steroidobacteraceae bacterium | reverse complement strand
TCGGCAACCGCTGCGTCGCCGCCAAGGTGGACCGGCGTCTGTCGCCGCTGCGCACGGTGCTGCGCAATGGCCAGACCGTGCAGATCATCACCGCCAAGGGCGCCTCGCCCAACCCCTCGTGGGTCAATTTCGTCGCCACCGCCAAGGCGCGCAGTTCCATCCGCCACTACCTGAAGTCGCTGCAGCGCTCCGAGGCCATCGAGCTCGGCAAGCAGCTGCTCAATGCCGCGCTGGCCGAGTTCGGCCTGGAAGTGGATGGGATCGAGGCGGCGGTGATGAACCAGGCGCTGCAGGAATTCAACATCAAGGACCAGGACGAGCTGCTGGCACAGATCGGTCTCGGCGAACGCCTCGCACCGCTGGTGGCGCGCCGCCTGCTTCCCGGCGGCCATGACGAGCAGGGCAAGATCACGCCGCTGACGGTGTCGGGCACCGAAGGCCTGCTGGTCGCCTACGCGCGCTGCTGCCGGCCGATTCCGGATGATCCGATCATCGCGTTCCTGTCCACCGGGCGCGGCATCGTCATTCACCGCGAGACCTGCGGCAACGTCGAGGATTATCACAAGCACCCGGAAAAGTGGCAGCCGGTGGCCTGGCAGAAGGACATCAACCGCTACTTCAGCGCCGAGATCCGCTGCGAGGCCGGCAACAAGATCGGCATGCTGGCCAGCCTGTCGGCCGCCATCGCCAGCACCGGCACCAACATCGGCGATGCCAAGGTCGAAGTGAAGGACGGCGACATCTCGCTGTTCCGCTTCGAGGTCGAGGTCAAGGATCGCAAGCATCTGGCCAATGTCGTGCGTACCATCCGCCAGATGCCTGAGGTACTGCGCGTCTCGCGCTACCAGCAATCGCGCAGGAACATCGAGGAATGACCCGGGAAATCATCAATACGAGCGCGGCGCCCGCCGCGATCGGCACCTACTCGCAGGCCGTGAAGACCGGCAACCTGGTGTTCCTGTCGGGCCAGATCCCGCTGGATCCGGCAACCGGCACGCTGGTCAGCGGCGCAATCGACACCGAGATCACGCGCGTGTTCGAGAACCTCAAGGCCGTTGCTGCTGCTGCGGGCGGCACGCTGGATCACGCCGTGAAGGTCAACGTGTATCTCACCGACCTTGCCCACTTCGCGAAGGTCAACGAGATCATGGCGGGCTACTTCAATCAGCCCTATCCGGCCCGCGCCGCGGTCCAGGTGGCGGCCCTGCCGCGCGGCGCACGCGTGGAAGTGGAGTGTGTGCTGAGCCTGTAGCGGGCTGCGTAAAATAGCCGCCCATTCGCGGGAAGATCCGCGCAGCGGAGGTTCTCGTGGCCAGGGGCGGCAGGGTGGACATGACTGAAGGGCCACTGCTCGGCATCCTGCTGCGCGTTGCCCTGCCCATCACGCTGACGAATCTTTCCCAGTCCTCTTTCGAATTGATCAACGCCTTCTGGGTGGGAAGGCTGGGCGCAGGCGCGATTGCCGCCGTCGCGGCCAGCGGACCCCTGTTTTCGGTGCTGCTCTCGCTGGGCAGCGGACTGGCGACGGCAGGTGCCGTACTGATTGCGCAGAACGCGGGTGCACGATTGCACCAGGTGCTGGACCACGTGACCGCACAGACATTGCTCATGGTCGCGTGCATGGCGGCGTTCTTTGCCTTGATCGGCGAAGCCTTCTCGTCGCCCCTGCTCAGGCTCATCGGCGTCGAGCCTGCCGTCCACGACCTGGCCGCGCACTACCTGCACATCCGCTACTTGAGCATGGTGCCGATGTTCTGCTTCATGGCCACACAGGCCATGCTGCAGGCCGTGGGCGAAGTGCGTTTTGCGATGCTGGTGCAGATGGGCGCCATCGTCTGCAACATCCTGCTCGATCCACTGCTCATCTTCGGCCTGGGGCCTGTGCCCGCCCTGGGTGTGGGCGGCGCGGCGGTGGCAACTGTTCTGGTACAGACAGGCGCGCTGGCCGTCGCGCTGCACCACCTGCTTTCGGGTCGCTCGGCGCTGCATCTGCGAATGCGCGATTTCCGGCCGGACCTGCGTCATTTGCGGCGTGCCGTAGCGCTGGGCGTGCCCGCCTGCATCGAACAGGGAATCCGCACCTTCAGTTCACTGCTGCTGATGTCGCTGGCTGCGGGCTTCGGTACGCTGGCATTGGCAGCCTATGGGGTCGGGACCCGACTGCTCTTCCTGTGGTTTTCGCCGATCATCGGGCTTTCGATCGCCACTGCGGTCGTGGTCGGACAGAACATCGGCGCGGGGCTTGAGGCCCGCGCCCGCGCGGCGGCACGGCTGTCCGCCTGGCTGGGTTTCCTGGGCCTCACCGCAGTGGGGCTGGGACTCATGCCCTTTGCGCCTGCGATCATGCGCACCCTGGCGCCGGGGCAGGAAGCAGTGATTGCCGAGGCCAGCCGCTTCGCATGGATCTACCTGCCTTTCCTCGGTCTGATGGCCGTGCCACAGGCCCTGCTCGGCGCCTTTCGCGGTGCCGGCAGCACCACGCAGTCGATGACGATCTCGATCATCATGCAGTGGGTGTTCCAGATGCCCTCCGCATGGATCATCGCGCTGGCCACCTCGCTGGGCGTGCTGGGTGTGTGGTGGAGCTATCCCATCGCCAACTGTGCTGCGACCATTCTGTGCCTGCTCTGGTTCCGGTATGGGCCGTGGCGCAGGCTGCAAGTGGGGTGAACAGATATGCGCTCACGAGGAGGTGGAGTGGATTCCGGGCCTGCAGCTAACGCAGTGGCAGGCAGTGATCCGCTGTTCCTGCTGCCGGCGCGCTACGAAGACCGCACGCGCATCACGCCCATCGGCTCGCTGATCGCCGGCACCCGTGCGGTCGTCGAAGGCGAGGTGCAGATTGCCGATGTGGTGTTTCGTCGCCGTCGCGCCTTGCTGGTGCGCATCTCCGACGGCTCCGGTTTCCTGAACCTCAGGTTCTTCTATTTTTCGCGCAAGCAGCAGGAGGGCTTCGCGCGCGGGGCGCGCATCCGGGCATTTGGAGAGGCGCGGCGCGGCCCGCAGGGCCTGGAGATGGTTCATCCCGAATACCGCCATCTGGGCGCGCACACCGAGCCACTGGATGACCGGCTGACGCCGATCTATCCACTGACCGAAGGCCAGACCCAGGGGCGCGTGCGCGCCGCTGTGAACAAGGCCCTGGCGCGGCTGGCCGCGAGCCCGGCCGAGGACCTGCTTCCCGCCGAGGTAGTAAGCGGACTGCACCTGCCCCCACTGGCCGAGGCGCTGGAGTTCGTGCATCACCCGCCCGTCGGTACGTCGCTGGCGCAGCTCGCCCGCGGAGATCATCCGGCACAGCGCCGTCTGGCCTTCGAGGAATTGCTCGCCCATCAGCTGGCGCTGGCGCAATTGAAGCAGCGCGTGCAGCGCGAGCCTGCCGAGGCGCTGACCGATGCGGCGGGCCTTGCGGGCAGGTTCATCACTGCGTTGCCTTACGCCCTGACCCGTGCACAGCAACGCGTGCTCGGCGAAGTCACAGCCGACATGCAGCGCGACGTGCCGATGATGCGACTGGTGCAGGGCGACGTCGGCTGCGGCAAGACCGTGGTCGCTGCAGCCGCGGCGGCCCGCGCCGTGGGCAGCGGCGCACAGGCCGCGTTGATGGCACCCACCGAGCTGCTGGCCGAACAGCACGCGCGCACACTGGATCAGTGGTTCCGGCCGCTGGGCGTCACGGTCGCGTTGCTGTCGGGCTCGCAGCCGGCGCGAACGCGTCGCAGCGCGCTCGAAGCCGTCGCCAACGGCGATGTGCACATTGCGGTCGGCACACACGCGCTGTTCCAGGAGGGCGTGGCCTTCCGCGACCTGGCACTGGTCATCGTGGACGAGCAGCACCGCTTCGGCGTGCAGCAGCGCATGCAGCTGGCGCAGAAGGGGCAGCGCGAGGGCCACATGCCGCACC
>CAYWDZ010000250.1:0-3921 GCA_964456255.1 uncultured Steroidobacteraceae bacterium | reverse complement strand
TTGGTGTTGATCTGGTCCACCACCGGCGCCATCACGAAGAAGGTCAGGAACAGCGCGAGGCCAACCAGCACCTGGTTGGGTGGCGCCTGGCCGGCGCCGATCGCCTGGCGCAGGATGGCGAGTACGATCACGATGCGGGTGAAGGCCGTCATCATCAGCAGGATCGACGGCAGCAGTGTCACCGCCGTCATCAGCAGCAGCAGCTGCAGCGTCAACGAGTAGCTCTGCCCACCCGCCGCGCCCTCCACCACCACGGCCGGAATGCCCGGCTCGGCGGGAGTGGCCACGGCCGGCACCACTGCCAGCAGCACCAGCACCGCCAGGGTCAGTGCACGGGAATTCTTCATTTGCCCAGACTCTTGCGCAGCAGTGCCGCGAAGCTCGCGACCTGGCTGCCGGTGACAGCCTCGGCTGGCGTGCCGGAATCCGGCGACAGCGTCTTGAGCAGGGATACCTGACCGCTGGCCACGCCGAGCAGCAAGCGCTCGCCGTCCACGCGCACGATCACGGCCTTTTCCTTGGCACCGACCGAAGCCTGTGCCAGCACTTCGATGCCATGGGCACCGGCACTGCCGGCGCCGCGCATGCGCCGCGCCACCCAGGCCACCGCAAAGACAGCTGCCAGCACCAGCAGCAGGCCGATCAGCATCTGGCCGATTCCGCCGGCGGCTCCCGGCACTGGCGCGTGCGCCACCTCCGGCGCGGCGAAGAGTCTGGCCGGAGCGGCCTGCTCCGCGGCAAACGCACCGGGCGTGAGGCCCACGCCCGCCAGCATCAGCCTGGTGAACAGCTGCTTCATTGGCACTGCGTTACTTGAGCTTGCGGATACGTTCGGTGGGGCTCACCACATCGGTGAGGCGGATGCCGAACTTCTCGTTGACGACCACGACCTGGCCGTGCGCGACCAGCGTGCCATTGACGAACACATCCAGGGGTTCGCCCGAGGCGCGCTCCAGTTCCACCACGGATCCCTGGTTCAGTAGCAGCAGGCTGCGGATGGGCAGGCGTGTGCGACCGACTTCCAGTGACAGGGTGACGGGAACGTCCAGGATGACATCCAGATTCACGTCCGGATTGACGCCGGTGGCGCCGGTATCGGAGTTGACGCTTTCTTCTGCCATGACGGATCCCTACTGCATCACAAAGCTGGTGAAGAGAACGGCCTCGAGTTCGTCGGGCTTGCCGCCTTCCTCGCTGATGATGTGGCGCACGGCCTCCAGCGCCGCGGCGCGCAGCGCTTCCTTGCCTTCGAGCGTCGAGACTTCGTCGACATGCTTGTTGCCGAACAGCAGCAGCAGGTCGTTGCGGATGGTCGGCGCATTGTGTTCGAGGAATTCCTTCATCTCGGGGCTGCGCGTCTTGAGCTGCACGGCCACCTGCAGGAAGCGCGCGGCCGCGCCCGGCTCGAAGTTCACGACGAAGGGCGGATTCAGTTCGATGAATTCGGATGGCGCCTTCACTTCGGCCTTGGCCTCTTCGGCCTTCGCCTCTTCGGACTTCGTCGCGCCCTCCTCGGGATGGCGCATGAAGCCGAAGTACGCGCCCGCACCACCGCCAAGGAGCACGACGGCGGACAGAATGATGATCAGCAGACCCTTCTTCGACTTCTTCGGTTTCGTTTCAAGGTCAACGCTTGCTGCGGACATGGTTCGGGCCTCGGGCGTGAATGTTTGTGCCCAAAGGCAAGAGCAAGGCCTGTGCCATGACGCGCTGTGAAGCGCTAACCGTATGATCTGCCTTGCTTTTTTTCTCCGTCACGAGTGTGACGGAGCGCACACCTGACGGAATTCAGGCGTAGGTATCGACGAGTCCCAGCGCGATGCGGCGCGCCGTGACGGCAGTGCTGGCCGGACCTTCGACGGCATTGGCCGCCGCAACGCCTGCCTGTCGCATGCCATCGCCCGCACGCGCCCCGTGACGCGGCGTCTGCTGCGATACGCCGGCGTGACCCAGGGTCATGCCCGCAGCACCGAACATTTCGCGCAGGCGCGGCAGCGCTTCGGTCAGTGCCGCGCGTGCATCCGCATGCTGCGCACCGAACCACACATTGGCCGTGTTCTGGCTGACGCTGATGCGCACTTCCACCGGCCCGAGATTCTCGGGAGTCAGTGTCAACGATCCCTCGTGCTGGCCGCGCACTGCCATCAACGTGATCCGCGAACCCAGTTCATCGGCCCAGCGGGGCGTTCCCACCGGAGCATGGAGGATCTGCGTGGGCTCGGCGGTCGCGGGGGGCGGCCGGTGCAAGGTCGAGGCAAAGTCCGCCGACGCCGCTGCAAGCAGGGAATTCGGCGCCACCGCACCGGGCTGCACGACTGGCGTGGCGGTCTCCCTGGCAGCAGTGTCCGTTGCGGCCATGCGCACCGCTGCGTCTGGCGCCTGACCAGGCTGCAGCTGCAGTGCGGCTGGCAACCCGGCCGCAGGGGCAGAGCCGTTGCCGGCGCGCGTGTCTGCTGTACCCGCCACCGCCGATGGCGTGGCGGAAGTCCGATCCATCAGCTGCAGCAGCTGCCGCAGTTCCATCTTCACCGGCGACTCGGGTGCCTCGCCCTTCAAGGTCTCCGCGGTGCTGATATCTGCCAGAGCCGCAAGGCTCTGCGCGGCAGGAACATCCACCGCTTCCGGATCGGGTGCGGCAGCAAGCTGCACGCCATTCAACAGGGCGCTGGCCGTTGCGGGGCCATTGGTTCGGGGGGCCATGGCTCCCTGCGCCTCCGGCTCAGCGCTCTGCGCGGCGGCAACCGGTTCTTCTGCCGGCGCGGCCACACCCAGCAGCAGCGCGGCGACAGCGGCCGCGAGCTCCTGCACTGCCGCTTCGTCCGCATTCTGGTCGGTCGCTGCCAGAGGCGACATCGGTGCCGCGGTCGTTGCCGCGGGGCCCGGCTGCACTGCGTCCATGGCAGCCAGAAATCCGCTGCCGGATTCCGCTCCCGGAGCATCCTCTGCAGTCGCCGCAGGACCACTGGCCGAAGTCATTCCCAGGCTCGCTGCCATTGCTGAACTCATCATTGCGCCTCCGAAGACCCCGCGCGGCGCAGTGCCGCGCGCTGAGCCCGTTCATCCGATTCCTTCTGCTCGCGTCGCTCGCCGGCCTGCGCCTCGGCGCTCTGCCAGCGAGCCACCACCGAGCCCACCGCCTTGACCTGGCGCGCCGCGCCCTGCCACTTGCTGCGCTGGCCTTCCACCTGTTCGCGCGCCATCGCAACCACCTTTTCCTGCTGGACCAGTGCCAGCTGCAGGCGCGCCAGAAACGACTGGAAATCGCGCAGCCTGCCGACACTGATGCCGTCTTCCACCTGCCGGCGATAGGCCTGCAGGTACTCACCGTGATAGGTGCGCAGCTCCGCCAGCTTGGCTTCGGCCTCGGCCAGCCGCCGCTGTCCCTCGCCAAATTCACGGGCGCGCTGCTGTTCGCCCTCCTTCAGCACCTGCTGCACAGGTGCCATGCGTTCCGCGCGCGTCATTCAGCCTCTCCGATCAGCTGCGCGAGCTGCCCGATACTGCTGGCAAGACCCACGCACTCGCCCAGGTCCTGCCGCAGGAAATCCTCGATGGCCGGATGCGCAGCGATGGCCGCGTCGATGCGCGGATCACTGCCGGCGCGGTACGCGCCGATTGCAACCAGGTCCCGGTTGTGTTCGAAGGTGGACAGCGAGCGCTTCAGCAGCCGTGCCTGCTGCATCTGCTGCGGCGACACGATGTCGTGCATGACGCGGCTGATGGAGGTCTCGACCTCGATGGCGGGGTAGTGACCCGCCTCGGCCAGCCGTCGCGACAGCACGAAGTGCCCGTCGAGAATCGCGCGCGCGGCATCGGCGATCGGATCCTGCTGGTCATCGCCCTCGGTCAGCACGGTGTAGAACGCGGTGATCGAACCCTGGTCCGGCCCGGCATTGCCGGCGCGCTCCACCAGCTGCGGCA
>CAYWDZ010000249.1:0-3926 GCA_964456255.1 uncultured Steroidobacteraceae bacterium | reverse complement strand
CAAGCTCGAAGCCTTTGCCGCCGCATTGACTCCTCCACTCAGCTAGCGGGGGCGCCGGTATTCGGCCAGCGTCGCGAGAATGCCGGCGATCCATTCGAAGGCCGTCGGACGCTGGCGCAATTTGCGGCACAGCACCCAGGTCGCCACTCCGGCCAGCACGAAGAAGCCGGTGGCCACCAGCGAAGTCGCCAGCACGGGATGGGTTTCCCGGAAGGCCATCACGATCGCTACGCCGGCAAACATCAAACCGATGTTCAGCCACAGCAGCATCGCCGCGGCGCTGAACACCATCCACATCCGCCGCTTCTTTTCGGCCTGCATGCCGTCGGCGGCGCGATCGAGTTGCGAACGCGCGTAGGCCTTCGCAGTCTCGGCCAGCCTGTGCAACGATCGTGAAAGATTGCCGGCGGCTTCCGTGAAATCCGGCTCCTCGCTCACGAGGACTTCCCGTTGTTGCCGCGTCCCACCAGCAATCCGACCAGCAGGCCGACAACCGCGCCGGCCCCGACAGCGATCCACGGATTGTCATGCACGTAGGCATTGGCCTGCCCGGCCTTCTCGCGTACGCGTTCCGCCCCGCTGCCGCCGAGCTCGGCTAGCCGCTCCCGTGCCGAGTGCAGCGACGCCTCAGCCTTGGCGCGCACGCGCGCGATGTTCTCGCCGGCCTGGCCCGCCGTGGCTTTCAGCAGCTCCTCGGCATCGTGAATGACCTGCTTGAGGTCTTCGACGAGTGTTTCCGTGGTGACCTGGGACATGATGATTTCTCCATGAACTGTGCGTTGCGATGCCATGACTTCCATTGGGGGGATTTTCGACGCATTGGCGCGCCGATCCCATAAGTACTGTCCGCAAGTGGCGCGCGCTGGGTGTGTAGACGCCACCTTCACCGCGCGGATTCGATGCCGGCCTTCGCGGACCACCTCCTGCGCAGCAGGTAGTACGCGCCCACACCCGCGGCGACCAGCGCGGCGCCTGCGGCCAGCACCATTCCCCCGCGACGCGCGACGAAATTCTCTCCCAGCAGCACCGTCAGCACCGAGTAGGGCACCTCGGCCACGGCAAAGGCCAGCAGGTACCGGCCGAAGTCGTAACGCGCCATGCCGAGCACATAGCCGGGAATCTCCGAGGGCAGCGCAAACTGGATGAGCACGATCAATCCGAACGACGCGCCCGCGCGGATACGCTGCTCCAGGCGTTCCAGTGCGGCCTGCATCGTGAGCCACGCCACCACTCGCCGCCCCAGCAGCCGGCCGATCCCATAGGCGCAGGCGCCGCCCAGTATCCAGCCCAGCCACAGCAGCAGCATGGAGAGCGGCGCTCCCCACACATACACGGCCATCGGCACCACCA
The DNA here is from genome assembly GCA_964456255.1 of uncultured Steroidobacteraceae bacterium. Taxonomy (GTDB): domain Bacteria; phylum Pseudomonadota; class Gammaproteobacteria; order Steroidobacterales; family Steroidobacteraceae; genus ZC4RG30. The sequence goes on along the minus strand of CAYWDZ010000249.1, from coordinate 2,576 downwards.
CCGCCGCGGACACGAATGCCAGCATGGCCGAAAGTGCGGCGAACACGATGAACAGCAGGGCGCCAAGCAGCGGATGCCGCACGATGATTTCCCTGCCGGCCTCCAGCAGCGCCATGAGGGCGGCATGCAGATCCGCGGAAGCAGCGGCGGCCGCCAGCGCCACGCACAGCAACGCGAGAATCAGCGCCCGGCGCCAGATCACACCCGGATGCGCCGGCAGCCCCGGCACGCGCGCTTCTGTCAGTATCTTCGCCGCCATGCTTCCGCATCGTAGCCGAAGCGGGCGTGGCGCCATCGGTAAAGATACGGAGGTACGGTGCGACGACCGCTGCCTACACTGTGCGTATCTGCCAAAGGAGAAGCACCATGGAAGTCGCCCGCCTGTGCCAGCGCAATGTGGTCACCATCAATCCGTTCGATGACCTTGCCGTCGCCGCTGAAACCATGCGCAAGCACCATGTCGGCTATCTGATCGTCGTCGAGCCCATGCTGTCCGAGGGTGGAATGCGGCCCGTCGGCGTACTCACCGACCGGGACATCGTGATCTCGGTGGTCGCCGCGGAGGCCGACGCGCGCGTGCTGCGAGTCGGAGACGTCATGACGCGCGAGCCCGTGACCGCACGCGATGGCGACACCGTGGACAGCGCGCTGGCGGCAATGCGCCGGATCGGCGTGCGCCGGCTGCCGGTGGTGGACAGCCTCGGCAGGTTGATCGGCGTGCTGGCGCTCGACGACGTGCTCGACAGCCTCGCCGACCAGTTGGGCCAGGTCACCGCCTCGATCCGTAACGAGCAGCGGATCGAGGGCGTGATGCGGCCGTAGCGTGCGATTGCGTGCGGCCCTCACAGGCCGCCCGCTGCGGAAATTTCCATCAGAACGTCTCAGAATGCTCCCCGCACGATTCGAGTGCGCATCAGCGGGACGGGAACTGCTTCAGTATCGACGTCACGGCCTGCTTGATCACCGGCCCCGGATCCGAGACGTCGCTGCTGGTGACTTCCTTGCGCGCGCGTCCATGCCACACGGGTTGTTTCGTCGCACCGTCGAAGATGTCGATGGACAGCGTCCCTTCCCGATAGACGCGCAGGTCCGTTTCGTCGGCATACCAGCTCCAGCGCCAGGGGCCGCGGTACGGCATCGGATAGGACGTCGCATCGATCCGGTCACGCGTACCCACGGTGAACGCCAGCACGAAATCCGCCCCCGATGGCTCCGTCACCGCCGTGTAGCCCTTCGAGGCCAGTTCGGCTTCGATGGCCTCGCGGATGCGGCGCGCGGTCAGCGCGCTGATCTGCGGTTCGGTGCCCTGCGGCCGGATGAGCGGATCCTCCGCAATCCACGCATAGCTGCGATAGCCGCTGAAATCGGCCTGCGGATACTTCTGGCTGCTGACACTCATCGCGGCGCAGCCCGCCAGCAGCAGCGGCGCGATGCTCCAGGCGGCCTTCCACACGTTGGCGGTGTTCATCGTCTGCTCCACGGATTGACCGCGCGGGGTTCGCGTCGGCTATGCATCATCCTGATGCCCGAAGCCGTGGGCAGGAATACGTACATCTGCGAATGGGCTGCGGCGGGGATCTGTCGAATGCTTGCGCCTTGCTCATGACACCCAACATGTTGAGCTATGTGGACGCGCGCCGCGGTTTCACGTGGGCGAAGGCGTGGCAGGAACTGGGCGCGCAGGCCGACGGTCCGCTGAACATCACCGACCTGGCGGTGGACAGGCACGCGCGCGGTGCCGCGGCCGACCGGATCGCGCTGCGCATCCTGGGGCGCGACCTCGATGCCATCGAACTGACGTACGCCGAGCTCGCCGCGCGCGTGAACCGGTTCGTCAATGTGCTGGGCGCACTCGAGGTGAAACGTGGCGCGGTGGTGGCCAGCTTCATGGGCAGGCTGCCGGAACTGTACTTCACGGCACTGGGCGCGATGAAGGCCGGTTGCAGCTACTGCCCGCTGTTCTCGGCCTTCGGGCCGGAACCGGCGCGCTCGCGCCTGGAACTGGGCGCGGTGCAGGTGCTGGTCACCACCGACGTGTTGTACCGGCGCAAGATCGCGCCGATCCGCGCGCAGCTTCCCGAACTGCGCCACGTACTCATCGTGCGCACCGCGCCGCATGTGGACCTGCCGGCGGATACGCAGGACTTTCACGCGCTGTGCGAGGCGCACAGCGCGCAGGCCGACGCCGCGCCGACCCGCGGCGAGGATCCGGCGCTGCTGCATTTCACCAGCGGCACCACGGGCAAGCCCAAGGGCGTGGTGCACGTGCACGCCGCGGTGGTGGTCCAGCATGTCAGCGCGAAGCTCGCACTGGACCTGCACGAGAACGACATCTACTGGTGCACGGCGGATCCGGGCTGGGTCACCGGCACGGCCTACGGCATCATCGGTCCACTGGTGTGCGGCGTGACGCTGATCGTGGACGGCGAGGACTTCGATGCGCCGCGCTGGTACACGATCCTGGAACGCGAGGCCGTCACCGTCTGGTACACGGCGCCTACCGCGATCCGCATGCTGATGAAGGCCGGACCCGAACCACTCGCCGGGCACAACCTCAAGGCATTGCGCTTTGCCGG
>CAYWDZ010000248.1:0-3926 GCA_964456255.1 uncultured Steroidobacteraceae bacterium | reverse complement strand
GACATCGTCTGGGTCGTTGAGCCGCCGCTGGCATGTGCGCCGGCTGCGGCGCTGATTGCATTTCTTTCCGGTGCTTCCTCCTGGTTGCATGTTCAGGACTTCGAGGTGGACGCGGCCTTCGAGCTGGGGCTGCTGAAAGGCGGGGGTGCGAGGTCCATCGCCCTCGCGCTGGAGCGTTGGCTGCTGCGGCGGTTCAGGATCGTGTCGAGCATCTCCGGAAGGATGTTGGAAAGATTGAATGCCAAGGGAGTGCCTGAAGAGCGAGTCAAGTCGCTTCCGAACTGGGCTGACATCAGCATGTTTGGTGGTGTCACCTCCGAATCGGTATCGACCTTACGCGGCAAACTGGGCATTCCGCCGACGGCCAGGGTAGCGCTTTATTCGGGCAACATGGGTCGCAAACAGGGGCTGGAGATTCTGGCAAGAGTGGCGGCAAGCCAGGTTGTCCGCGATCTGCCCGGCGGCGGCCTCTGGTTTGTGTTCTGCGGAAATGGCGTCGGGCGGGCTGACCTTGAGGAGGCTTGCAGGCATTTCACCAACGTGCGTTTTTCCGACCTGCTTCCCGCAGCGGAATTCCCGGTGCTGCTGAAGCTCGCGGACATCCATCTGCTTCCGCAGCTGGCACAGGCCAGTGACCTGGTCATGCCCAGCAAGCTCACCGGCATTCTGGCCAGCGGACGTCCGGTGGTGGCCACCGCATCTCCGGGCTCAGAACTGGCGGCCGTGGCGGCCGTGGGCGGCATCGTGGTGCCGCCTGGCGACCATGAGGCGATGGCTGACGCGATCGCGCGGTTGGCGCTTGACGAGGCCTTGCGGCGGAAGCTGGGACAGTCCGGGCGCGACTATGCAGACCTGCATCTGGATCGCGACCATGTGCTGGCGGCACTCGAGGCAGATTTCGGGCGTCTGGTAACGCGGCAAGAGCGCGTTGGTTGACAGGTAGCACACTTTTCCTGATCGGTTCTGTCAGAGTGTTGCAATTCGGTTCACGTAATGTCTATTCTTCGCTCGCGAAGGATCGCATTCAGTGGAACATGTAGTTGCATTTGCCAAGCAAGAGACAGGACGTTTGCGTTCGGGAAACCAGCCAGTTAGGGAAGACGGGGGGGCAAAGCAGCCATTGTCGAGCGACTCTGGCGCGGCGCAGCGTCGTCGCCGTTCGGATTTCCCGCTGTCGCCCGTGACCTTGCCAGATCAGTCTTCTCCCTCCGTTTCGGTTGAAGGCGTCGCCTACCCAGCGCGTGTTGATCTCTCCGTCGAACACGCGCTCAAGCGTGTTGGGGACCTCATCGGTGTGGTGCTCCTTGCCGCAATCTTTTCGCCCGTGATCCTGCTGGTGCTGATTGGCTCCGTTGTGAATGGCCAATCCCCATTCTTTCGCCAGCAGCGCGTTGGGCGCGACGGGAAGATGTTCGATTGCCTGAAGTTCCGCACGATGGTGCCGAACGCCGAAGAGGTCCTGGAGCATGTGCTGGCGTCCGATCCGGACCTGCGCGCCGAGTGGAACCGAGACCAGAAGCTCAAGGACGACCCACGGGTGACACCTCTGGGTCGCTTCCTGCGCGCCTCCAGCCTCGACGAACTGCCGCAGTTGTGGAACGTGCTCAAGGGTGAGATGAGTCTGGTAGGGCCGCGCCCCATCATGCGCGACCAGCAGCTGATGTACGGGCGCAATCTGGTGGCGTACATGATGGTTCGGCCGGGCATGACCGGGCTGTGGCAGGTAAGCGGGCGCAATCTGCTTGGCTTCCGCAAGCGGGTGGCGATGGATGTCGTCTATGTGCGCAATCAGAGCCTGCTGCTCGACACGTGGATCATGCTCAAGACCATCTGGGTTGTGCTGACCCGTCACGGGGCTTATTGACCGAGGCCGGCAACAGGGGGTCTGCGCTAGACTCCCGCGCATGACAGCCCTCACCGCCTTCAAAGCCTACGACGTCCGCGGACGCATCCCCACCGAACTGAACGAAGAGCTGGCCTACCAGATCGGCCAGGCCTTCGTTGCCTTCCTGAACCCCAAGCGCGTCTGTGTGGGCCGCGATATCCGCCTGTCCAGCGATCAGTTGTGCACGGCATTGGTTAGGGGCCTCACCGATTCGGGGGTGGATGTCTACGACATCGGCCTGTGCGGCACGGAGGGCGTCTACTTCGGCACGTTCTCGGGCGGGTTCGACGGCGGCATCATGGTGACGGCCAGCCACAATCCGCCGGACTACAACGGCATGAAGTTCGTGCGCGAGCAGAGCAAGCCGATCAGCGCCGACTCGGGCCTGATGGACATGGCGCGCCTGATCGAGTCGGGCAAGCTGCCGCCGAAGGCGGCGGTGCCGGGCCGGGTGACGAAGATCGACATGAACTCACGTTACGACGCGCACCTGCTGACCTATGTGGAGCTGAAGAAGCTCAAGCCGCTGAAGGTGGTGGTGAACGCCGGCAACGGCGGGGCGGGCATGGTGATCGACCGGCTCGAGCCGCACCTGCCGTTTCAGTTCATCAAGCTCCACCATGAGCCGGACGGCACCTTCCCGCATGGCGTGCCGAACCCGATGCTGGAGGAGAACCGCCAGCCCACCATTGATGCGATCCGCGCGCACAAGGCCGACATTGGCCTCGCCTGGGACGGGGATTTCGACCGCTGCTTCTTCTTCGACGAGCACGGCACCTTCATCGAGGGCTACTACCTGGTGGGCCTGCTGGCCGAGGTGTTCCTGAAGCGCGAGAAGGGCGGCCGCATCGTGCATGACCCGCGCCTGACCTGGAACACGCTGGATATCGTGCAGAAATACGGCGGCAAGGCGGTGCTCTCCAAGTCCGGCCATGCCTTCATCAAGCAGGTGATGCGCGACTGCGATGGCATCTACGGCGGCGAGATGAGCGCGCACCATTACTTCCGCGACTTCGCCTATGCCGACTCGGGGATGATCCCGTGGCTGGTGGTGCTGCAGGTGATCAGCGAGACCGGCAAGAGCCTCTCTGAGCTGGTGGGCGAGCGCATGAAGCTCTTCCCGGCCAGCGGCGAAATCAACCGCAAGCTCGACCCCTCAAAGGGTGGGGCCAGGGCGGTGCTGGCGAAAGTGGAAGCCGTGTATCAGAACTCTGCAATATCCGTTGACTACACTGACGGCCTTTCCGTGGAATTCGCGAACTGGCGCTTCAACCTGCGCGCCTCCAACACCGAGCCGCTGGTGCGGCTGAATGTGGAGTCGCGCGGCGATGAGGCGCTGATGCAAGAGAAGACGAAGGAACTGCTGGCGTTGATGGACGCCTGAAGAAGGGTAGTACATGCGCGTTACGATTTTCGGTTCCGGCTACGTGGGGCTGGTCACCGGGGCCTGCCTGGCCGATGCCGGCAACCATGTCATCTGTGTGGATGTCGACCAGGGCAAGGTCGACCGCCTGAACAAGGGCGAGGTGCCCATCCATGAGCCGGGCCTCGATGAACTGATCGAGCGCAACCGCAAGGCCGGACGCATGGAGTTCACCACGGACGCGGCCAAGGGCGTTGCGCATGGGCTGTTCCAGCTGATTGCAGTGGGTACGCCGCCCGATGAAGACGGTTCGGCGGACCTGAAATACGTGCTGACCGTGGCGCGCTCCATCGGCGAGAACCTCACCGAGTACGCCGTGGTGATGAACAAGTCCACGGTGCCGGTGGGCACGGCCGAGAAGGTGAAGGCCGAGATCAGCGCCGCACTGGCGCGGCGCGGCGAGTCGATCGAGTTCGATGTCATCTCCAACCCCGAATTCCTGAAGGAAGGCGCGGCCATCGAGGATTTCATGCGCCCGGATCGCGTGGTGGTCGGCACCGACAACCCGCGCACCACCGAGTTGCTGCGCGCGCTGTACGAGCCCTTCACCCGCAACCGCGAGCGCTTCGTGGTGATGGATGTGCGCTCGGCGGAGCTCACCAAGTACGCGGCCAATGC
>CAYWDZ010000247.1:0-3938 GCA_964456255.1 uncultured Steroidobacteraceae bacterium | reverse complement strand
AGGCGGCGGGCAGGCACAGGACTGCGACCCAGAACCACAGGGTCAGCAGCGCGCGGGTCACGGAGAGCAGGTCGGTACGCTTGTCGGTCATGGCGGGCTCCGGTTGGGCGGATTTATTGTTTTTCAATATATCAGATATCGATAAACAGTAAATACCTGTTGAAATTCCCTTCATCGAGATCCTGGGTGGCAGGGGCAATCCGGGTTGTATAACCTTCGTTATAACTTTGGGTCCCATCCGGAGCGTCCAACCATGAAGCTCAAGATCACCACCGTCGGCAATTCGGCCGGCGTGATTCTTCCCAGGGAACTGCTGGCGCGGTTGCGCGTGGGCAAGGGCGATGCGCTGCACGTCATCGAACTGACGGACGGCATCAAGCTCACGCCCTTCGATCCGCAGCTGGCTGCGCAGATGGAAGTGGCAGAGAAGGTGATGCGCGAAGATCGCGCTGTGCTGCGCAAGCTGGCGGAGTGACAGCCGTGATCATCTGGATCGAGCGGGCCCTCGCACTTGCCATCCACGAGCGGCAACTCGCCGAACACGGTGGCGCCAGTGGCGTGCGTGACGAAACGCTGCTCGAGTCGGCGCTTGCCCGTCCGCAGCAGCGTCATGCGTATGCGGAACCCGCGCCGGATCTGGCTTCCCTGGCTGCAAGCCTGGCGCATGGCCTCGCATGCAACCATCCATTTGTGGACGGGAACAAGCGTACGGCGCACGTCTGTTATCGCACCTTCCTGCTGCTCAATGGCATGGAAGTGGTGGCCAGCGACGAAGAGAAATACGTCGCGATGCTTTCTCTTGCCAGCGGCGAACTGGGCGAAGAAGAATTCGCCGCCTGGCTGCGTCCGCGGCTGAAGCCACATGCGCCACACGAAGTGCATGAGCCGCGGGCCCGCTACAAGGCAAAGCGCGCCGCGCGCCCTGCTGCCTGAGTCCGGCGCGAGCCCAGCCAGATCCTGCCCGCGATCCGCAACCTGATCGTGCGCGGCCGTTCGCGCTGAACGGGCAGCGTGTCAGCGGGACTGGCGCGCCGGCCGCGCCAGATCCCAGAACAGCATGTCGATCCCGACGCGGATACCGGGATCGGCGCTCCAGTGCCGTTCGCGCTCCCAGCGCACCAGCGGTTCCACGTACCAGAAGAGCCAGCGATTCGGTGCCCTGCCGCGCAGGAACAATCCTGATTCGTAGCGATCGACGTGATGGCCATCCTCGCCGCTGGCCAGCAGCCTCACGCCCCAGCCGCGACCGATGTCATCGGCGGCCGGATAGGATCCATAGCGGTCCGGCACGATGAGTTCGTGCGCGCGCGCATAGATGAGCGTCTGCGACCATTCCATCCGGTCGCGATCGTGGCGCCACTTGGCATACGTGGAGGAACGCAGCAGCTGGCGTCCGGACCACTGGTCGAAGGTTGCACCGGTGGCATAGCCCACGCTCTCGCGTGTCTCGGCGAACACCTTGGCCAGCGGGTAGAAATCCCATGACCCGAGCCCGATCTCGCGCGACCACTGCACCGATGCGAAGGCAACTGGCGGGACGTCGATGCGGATGCCGAGGTCGAAGTTCAGGTAGCGCAGCAATTCATAGCGCAGGCCGGCCCGGTACGCGGTGGATTCGTTGCGGTCGCGCGCCCCGGCATCCAGCTGCTCGCTGGTCACGAAGATCCGCAGTCGTCGCTCTAGGTTGGGCAGCTGCAGGGCGATGTCCAGGTTCACCTCGCCGTCGAGATGCGTGCCGTCGGCCTGATCGAGCACCAGCAGCGAACTGCCGATGCGAAATGGTGCCGCCGGCACGGCACTCCCCGGCTTGTCATCAGGCGCAAAGTGCCGGTCCGTCGCTTCCACGAAGCCCTGCATCTTCGTGTAGACCCGGTCGTGCACGTAGTCGAGGCGCTGCTGGAAATCCAGCGGGTTCCCGGCTGCGGCATTGCGCTCACGGATCTCGCGTGTGGACAGTGCGGTGGGCCGTGCGCGCTGCGCGCGCGCGTCGGCTTCGGCCCGCGCCACGGCGGCATCGGTCTGCGCGGCGGATGCTTCGCCCTCGCGCACGGCTTGCTGGGTGGTGATTTCAGGCGGCTGTGGCGCCAGTTCGGGCGGCGGCTCGTGGCGGGTGGTCGCGCAGCCCGCCAGCAGGATGGACAGCAGCCCGAACGCCGTGGCAGTGACGCGCAAGCGGCGGGGCGGATGCCGCCGTTGCAAGCTCATTCGATACCCTGCCGCGACGGCAAAACCTTGCGCCTGGCCGGCCGCCCCACCAGATCCAGGAAGTTGTTGAACGTGGTTTCCGCCAGCGGCCGCATCGCGTTCATCCGGGCTTCGGTCGCGGCGCGAATCGACTGCTCGTCGCGTCCGATGCCCGCCGCCGCCAGTTCCTCGCGATAAGCCGGCAACCGCAGCCAGCGTTCGATCATCGCGTTGTCTGCCTCCATGTGGAACTGGAAGCCATACGCATTGGTGCCGAATCGAAAGGCCTGCTGCTCGCAGCCCTCGGTGCGCGCCAGGTGCACCGCGCCTGCGGGCAAATCGTAGGTGCAGGCATGCCACTGGAATACCGGTGCCTGCTCGCCCAGGTGCCCCAGCACCGGGTCGGTGCGACCGGCTGCAGTGGTCGCCAGGTCGTACCAGCCTATCTCGTGCAGTTCATGTCGACGCACCGGCGCGCCCAGCACATGCGCCAGCAGCTGCGCACCCAGGCAGATGCCCAGCACCGGCTTGTCCTGGCGCAGCGCAGCCTCGATCGCCAGCAGCTCGGTCTTCAGATGCGGACGGTGGTGCTGATCCATCACGTTCATGGGCCCGCCCAGCACGATCAGTCCGTGGTAGCGATCCACATTGGGCTGCGTATCCGGGTCGCGCTCGAAATTGTGGAAACGGATGCGATGCCCGCGTGCGCGGATGCGCGCATGCAGCGTGCCCAGGGGCTCGGCGGCAACATGCTGAAAGACCATCAGGCGTGACATGGAGGTTCCACGATAGAGGTGCGGCCGTTGCGAGGCAAACGGCCGGGGCATTCATCAGCGGCCGATTGCAATCCTCCGGTGTCCGGAGCATGGTTGGCCAAAACCAGACAGGCGGGGGGAGCCATGCAGCCACTGGATCGTCGGGCATTCATTGCGTCACTGGGCGGCGCAGCCGCCGTATCGATGATGAGCCACGAAGCGCGCGCCGATGCGCTCGAGGATGCGCTGCTGGCACGATCCAATGGCGCCACGCTGGCGATGGCCGCCGGCGCATCCGCCCCGGCCGCCGGCGCAGCGCAGAAATATCCCACCGTGGCCGAGATCGCCGCGAAGGTTCCGGATCTGCCGCGCCGGAGCGGCACCGGTGCGATCTTCTACGGCGCGACCAACGGCAAGTTGCCGCTGCTGGAGAAGATGCCTGCAAAGCCCACGCTGGTGGATTTCTTCAACCTGCGCTTCCAGCGCACGCGCAACCACGTGCTGCAGAGCGCCGCGCTGGCGTTGAAGAACGGCATGGATGAAGAGGTGGTGCTGGCCTGCCTGCTGCACGACACCGTGCAGGAACTGATGCGCAGCGATCATGGCTACTGGGGCGCGCAGCTCTATGAGGGGCATGTGCCCGAGCGCACGCTGTTCGCGATCAAGTACCACCAGGCGCTGCGCTTTTATGCGGACGAGAAGGTCGGCTACCAGATGCCCGACTTCTACAACAATGCCTTCGGCATCGACTACGTGCCGGTGCCGCATGTACAGCGCGACTACGAGATGGTGCGCAAGCACAAGTGGTATGACGCACCGCGCGCCGTGACGGTGAACGATCTGTACGCCTTCGATGCCAACGCCAAGGTGAGCCTTGATCCGTTCATCGACATCATCGGGCGGCACTTCAAGACGCCGAAGGAAGGGCTGGGCAACGACAGCAGCCCGAACGCGCACATGTGGCGCACGCTGGCCAACCCGGACGCGCCGCTGTAGCCA
>CAYWDZ010000246.1:0-3962 GCA_964456255.1 uncultured Steroidobacteraceae bacterium | reverse complement strand
AACCTGCTCGACACGCCGGGTCACGAGGATTTCTCCGAGGACACTTACCGCACCCTCACCGCCGTGGATTCGGCGCTGATGGTGATCGACTGCGCCAAGGGCGTGGAGGAGCGCACCATCCGCCTGATGGAGGTGTGCCGGCTGCGCGCCACGCCCATCATGACCTTCATCAACAAGCTGGATCGCGAAGGCCGCGCGCCGCTTGACCTGCTGGACCAGATCGAGAAGGTGCTGAAGCTGCATGTGGCGCCGGTGACCTGGCCCATCGGCATGGGCCGCGAGCTGATGGGAATCTACCATCTGACGCAGGATCGCATTTACGCCTATGAAGCGGGCGCGCGCGGTACGCGCGGCGAGAATCGCGCCATCGAAGGCTTGATGAGCGCTGAGGCCGGCGAATTCCTTGGTGACCGCGCTGCGGCGTTCCGTGAAGAAGTCGAGCTCGTGCGCGGTGCTGCGACACCGTTCAACCACGGCGAATATCTCGCCGGCCGCCAGACGCCGGTGTTTTTCGGATCGGCCATCAGCAATTTCGGTGTCGAGGAACTGCTGACGGCATTCACCGAGCATGCGCCAGGGCCCCAGCCGCGCGCCGCGCGCGAGCGTGTGGTGCAGCCGGAGGAGGCGAAGCTGACCGGCTTCGTGTTCAAGATCCAGGCGAACATGGACCCGGGGCATCGCGACCGTATCGCGTTCATGCGCATCTGTTCGGGGCGCTATGCGCCTGGCATGCGGTTCTATCATCCGCGGTTGGGCAAGGAGATTCGCGTGGCGGATGCGTTGACCTTCATGGCCGGCGAGCGCAGTGCGGCGGAAGAGGCCTGGGCCGGCGATATCATCGGTCTGCACAACCACGGCACGATCAATATCGGCGATACCTTCACCGAAGGCGAGAAGCTCGGCTTCACCGGCATTCCGAACTTCGCGCCGGAGCTGTTCCGCCGCGCGGTGCTGAAGGATCCGCTGAAGATGAAGGCCTTGCAGAAGGGGCTCGACCAGCTGTGCGAGGAGGGCGCCACGCAGTTGTTCCGCCCGGTGCGCAACAACGACCTGATCCTGGGTGCCGTGGGTCAGCTGCAGTTCGAAGTGGTAGCCTTTCGCCTGCAGGATGAATACGGCGTGCAGTGCGCTTTCGAGCCAATTGGCGTGCAGACCGCCCGCTGGGTGCAGGGCGAGGAGAAGAAGCTGGCCGAGTTTCGCACCAAGGCGCACGACAACCTGGCGGTCGACCACGCTGGTGCGCTGGTGTACCTGGCGCCGTCGCGCGTGAACCTGGGGCTTACGCTCGAGCGCTGGCCCGATCTGGGCTTCAGCGAAACCCGCGAGAGTCACGCTGCATGAACGCACCCGGTGCGAAGGGACTGTTCGCATCGAGGCCCGCACTGGCATGGGCGTTCTACGACTGGGCGAACTCGGCCTTCGCCACCACCGTGATGGCCGGATTCTTTCCGGTGTACTTCCGGCAGTTCTGGAGTGTCGGCGCCGACAGCGCGGTGACCACCGCGCGCCTGGGTACGGCCAATTCCGTGGCTGGTCTGGTCATCGCACTGCTGGCGCCGTTGCTGGGGTCCATCGCGGACCGGGGCGGGCAGCGCAAGCGCATGCTGTTCCGGTTCACCGTGCTGGGTGTCGGCGCCACCTTCGCACTGTTCTTCGTCGCACAGGGGCAATGGATGGCCGCTGCGGTGCTCTTTGCGCTGGCGACGCTGGGTTTCAATGGCGGCGTCGTGTTCAGTGATTCACTGCTGCTGGATGTGGCCGAACCGCGCGACTATGACCGGGTATCGGCGCTGGGCTATTCCATGGGATACCTCGGTGGTGGAATCCTGTTCGCGCTGAACGTGCTGATGGTGATGAAGCCGCATCTCTTCGGCCTGCCGGACGCTGCCGCAGCGGTGCGCTGGTCATTCGTCACGGTCGCGGCATGGTGGCTGCTGTTCACGATTCCATTGATGCGCAGCGTGCACGAAAAGCCGGCGCGCGAACCGGTAGTGGGCAGTGCGCTTGTCGAGGGCTGGCGTGAGCTGGTGGCCACCGCGCGTTGCGTCGCCGCCCAGCCCATGGTGCTGTGGTTCCTGGTGGCCTACTGGCTGTACATCGATGGCGTGAACACGGTGGTGAAGATGGCCGTGGACTACGGCATGTCACTGGGCCTTGATTCCACCGACCTGCTGGGCGCGTTGCTGCTTACGCAGTTCGTGGCCTTTCCGGCGGCTCTGGTCTTCGGAAGACTGGGCAAGCGCTTTGGCCCGCGGCCGTTCGTGCTGCTGGGCCTCGTGGTGTACGTGGGGCTCACGGTGTGGGCCTACTTTCTGGACTCTTCGCTGGAGTTCTTTCTGATGGCCGCCACCATCGGCCTGGTGCAGGGTGGTGTGCAGAGCCTGTCGCGCTCGATGTACGGGCGGCTGGTTCCCGAAGGCAAGTCGGCCGAGTACTTCGGCTTCTACAACATGGTCGGCAAGTTCGGCACCGTGCTGGGCCCGGTGCTGATGGGTGGCGCAGCGCTCGCATTGGGCAGCACGCGGGCCTCCATCTTCTCGCTGCTGGTGCTGTTCATCGGCGGCGGCCTGATCCTGTGGCGCGTGAGGTTGCCGGCCGGCCAGTGATTGCCCACACGGGCGCTTCCTGCTGTACGAAACCCAGGTTCCCTAGAGAAAAAGCCCCCGGCTTGCGCAGAGGGCTTTGTTCAGTTCGCCGAAGAGGTACTTACCGACTTACCGTGATGGTGGTCTGCGCAATCAGCCGGCCAACCGGTTCGAGAACCGGGCCTTTGAAATCAGCATCGGTGACGACCAGTTTCACCCAGAGGCCATCCTTGTCCTTGAAGTACGAGGTCTCGCCCGCCTTGCGCAAGGCGTCCAGGCTGTCCTGCTGCTTCCCCGAGACTGCGCTCGTGAAGCCTGGCAGCTCGAACACGACCCATGAGCCCTGGTCCATTTCCCTCACGCTGAGGGAAATCTGCTGTCTTTCGGTATTCACCCGGATCTCGGTACCGGAGCGCACATTGCTCTGGTTCGCCGTGATCTTGAAGTCCTTGCCATTGCGGCGCAGCGTGACGGGCAGCCCGGCAGACAACTCGGCGAGAGTGCCACCGGGCTTGTTGAAGAACAGGCGTCCGACATCACCGGCGCACACGGCGGCATTCCAGGTTGGCTGGATCCTGCAGGTGTCGTCCGTGGCGACGCTGTCGTTCTCGCCGTCGTTGATCAGAACATAGGAGTTGGGGACGCCACCCACCGAACCGTCCAGGTCGTGGATCGCCGCGGTCCGGTAGGCCACACCACCCCGGTTGTCATTGTCGAATCGGGTGTCGATCTTCGGGAAATACACGGGCTTGGCATTGATGAACTTCGCACCCTTGATGGTGTTTTCCGTATGGACCCCGGAGCTCGTGAACAACAGCCAGGAGAGCCCTCCTGATCCGCGCTGCTTGTTGTCCTGGAAATTCACGAAGGTCGTGTTGACCACGTCATGACGGTAGTCGTAGTACTCGTAGCCGCGGATCGGGAAGTCGGGAATCTTGCGCTTTGGCAGACTGCGGCCATAGGCAATTTCCTCCGGCGTCACGGGGTTGCCGATATTGTCGGTTTCACCCACGAACAGCGAATCGACGACCAGTGAAGTAAAGGGATCCTGGCCAGCCGAACCGGCAGCATGCGTATAGCCGATGGCGTTGTCGGCCGATTTCAGGTTCCTGAATATGTGCATCTCACCGCGGCCCCAGACGCCGCCATTGCGGTTCTTGTAGCTGGTGAGATTCTCGAGCAGCGTTTCCACGGTCTTGCTGTTGTTGTCAGCCGGGTTTTGCTTGGGTATGTGCGAGTTGCCGGTCACCCCGAAGGTGTTGTCCGGATTGATGTTCCGGTCGAACATGAACCCGTCGTAGTTGGAGTGGGCAACGTTGCCCCTGAATTCCCGCAAGGCGGTTCGACGCGGCCAGCTGGCCCTGGCTGCGTCCGAGT
>CAYWDZ010000245.1:0-3992 GCA_964456255.1 uncultured Steroidobacteraceae bacterium | reverse complement strand
AGTTCGATCCGCTGTTCGATGATATCTACGCATTCTGCGAACGCCAGGACATCGAGATCGACACGCTGATCCACGAGGATGGTCCGGCGCAGATGGAGATCAACCTGCTGCACGGCGATCCGCTGGACCTTGCGGACCAGGCCTTCCTCTTCAAGCGCACCGCACGCGAGGCGGCGCTGCGTCACAAGATGTACACCACGTTCATGGCCAAGCCGCACGCCCGCGAACCGGGCAGCGCCATGCACGTGCACCAGAGCGTGGTGGACAAGAAGACGCGGCAGAACGTGTTCAGCAATCAGGACGGCACTCCCTCGCAGCTGTTCTTCGCGCACATCGGTGGCCTGCAGAAGTACCTGCCGGCGGCGATGGCGCTGTTCGCGCCGAACGTCAACTCCTACCGCCGCATCACGCGTACGCAGGTGGCGCCGATCAACGTGCACTGGGGCTACGACAACCGCACCGCCGGCCTGCGCGTGCCGGTGTCCGGGCCCGACAATCGGCGCATAGAGAACCGCATCGGCGGTGCCGACGCCAACCCGTACCTGGCGATTGCGGCTTCGCTGGCATGCGGATATCTGGGCATGGTCGAGAACCTGCAGCCCACCGAGCCCGTCAAGGGCAGCGCCCATGATCTGCCCTTCGGTCTGCCGCGTTCACTGGACGCCGCCGTGCGACGCCTGCGCGAGAGCAAGGTGCTGACGCAGATCTTGAGCGAGCCCTTCGTGCAGGCCTACACGCTGGTCAAGGAGGCCGAACATGAAGTATTCCTGCAGGTCATCAGTTCCTGGGAGCGCGAACACCTGCTGTTGAACGTCTGAGTGAAGCGATGAGCAGCAACGAACAATTCCGGCACTGGCAGGCTGAAGACGCAGGGCATTTCCTGCATCCATTCTCGGATTCGAAGCAGATTGCCGCGCGCGGAACGCGGGTGATCACGCACGGCGAGGGCGTGTACATCTACGATGCCGAAGGGCGCAAGCTGCTCGATGGCATGTCCGGCCTGTGGTGCGTGGCAGTGGGTTATGGCCGCAAGGAACTGGCCGAAGTCGCGGCGCGGCAGATGAACGAGCTGCCGTACTACAACGCCTTCTTCCAGTGCGCGACCCCGCCGGCAATCGAACTCGCGGCCAAACTGGCGGAGCTCACGCCGCCGCAGTTCCAGCATGTGTTCTTCACTGGCTCGGGCAGCGAGTCTGTCGATACGGCCATACGACTGGTGCGCCGCTACTGGCAGCTTGAAGGCCAGCCCGAGCGCAACATCATCATTGGCCGCTGGAATGGTTATCACGGCAGCACCATTGCGGGCGCAAGCCTGGGTGGCATGAAGTGGATGCACGAACAGGGCCTGCTGCCTTCGCCGGGCTTCGAGCACATCAACCAGCCCTACTGGTTCGAACAAGGCGCGGGCCTTGCGCCACATGAGTTCGGGCTGGTCGCCGCGCGCGAGCTCGAGGAGGCGATCAAGCGGCTCGGACCCGGGCGCGTGGCGGCTTTCATCGGGGAGCCGGTGCAGGGCGCCGGTGGCGTGATCATCCCGCCGGAAAGCTACTGGCCCGAGATCCAGCGCATCTGCGACCAGTACGGGATCCTGCTGGTCTCGGACGAGGTGATCTGTGGCTTCGGACGGACGGGCCGGTGGTTCGGCTGCGAGTACTACGGTACGCGCCCGGACCTGATGACCATGGCCAAGGCCCTGTCCTCGGGATACCTGCCCATCGGCGGCGTGATGGTGGGCGACCGTGTTGCGAAAAAGCTCGTCGAGAAGGGCGGCGAATTCGCCCACGGGTTCACCTACTCGGCGCACCCCGTGTGCAGCGCCGTGGCGCTGGCGAACCTCGCCATCATCCAGCGCGAGCGGCTGGTCGAGCATGTGCAGGACACCGCGGGACCCTATCTGCAGCGTCGCTGGGCCGAGCTCGCGGTGCATCCGCTGGTGGGCGAGACCCGGACCCTGGGTCTGCTGGGCGCGCTCGAGCTGGTCAAGGCCAAGGACCCCAGGACCTGGTTCGAGCCCCGCGGCAAGGTGGGTGAACGTTGCCGTGACAACTCCATTGCCAATGGCCTGGTGATGCGCGCCACACGTGACACCATGATCGTGGCGCCGCCGCTGGTGATCACGAAGTCGGAAATCGACGAACTGCTGGAGAAGGTCTGGCGTACCCTCGACATGACGCTGGCTGGCCTGAAACAGGACGGTTGGCTATAGTCGGAAGAACCCGGCCGGTACCTGGAGTCCGCGGTCCGGTTGTTGCGTCCAACTTGTTTCCACAGCTCTGCTGAGAGCTCGTCAGATAGGGAGTCCGCCATGTCTGCTCAACTTCGTTCCGTTATTACCCTGGCAGCACTCGGCGCGCTGCTCATCGGCTGCAGCAAGCCCGCCGAAGAGTCTTCGACCGCTGCAGCTGTCGATACCGATGAAGAAAAGGTACTCAACGTCTTCAACTGGTCCGATTACATCGAGCCCAGCTTGCTCGAGCAGTTCGAGAAGGAAACGGGCATCAAGGTCAATTACGAGGTGATGGACA
Source organism: uncultured Steroidobacteraceae bacterium (assembly GCA_964456255.1). Taxonomy (GTDB): domain Bacteria; phylum Pseudomonadota; class Gammaproteobacteria; order Steroidobacterales; family Steroidobacteraceae; genus ZC4RG30. The sequence goes on along the minus strand of CAYWDZ010000245.1, from coordinate 1,467 downwards.
ACAACGACCTGCTCGACACGAAGTTGCGCGCAGGTCGCAGCGGCTATGACGTCGTGGTGCCATCGGCGAGCTACCTGGCCAACCAGATCAAGTCCGGCATCTACCAGAAGCTCGATCGCAGCAAGATCAAGAACTGGGACAAGCTCGATCCGCGGATCCTGAAGGCACTGGACGCTTTCGATCCGGGCAACCAGTACGCGGTCAACTACATGTGGGGCACCTCCGGTGTTTCCTACATCGAGGAGAAGATCCTGGAGATCGATCCGAACGCGCCGGTGAACAGCTTCGCGATGTTCTACGACCCGAACGAGATCAAGAAATTCCAGAAGTGCGGAGTGAGCGTGCTGGATGCGCCGGGTGAGGTGGTCGGCACGGTGCTCATGTACCTGGGCAAGGATGCCAACAGTGAAAGCCTGGAGGACCTGGCTGCTGCCGAAAAGGTGCTGATGTCGATCCGGCCCTACATCCGCAAGGTCGATTCCTCCGCCTATATCGACGCGCTGGCCACGGGCGAGTGGTGTCTCGCGCTGGGCTGGTCAGGCGACGTGCTGCAGGCGGCGACCCGCGCCGAAGAGGCCAAGAAGCCGTTCCACGTGAAGTACCACATCCCCAAGGAAGGCGCGGTGATGTTCTTCGACAACCTGGCCATTCCGGCCGATGCGGCCCACGTGAAGAATGCGTACCTGTTCATCGATTTCCTGAACCGTCCGGACATCGCCGCCAAGAACAGCAACTACATTGCCTATGCCAATGGCAATTCCGCGTCTGTGCCGCTGATCGACGCAGAGGTCAAGGGCAACCCCGATGTGTTCCCGCCGCCCGAGGTCATGGCCAAGCTGGTGCCCGATCTGCCCGAGAGCGCCGACTACCAGAAGGCCCTGACGCGCTCCTGGCAGCGCTTCAAGACCGGCAAGTAACTTCGGTTTGCAGCGCGCCGCCCGGCAAGCGGCGCGCCTGTTCATGTGGTCCTTTTCGGTTCGGAGCAGTGCATGGCGGAAAAGCGCAACGAGAAGAACAAGATCGAGCCCTGGCGGGACCCGCATGCCAAGCCCTACATCCAGATCGACAACATCACCAAGAAGTTTGGTGACTTCGTCGCCGTCGACAACGTTTCACTGAAGATCTACCAGGGCGAGATCTTCTGCCTGCTGGGTGGTTCCGGCTGCGGCAAGTCCACGTTGTTGCGCATGCTGGCCGGCTTCGAGACTCCAACCGCGGGCACCGTGCTGCTCGATGGCCAGAACATGGCGGACATTCCGCCCTACAAGCGCCCGGTGAACATGATGTTCCAGTCCTATGCGCTGTTTCCCCACATGACCGTGGAGAAGAATGTGGCATTCGGGCTGGAGCAGGAGCGCCTGCCGCGCGGCGAGATTGCCTCGCGGGTCGAGGAGATCCTGGGGATCGTCAAACTGACGGAGTTTGCGAAGCGCAAGCCGCACCAGCTCTCCGGCGGGCAGCAGCAGC
>CAYWDZ010000244.1:0-4028 GCA_964456255.1 uncultured Steroidobacteraceae bacterium | reverse complement strand
CCCTTCGACTTCGACCTGGAGCTGGCCAAGAGCCGCAGCAACGAGAACCCGGTCTACTACATCCAGTACGCGCATGCGCGCGTGGCCAGCGTCGGCCGGCAACTGGCCGCCAGGGGCCATGCATACGATGCCCATGTCGGGCTGGCCAGCCTGGCGACGCTGACTTCCCCGCACGAGACTGCCGTGCTGACGATGCTGGCCAGATACCCCGAAATCATCCAGCTTGCCGGCGCGCTGCGCGCACCGCACACGCTGGTGCACTTCCTGCGTGAGCTCGCCCAGGCGTTCCACACCTGGTACAACGCCGAGCAGTTCATCGTCGAGGATGCGCAGGTGCGCAATGCGCGCATCGCCCTTGCACTGGCTGCCCAGCAGGTCGTGAAGAACGGGCTCACATTGCTGGGAGTATCCGCACCGGAGACGATGTGAGCACGGGGCGCCAACGCCTTTCCGGGCGCGACTACAAGAACGCCGGTCGCAGTCGGCCCGTGTTCGATGTCGCGCAGTACCGGCAATTTGGCGCCGGGCTGGCAGTGGGCCTGGTGGTGGCGCTGTTCGTGTGGATCCACCACCATCGCGCCCTGCCACCCGCCGATGATCCGGGCGCAGTCGCCGGACCCGATGTGGCCATCGATGACCCGATCACGGCGAGCGCAACGGGCGAGCCCGACGGCGCGCCGGCCGATTTCGCGTTCTACGACATGCTGCCCAACTTCGAAGTCGAAGTGCCGGAACGCAAGCAGCCCCGGAAACCCGTTCAACCGGTGCAGCCGGTGGCCATACCGGGCGCCTACGTGCTGCAGGTCGGCGCGTACCGCAATGTCGCGGGCGCCGAACTGCTGCGCGACAAGCTGGCGAAACTCGAGATCGAGGCGAGCATCCTGCACGTGTCGGATGACACGGATGTGTGGCACGTCGTGCGCGTCGGACCCATCAGGGATCTTGACCGGCTCAATGCCATGCAGAAGACCCTGCACGCCGCCGGCATCGACGTGCTGGTACAGCGCGCAGGGGACTGACTGGAACTGCGCCGGCTACTTTGCCGGCGCGGCGGGAGGCGCGGGCGGTGCCGGCGGTGCCCCCGGGCCCGGGTTCGGTCCGCCCAGGTAACCCTGCACCCCCATGTTTGGCACGCCGAGGTGGCCCTGCAGCTTGGCGATGGCCGCCAGATCCACCTTGCCGGCGATGTTGATCATCACCAGCTCGGTGGGTTCTGCCGCCACGAAGAACATGCCACCGTCCACGGTACCGTCGCGCATCCACATCTCCACCCGCTCTTCGCCATCGCGCACGGACAGCAGCTTCTTCCAGCCGCCGGACTCGACCTGCTTGATCACATTCTCGATATCGCGCATCGAGTAGACGCCTGGCTTGTCGAAGGAAAGCACCTTCACCATCACATGCTCGAGCCCCTGCAGCACCTCGGCCAGCTGCGGATCGGCCTTGCCACCGCCTGCCATGAATCCCATGGCACTCCGGATCATGTCCTTGTCCAGGTCGATGTCCACGGACTCCGTCGCCTTGCCTGCGAGGCCGGAAAAGTCCGGCATCTTCAGCCGCGCGGCCTGGGCCCAGGCCAGCGGCAGCATTGCGACGGCCAACGCCGTCACCATCGTCATCTTCCAGAGCTTGCTGCGTGCCATGTTCATTTCTCCTGTGTTTCGTTGCGGTTGAGTCTTTGCTGCAGCTGTTGGAGTTCGAAGCTGGTGATCTGCATGGCCAGCAGCAGCTGGTCATGCGCGCGCGCCTCGCGCTGCTGCATGGCGTACCACTGCAATCCAAAGGCCGCGGCCACCACCGATGCCGCCAGCGTGGCGGGCAGACGCCATTTGCGCCGACGGCCCGGCGCTGCAGATCGCTGCCGCGCAAGCTGCGCCATCACGCGGGCTTCGAAGTCCGCGTCGGGATCGCGGGCCACCAGGCTCTCCCGCAATTGCTGTTCAAGATCCATGGTCTTCTCCCGCCAGTTGCGTGCGCAGCCAGTCCAGCGAGCGGCGCAAATGGCTCTTCACCGTATTCACCGAAATCGACAGCACGCTGGCGATCTCGGCCGGGTCCAGGTCTTCCTGGAACTTCAGCAACATCACCGCGCGCGCATCCGGCGCGAGCTCGCGCAGCAGGCGCCGGAGCCGCGCGCCCGCAAGCGGATCGTGCCCGGCCTCGGCCACCGCTGGCTCCATGCCCTCGGCCAGCGCCTCGATCGACACCAGCTGCGGCTGGCGGCTGTCGTGCCGCAGCCGGTCGATGCAGCGATGCGAGACCGTGCGGAGCAACCAGTGCTTCAGGTGCGCATCGCTGTCGATCTGCGCCAGCGCGCCATGCAGCTTCAGGAACACGTCCTGGGCCAGCTCCTCGGCGTCGGCCCGGCGACCCGTGAAACGCAGCGCAATGCTGAATACGCGCGCCTTGTGCACGCGCAGCAGTTCGCGAAATGCCGCGAGATCGCCGCGACGGGCCCGTTCGAGGCTGGTTTCCCCGGCAGAAGTCGCCTCGGGTTCGATCAGCAGCGGCATTTCGGCGGATTGCACGTCCACATGAGTGATATACGCCAGCGGGCCGGCCTGCGGGTGCAAACCTCGCCCTCCGCCATTACGCGCGAGTCCGGACCTTGATCCAGACTCCTGCATCGGGCACAAGGAGCCACGCCATGACAGTGATGGGAATCGGCGCGATCGCGACGCGGCGCATGGCGTGCGAAACGGTCACCGGCAAGCGCTCGGTGCTCGGTCTCAGGTGCTGGTTCTGATCCGCGCGGATTGCATTGCGGTGCCGCGCCATTATGATTGCATGAGCAGCATCAGCTGCGAGGTCTCGACCCAAGTCCGTCTTCCATGACCGCACCGCCGACCGCCGCCACGTCCGCATGAGCATCTATCTGGCTCTGCTCGCGGCATGGGCGGCGCTGGGGTGCGCGGGACTGCTGCGACCCACGCGCCCGGAGCTTGCGAGCCGGCTGCTGTATCCGTTGGGCGCAATGGTGGGCGCCGCGCTCGCCATCGCGGCGCTGGCGAACTTCGGCGCATCCACTGAACGCTGGGTGCTGGCCATCGGCCTGCCGGATCTGCCCTTCCACCTGCGCCGCGACGCGCTCACCGACCTGTTCATGTTGCTGCTGGGCGCGGCCTCCGCCGGCATCTCGATCTTTGGTGCCGGGTACTTCCGCGGCGGTCCGAGCCGCGTGCCCGGCCTGCTGTGCACGCAGTACCACCTGTTCCTCGCCAGCATGGGGCTGGTGCTGCTGGCCGACGATGCCTATGCCTTCATGGTGGCCTGGGAAACCATGGCGCTGTCGTCCTTCTTTCTGGTCACTACCGACCACAAGCACGAGGAAATCCGTCGCGCCGGTTTTCTCTACCTGCTGATCGCGCACATCGGCGCCATCGGCATCCTGCTCTCCTTCGGCGTCATGACCGGCGGCATCGGTGGCGGCGGCGGCGACTACAGCTTTGCCGCGATGCGCACCCAGGAACTGGCACCGTTCTGGAGTTCGGTGGCCTTCCTCCTGGCGCTGGCCGGATTCGGCGCCAAGGCGGGCCTGGTGCCGCTCCATGTCTGGCTGCCCGAGGCGCATCCGGCGGCCCCTTCGCCCGTGTCGGCGATGATGAGCGGCGTCATGCTGAAGACGGCCATCTATGGGCTGCTGCGGGTGAGCTTCGACCTGCTGCACACGACAATCTGGTGGTGGGGCGTGGTGGCCCTGGTGGTCGGGCTCGTTACCGCGCTGTTCGGCGTGCTTTACGCGACCGTGCAAAACGACATGAAGCGGCTGCTGGCCTATTCGTCGATCGAGAACATCGGATTGATCGCGGTCGGCATCGGACTGACCCTGATTTTCCATGCCTATCGCATGGAAGGCCTGGCGGCGCTGGCGCTGACCGCGGTTCTTTACCACTGCCTCGCGCATGCCGGTTTCAAGAGCCTGCTCTTCCTGTGCACCGGCTCGGTGCTGCATGCGACGAAGGAGCGCAGCCTGGGCAAGCTCGGCGGCCTGATCCACCGCATGCCCTGGGTGGCCTGGCTGGCGCTGG
>CAYWDZ010000243.1:0-4096 GCA_964456255.1 uncultured Steroidobacteraceae bacterium | reverse complement strand
GGACGTGGGCCACTATGGTGGCTGTTACGCCGTGAGCATGGGGCTGCTCGAGGAATTCGGCGAGGAGCGCATCCGCGATACGCCGCTGTCCGAATCCGCCTTCGTCGGTGCCGGCATCGGCGCCGCGCTGGGCGGCATGCGCCCCATCGTGGAGATCATGACGGTGAACTTCAGCCTGCTGGCGCTGGACCAGATCCTGAACAACGCCGCCACGCTGTGCCACATGTCGGGTGGCCAGATGAACGTGCCGCTGGTGATCCGCATGGCCACCGGCGCGGGCCGGCAGCTCGCGGCCCAGCACTCGCACAGCCTGGAAGGCTGGTATGCACACATTCCCGGGCTGCGCGTGGTGACGCCGGCAACCGTGGAGGATGCGCGCGGCATGTTGGCCCCGGCCCTGGCCTGCCCGGATCCGGTGCTGATCTTCGAACACGCCGGCCTCTACAACCTGGAAGGCACGCTGCCTGCCGAACCAGCCGCGGTGGATCTGGATCACGCCGCCGTGCGCCGCCCTGGCCGCGATGTGGCGCTGCTGACCTATGGCGCGAGCGTGCACCGCTGTCTCGAAGCCGCCAGCACGCTGGCGCAGGAAGGCATCGAGGCGGAGGTGGTGGACCTCCGGACGCTGCGGCCGCTCGATGACCAGGCCATCATGGAGTCGGTGCGCCGTTGCCGGCGCGCCGTGGTGGTGGATGAAGGCTGGCGCAGCGGCGGCATCTCCGCGGAGATCGCCATGCGCATCATGGAGCAGGCGTTCTACGAACTCGATGCACCGGTGGCGCGCGTCTGCTCCGCCGAGGTGCCGATTCCGTATCCGAAGCATCTCGAGGACGCCGCCCTGCCCCAGCCGGCCTACATCATCGCCACGGTCCGGCAGATGCTGGGACGCGGCGCATGAGCGTGCGCTTCCTCATGCCCGCACTGGGGGCCGACATGACGGAAGGCACGGTGGTCGAGTGGCGCGTGCAGCCGGGCGATACCGTCAAGCGCGGCGACGTCGTGGCGCTGGTGGAAACGGCCAAGGGCATCATCGACGTCGAGGTCTTCCACGACGGCACGGTGGAGAAGTTGCTGGTCGAGCCGGGCACCGAAGTGCCGGTGGGGACTGCGCTCGCGGTGTTCTCGGGTGAAGAGACTGCTGCCAGCCCGGGTGGTGCGCCGGCAGCAGCGCCACCTGAACCCGCGCCCGGCATCGCGGCCACTGCGCGCACCACGCCTGCTTCCGCTGCCGCGCCGCCCACATCGCGCGCGCGCATCTCTCCCGCCGCACGCCGCCGCGCCGAAGCCGCGGGCCTCGCCGTCGAAACGCTCGTGGGCACCGGGCCTGATGGCGTCATCACACTCGAAGACGTGCAGCGCGCCGCGGCCGGGCCACGCAGCTCGATGCGCCAGGCCATCGCCGCGGCCATGGCGCGCGCCAAGCGCGAGATTCCGCACTACTACCTCGCGCAGCAGCTTGACTTCGGTCCCGCGGTCGAATGGCTGCAGCGATTCAACGCGGATCGCCCGGTGGAGGAGCGGCTTCTGCATGCGGTACTGCTCATCAAGGCCGTGGCGCGCGCCGCCAGTGAGATCCCTGGCTTCGCCGGCTTCTTCCGCAATGGACAGTTCCAGCCCGCCGGGGACATCCACGTCGGCTTCGCCATCGCGCAGCGCGGTGGCGGGCTGGTGGCACCCGGGTTGCTGCAGGCATCAACGAAGGACTTGCCCGCACTGATGCACGAACTGAAGGATCTGGTCGCGCGCACCCGCGGCGGACATCTGCGCAGCTCGGAACTGGAATTGCCGGTGATCACGCTGACCAGCCTCGGCGATGAAGGTGTGGAAGCGGTTTTCCCCATCATCTTTCCCGACCAGGTGGCCATCGTCGGTGCCGGCCGCGTGGAGGAGCGCCCGTGGGTGATCGATGGCAAGGTCATCCCGCGCCCGGTGCTGACCCTGACACTGGCCGCCGACCATCGCGTGACGGATGGCCGTGCAGGCGGGCGCTTTCTCGCGCGCATCGCAGCGTTGCTGTCCAGACCGGGTGAGCTGTGAGCCAGTCGCTGCAACAACGTGTGATCGCCGTGCTGACCGCCGTCGCACCGGACATCGATGCGGCGACGCTCGCCCCCGACATCGACCTGCGTGACCAGATCGACTTCGACTCGATGGACACGCTCAACTTCGCCGCCGGCCTCAAGCGCGAATTCGGCATCGACGTTCCCGACGCGGATTTCCGGGAACTGGCCAGCGTCGCGCGCTGCGTGGAGTACCTGCGACGGCGCCTGCCGGCGTGAGCTGGCACGAACGCTCGATCGAGGAAACCTATGCGCGCCTCGGCGCGCGACGCGAGGGGCTGGGCGCGCAGGAAGTCGAGCGCCGCCGCGCGCAGCATGGCTTCAATGTGCTCGAGGAAGCGCCGCCGCGCTCACCGCTGGTGATGTTCGCCGCGCAGTTCGCCGACGTCATGGTGCTCATCCTGATCGGTGCCGCCATCGTCTCCGGACTGATCGGCGACCTGGCCGACACCCTCATCATCGCCGCCATCATCGTGCTGAACGCGATCCTTGGATTCGTCCAGGAGTTCCGCGCCGAGCGCGCCATGGCGGCGCTCAAGGCCATGGCCGCGCCCTCCGCCACGGTGATGCGCGAGGGTGCGCAGACCACGCTTGCGGCCCGCGAACTGGTTCCGGGCGACGTGGTGATGATCGAGGCCGGACGCATCGTTCCTGCAGATCTCAGGCTGGTCGAGGTCGCGGGCCTGCGGGTCGATGAGTCGGTGCTGACCGGCGAGTCCGTTCCCGTCGACAAGATGACCGAGGCCATTGCCGGCAAGGACGTTCAGGCTGGCGATCGCCGCAACATGGCGCACAAGGGCAGCAGCGTGACCTATGGCCGCGCGGTGGGTCTGGTGGTGGCCACCGGCATGCACACCGAGTTCGGTCGCATCGCGCGACTGCTGCACCAGGCGCGCGCGCTGCAGACACCGCTGCAACGCCGCCTCGATGTCTTCGGGCGGTGGATCGCGCTGGTGGTCGTGATCGTCTGTGTGGTGGTGTTCATCACCGGGTTCCTGCGCGGCGAGCCCGCGCTACCGATGCTGCTGGTCGCGCTCAGCCTCGCGGTGGCCGCGATACCCGAGGCACTGCCGGCGGTGGTCAGCATTTCGCTGGCGCTGGGCGCGCGCAAGATGATGGCGCAGCGCGCGCTGATCCGGCGCCTGCCGGCCGTCGAGACGCTGGGCTCGGTGACCTTCATCTGCTCGGACAAGACCGGCACGCTGACGGGCAACCAGATGCGCGTCGAGGAGTACTTCTGCGACGGTGCACGCGCGGCCGTGCCCACGGATGGCGAGACTGCGCGCATGCTGCTGCACGCGATGGCGGTGAGCCACGACGCCGGCCGGGACCGTGCCGGCAGCGCGGTCGGCGACCCGACCGAAGTGGCGATGCTGCTGGCCGCGGAAGCCCGCGGCTGCGACCGCGCGGCCGAAATGACGCGTACGCCGCGCATCGCCGAGATCCCGTTCGATTCCGGGCGCAAGCGCATGACCACCGTGCATAGGCAGCCCGATGGCTCATTCCTGTCCATCACCAAGGGTGCCGCGGAAGCGATCATCGCCGTGAGTCGCCGTGCATTCGGCGCGTCGGGAGATTCCATCGATCGCGATGCGCTGCTCGCCGCGGCCGACGCCATGGCCGCGGATGGACTGCGCGTGCTCGGCTTCGGCGTGCGTCGCTGGAACTCCCAGCCGGCAACGCAGAACTGCGCCGAGGTGGAATGCGATCTGGAGTTCGTCGGGCTGGTCGGGCTGCTGGATCCGCCGCGGCCGGAAGTGACCGAGGCCATCGCCACCTGCCGCTCCGCCGGGATGGTTCCGGTCATGATCACCGGCGACCATCCGCTCACGGCGCGCGCCGTGGCGCGCCGGCTCGGGCTGCTCGACGGCGAAGGTGAAGTGCTCACCGGCCCGCAGCTCGCCGCACTGTCCGACGAGGAGCTGCAGCACCGCGTTCGCGACGTACGCGTCTACGCGCGCGTGGCACCCGAGCACAAGGTGCGGATCGTCTCGGCGCTGCAGGCGACCGGTGAGGTCGTGGCGATGACCGGCGAC
>CAYWDZ010000242.1:0-4104 GCA_964456255.1 uncultured Steroidobacteraceae bacterium | reverse complement strand
CTCCATCTTTTCCTCTTCGGTTCCGGGCAGGAAGCCGATGTCTTCGCCCAGCGGAATGGTCACGCGCGTCATGATGATTTCGGCGAACAGGCTGGAATCCAGCGTCTGTGCGAGGCCGGCTGCGAGCGTCAGCAGCGTCTTGCCGGTGCCGGCTGGCCCGAGGATGGTGACCAGATCGATTTCCGGATCCAGCAGCAGGTTCAGCGCGAAATTCTGTTCACGATTGCGGGCGCTGATGCCCCACACATTGTGCCTGGCGCCGCGGTAATCCTGGGCCAGTTCCAGTCGGGCCGTGTCGCCATCGATCGAGCGCACCATGGCTTCGATGCCGGATTCGACGGGTTCATAGATGAACTGATTGACATGCCACTGGGCGACATCGGGGCCATGCAGTTCGTACAGGGTGCGCCCGCCTTCCTTCCACGAGCGCATGTCCTGGCCCTGGCGCTGCCAGAAATCCTCGGCTACAGCGTGGGTGCCCGAGTCCAGCAGATCCACGTCTTCGATGGTGCGGTCGCTGTAGTAATCCTCGGCGCGAATGCCGACGATCGCGGCCTTGATGCGCAGGTTGATGTCCTTGGAGACCAGCGTCACGCGCACCCGCGGCATCTCTGCCTGCAGCGCCAGCGTCTGCGCCAGGATGGCGTTGTCTGCGGCGGTGCCCGGCAGTTCGTCCGGGAGGCTGCTTTTCAGGTTGCGGGTCTGGAAGAAGATCTTGCCCGAAGGCGAGCGCTTGGCCTGGCCATTGCCGTTGCCGGTCAGGGCAGACGGGATCGGCAGTCCGTCGTCGATCTCGGCCTTGTTCGCATCCTTCATGATCTCGTCGAGGAAGCGCGAAACCTGACGCACGTTGCGCGCCGGCTCGGAAAGACCTTTCTTGTGATGGTCCAGCTCCTCGAGCACCACCATCGGCAGGTAGATGTCGTGCTCGTCGAACCGGAAGATGGCAGCCGGATCGTGCATCAACACGTTGGTGTCGAGCACGTAGATGCGGCGCGACCCTTCGGCTTCAGCCGAGGGCGCGGACTGCGTCGAGGACTTCCTGGGCATGACCTGTCACCTTCACCTTGCGCCACTCCTGACGCAGTACACCGTGGCCGTCGATCAGAAACGTGCTGCGTTCAATGCCCAGATACTTGCGGCCATACAGGCTCTTCTCGCGGATCACGTCGAACTGCCTGCAGAGCTTCTCGTCGGGGTCGCTCAGCAGATGAAAGGGCAGCGACTCCTTGTCGCGGAATCTGTCGTGGGACTTGAGGGGGTCGCGTGATACGCCCAGGACGATGGCGCCCGCACGTTTCAGGCGATCGTGAAGATCCCGGAAATCGCGTGCCTCGACGCTGCAGCCGGAGGTCATGTCCTTCGGATAGAAGTACAGGACCAGTGCCTTGCCCCCGGCGTCGGCCAGGCTGAACTCGCTGCCGGCGGTGGAGGCGGCCTTGAAGGCTTTGACCTTGCTGCCGATACGGGGGCTTGCCATGGTGCTCCTTGGGGGCTCAGTTCTTCAGGGGCTCGAGGATGGCATCGAGGTTCTGCGAATCGCAGTACTCCATGAAGTCCTCGCGCAGGCCGGCAATCGGTTGCCGTGCGGGAACGTTGATCATCATCTGCACGGCAAACATGACGGCACCGGTCTGCGCGGCCGCGTAGCTGCGCGAGGCAACCTCCGCGATCTCGATCTCGCGGGCCGTGAGAAAGCCGGCCAGGCCGGCCACGATGCCCGCGTGGTCCGGTCCGATCACGTCGATGGAGTAGGGGATGTGATCCTCGCGCAGGCTGCGCTGTTCGGTGCGGCGCAGATGCAGGGCCAGGCCCGCGCTCTCGGCCAGGCGCGTGAGTTCGGACTCCACCCGGGCCACCGAGTGCCAGTTGCCGGAAACCAGGATCTGCATGGCGAACTCGCCACCCAGCGGCACCATGCGACTCTCGTTGATGCTGGCTCCGCAGTCGGTGATGGTGCGGACCACGTCGTGCGCGAGTCCGGGACGGTCTTTGCCGATGGCCGAAACGGCCAGGAACTGCTTCATGAGCCTGGAGTCATAGTAAGGCGGCCTTGATCTTACCCGCGCTTGCCTCGGAGATCACGCGGCCCGTAACATCGCGCGCCCAACGCCCCTTTTTGCAATCATTCCTGCATGTCCCAGCCAGCTTTCAGCGGATCGCTTGTTGCCATCGTCACCCCGTTCCGGGATGACGGCGAGATTGACTGGGCCGCCTGGTCGCGGCTGATCGACTGGCATGCCGCCAGTGGCACCAGCGGCATCGTGGTGGGTGGCACCACGGGCGAATCCCCGACCATCACCGAGAACGAGTTGCTGGAGCTGACGCGGCGTGCGCGCATGCAGGCAGCCGGGCGCATGCAGGTCATCGTGGGTTGCGGCACGAACAGCACCGCCACGACCGTGGAACGTGTGCGCCTGTATTCGGGCGAGGGCGTCGACGGGCTGCTACTGGTCACGCCGGCGTACAACAAGCCGCCCCAGGAAGGTCTGTACCGTCACTTCGAGGCCGCGGCACAAGCTGCCGGTGTGCCGCTGATTCTCTACAACGTGCCGGCACGCACCGCAGTGGACATGCTGCCTGATACAGTGGCGAGACTTGCGCGGCTTGCGCGCGTCGTTGCCATCAAGGAAGCCGTGCCCGAAATGAACCGCATCCGTGAATTGCGCCAGGCCTGTCCGGCGGACTTCTGCATCCTGTCCGGCGACGATGCCACCACGCGCGAGGCAATCGGACATGGCGCGGTGGGCGTCATCTCGGTGACTGCAAACGTTGCCCCGGGCGAGATGAGCCAGATGGTCGCGGCCGCCCGGGCCGGCGATGCGGCGCAAGCACTGGAGCTGGACTCGCGGCTGGCTGGGCTCCACCAGAACCTGTTTCTGGAAGCCAACCCGATTCCGGTCAAGTGGGCGCTGGAGCGCATGCAGCTGATTCGCGGGCGTCTGCGTCTGCCCCTGGTGCCATTGTCCAAGCGGCACCATGCCACCGTGGAAGCCGCGCTGGCCAGGGCCGGTATCTCGCTCGCGGTGGCTGCCTGATGGCCCTGCGCCTGCCATGGCTGGTGCTTGCCACGGGTACGCTGCTGCTCACGGCGGGCTGTCATGCCCTTGGTGGCTGCAGCAATCCGGACACATACGCAGGGGCCCAGAATCTCCCGCGGTTGAAGATTCCGGTTGGTCTCGACGGGCTGGATACGACCCAGGCCCTGGAGATTCCCGCGCTGACGCAACCCGCGGCGCCGCCCGAATCCAAGGATTCCTGTCTGGAAGAGCCGCCCGCCATGCGCGAACCGGGTTCGAATTCGGCCCCGATTGAGGACGAGCCCACAGTCGAGAAGGCGCAGGAGCCGGCGCGCAAGCGCAACCGTCCGGTCAGCCCACCCCACTGAGCCCTGCGGTAGAATCGCCGCCCTGTCGCGATGGCCCTGGGGCCTCGTCAGGCCAGATATTCGTCGAGAAAGTTATCGCAAGTTATTGATTTGGAGAGGTGGCCGAGTGGTCGAAGGCGCTGGACTGGAATTCCAGTAATACCTCAACGGGTATTCGTGGGTTCGAATCCCACCCTCTCCGCCAAAGTAGCAATGGTGGCCCGCATTGGCTCCTTCGCGACGACCTGCCGTGAATCCCGCCAGGCCCGGAAGGGAGCAACGGTAACGGTCAGGGCGGGTGCCGGAGTCCCGGCTGGTGCGGGCCGCCTCCAGGTCCTGTAAGAAGTCTTCATGAGCTATACGGCACTGGCCCGCAAGTGGCGCCCCGGAAACTTCGACGAGATGTCGGGGCAGGAGCATGTGCTGCGCGCGCTCGCCAATGCACTGGACGCCGGCCGGGTGCATCACGCGTTCCTCTTCACCGGTACCCGCGGTGTGGGCAAGACCACGATCGCCCGCATCTTCGCCAAGTGCCTGAACTGCGAGCAGGGTGTGTCGGCCAGGCCCTGCGGGGTATGCAGCGCCTGCACCGACATCGATGCCGGCCGGTTTGTCGATCTGATTGAAGTCGATGCCGCGTCGCGCACCAAGGTGGACGACACGCGCGACCTGCTCGACAATGTGCAGTACCTGCCAAGCCGCGGCCGCTACAAGATCTACCTGATCGACGAAGTGCA
>CAYWDZ010000241.1:0-4107 GCA_964456255.1 uncultured Steroidobacteraceae bacterium | reverse complement strand
GATGGCGCTTGTGTTCCTTGGGCAGCCGGTAGCTGACCTGCTCCACCTTGTCGGCGGTGCGGTTCGGTGGCGCCACTTCCACGGCGAGCGGGTTGCGCAGCAGGTTCTGGGCCAGCTTGCGGATATCGGCCGAATACGTGGCCGAGAACAGCAGGTTCTGCCGCACGGGCGGCAGCATTGCGCGCACGCGCTTGATGTCGTGGATGAAGCCCATGTCGAGCATGCGATCGGCTTCATCGAGCACGAAGATCTGCACTTCGGCCAGCGAGACGAGCTTCTGGTTGGCGAGGTCCAGCAGGCGACCCGGCGTTGCGATCAGGATGTCGCAGCCATGGCGCAGCGCCGCGATCTGCGGCCGCTCCGACACACCGCCGAAGATTTCCAGCGAGCGCAGGTTGGTGTGCTTGCCGTAGTGACGCACGGACTCGGCCACCTGCGCGCACAATTCGCGTGTGGGTGTCAGGATCAGCGCGCGCGGTGCCGTGCCGTGGCGCGCTGCCAGCTTCTGCAGGATGGGCAGCACGAAGCCGGCAGTCTTGCCGGTGCCGGTCTGTGCGCCTGCAAGCACGTCGCGGCCTGCGAGTACCGCCGGAATGGCGGCCACCTGAATGGGGGTGGGAACGGAATAGCCTTTATCGGTGACAGCAGCCACCAGCTCGGGTTTGAGCCCGAGATCGGAAAAATTCATGAGTACCTTTGTATGGGGGAGCCTGATTCGCGATCTCAGATTCCGGTCAATGGAAAGACCGGTCGCGATCCGGCAAGTCGGGGCGCAGTGTACCATGCGGCCGCAGGCCGATAGCCGGAATAAGGGGGATGCATGTCTCACTGCTTGCGGGTACTGACCATGGCAGCTGCTGCTGCGCTGATCTCGAGGCCCATTCGTGCGCAGCTGATCGATGATTTCGCGCCGCAACGGCCCGCGGGCTGCTGCCTCCTTGGCAATGCGCAGCGACTGACCGAACAGCTCGCAGACTGGAACCAGCTTGGCCGTTACGCCCAGGCCAACAAGGTGCTGATGGCCCAGCCCGTGCCACGCGGCCGGGTGGTGTTTCTCGGTGACTCGATCACTGACGGCTGGAACCTTGCCGCCGGCTTTCCGGGCAAGCCCTATGTGAATCGCGGCATCGGCGGGCAGACCACTGCGCAGTTGCTGGTGCGCTTCTATCCGGACGTGATCGCACTGCGGCCCGCCGCAGTGGCGATCTTCGCCGGCACCAATGACATCGCCGGCAACAACGGTCCGCAGACGCTGACCATGATCCAGCAGAACATCATGGCGATGGTCGAGCTGGCGAAGGTGCACGGCATTCGCGTGGTGCTGTGTGCGCTGACGCCTGTTACCGATGCGAAGACCGCAACGCCGGAGCGCGGTGGTGGTCCCATCAACCAGACGCGGCAGCGGCCGCCGGCCGACATCCTGAAATTGAATGCGTGGCTAAGGTCCTATGCAAAGGAAGCAGGCGTCGGCTTTGCCGACTATTACGCGGCCACCGTGGGTGCCGATGGCATGCTGCGCGCTGAACTTACCGGCGATGGGCTGCATCCGGATGCGGCGGGCTACAAGCTGATGCAGCCGGTGATCGAGACGGCGCTCGAAAACCTGTTGCGTTAGGCCGGTCAGTTGCGATCGCGGCGCTGGACGCGCCGCTCGCGCACATCGCGCAGCATTTGCTGGCGCTCCTGCTGCGACTTCTGCTGCCACTCGCGGCGCAGTTCGGCGCGCCGCTTCTGCGACAGGCGGCGAAATTCCTGGTAGTCACGGCGGATGCGCGCCTGCTCATCGGGCGAGAGGTTCTGGAATTCGCTGTAGCGCTCGCGGATCAGATTGCGCCGATCTTCGGAGAGCTCGCGCCACTTGCCATAGCGATCACGGGCCGCAGTGCGGTCATTCCGGTTCATCGCGAGCCAGCGCTGCGCGCCGCGTGCCAGCGCGAGGCGCCGCTGCGGCGGCAACTGGTTCCAGTTCGACTGGAACTGTTCGAGCAGCTGCTGCTGTCCGGCGGAAAGACTCGCCCAGCTGACATCGGCCTGCGTGCTGGCCGGCGGCGCAGCGGGCTGGGCTGCAGTGGCGGTGCCACCCAGTGCCAGCAATCCGATGACGATGAACGCTTTCATGGCTTCTTCACCTTGCCCTGCTTCGGGTCCGGCCTGGGGGGCGGTGTCTTCTGCCCGGCCGGCTTGCCCGCTGCATTGTTGATCGGTCGACTCTCCAGAAACTCACGCCAGTCTTCGTCTTCCACGTCCAGCGAACCGAGGAATTCCAGGAACTCCGCATCGATCGGTTCCACCTTGCTGTCCGCAGCCGGAGCAGGCTTCGGCTCGGCAGCCTGCGCTGCACCTGCAGCCATCCCGGCCAGCACGGCAGCGATATACATGCGCCGCATTCAGCCGCCCGCTCCGTCCTGCTCGGCCTGCGACGCCGCCCACTCGATGAAGTCGAGGTCAGCTTCCTGCGCAATGTCGAAGGCTTCGGCATCAGCCAGCAGCTCCATGTCATACAACGCCGAAGCAGGCGCTGCGTTGACCGGCGCGGCCTGCCTGCCGGGGCCGAGCAGCAGCACCGTCGCCAGCACTGCCGCGGCCATCGCGCCGGCAGGAGCCAGGTAGCGGAAGTCGAACCAGGCGCGGGTACGCGCCGCAGGTTCCAGAGCGGCGGCCCGGGCACGGGAGAGCCGTGCGCGCGTCGCGCCATCCAGATTCTCGGCGCTGTCACGCAGCAGTGCCGCGGCCCGCCGTTCGAATTCGCCTGATTCGTTGCTTGTGTTCATGTCCAGAACTCACCCAGTTGTTCCTTCAGCGCCTGCACCGCACGGAAGTAATGTGTCTTCACGCTGCCGTCGCTGCAACCCATGGCCGCCGCCGTCTCCGCCACATCCAGTCCTTCCATGCTCCTGAGCATGAAGGCCTCGCGCTGCCGGCCCGGAAGTCTGGCCAGGGCCTGTTCCAGCGCAGCCATCACCTTCATGCCCTCGACCTGGTCCGCCGGCCCTGGTCCATGGTCGGGCGCTTCGGACACCGGGTCTGCGGCCTCGCAGTCCTCGTCCCGGCGCCAGGGCAGCAGGGCCATGACCTTGCCGCGCACCATGCGGCGGCGCTGCAGGTCCCGAATCCGGTTCTCGAGGATCCTGTAGAACAGAGGCCGCCATTCCGCGGCCGGCCGGGTCGCATAGCGCCGGGCCAGCTGCAGCATGGCGTCCTGCACGGCATCGAGGGCGTCGTCGTCGTGACGCAGTGCAATCCGCGCCATGCGGTAGGCCTTGCGCTCCACTTCGGCGAGAAAGCGATTCAGCTCGCGCCGGGTCTCGTCCTTCGGTGCCGACAACACAAGGCCTTCGCAGTAAGTCAGTGCCACAGTGAGAGTAACGCGCCATGGGGCCACTGGTTGACGCGCCGGTTCCAGCGGGCCGCCGGTTCGTGACATATTGGCCCCGCGGTCGGGCTTGTCAACGCACGGGCGAGCCAGGTCGTTGTGACGGGGAATACCAGGGAGAGGGGAGGAGATGACCAGACGTATTTCGAGTCTCGTGCTGGGTGCCATGCTGGTGGCGCCGGCCTGGGCAGATTCGCTGACGGTGGGTGGGCTCGCAGATAGCGAGGACGGCCGTTCGGCCGACATCAGGTTCCGCTATTCGCCCACGCAGATGCTGACCCTGGGCGCGGGCATCGGCCACAGCCAGTCGCGCCTGGAATCCGGCAGCGAGAAGTTCTCCGGTACCAACCTGGGGGCATCGATCGGCCTGGACTACGACGCGTTCTTTGCCGATGCCACGGTTGATCGCTGGAAGGATCCCGGCGACCTGCGCTCCACGGTGGCACATGGCGAGCTCGGGTGGCTCAGCCTTGATGGGCTGGCACTTTCCGCACTGGTCACGCATCGTGACATGCGTGTCACGTACACGGCGACGGTGCTCGGCGAAACACGCCAGCGCAACATTGATTTCGCCGGGACCGGGTTCGGAGCCGACGTGACCTGGTTTGGCAAGGTGTGGACCTCCGGCGTGCGGTTCCTTGCCTACGACTATGGGCACAGCGTGGATCGCGTGCGTGCCGTGGTCGACGCCGGTACCACCGATCGATTCCCGCGCGTGCAGGATCTGGTTGGAT
>CAYWDZ010000240.1:0-4145 GCA_964456255.1 uncultured Steroidobacteraceae bacterium | reverse complement strand
GCGGGTCGTACATGCGCATGTCGCCGGCGCATTGCACCAGCGGCTCGACGATCACGGCGGCGATCTCGGCGCCGCGCCGCGCCAGCAGCTCGCGCATGCTGATCATCGCGCGCCGTGCCGCATCCTGCGCCGATTCCCCGGGTTCGCGCAGCGCCGGGGAGGGCGCGGTGATGACATCCATCAGCAACGGCGCGTAGATGTCCTTGTACAGCGCGACATTGCCCACCGCGAGCGCACCGAGGGTTTCGCCGTGGTAGCTGTTGGCCAGCGTGATGAAGCGCTGTTTGCCCGGCCGGCCTGAATTGCGCCAGTAGTGGAAGCTCATCTTCACGGCCACCTCGATGGCCGCCGAGCCGTTGTCGGCAAGGAAGCACCGCGCCAGGCCCGGTGGCGCGAGCTTCAGCAGGGTCTCGGCCACCTCCACGGCTGGTTCATGCGTGAACCCGGCAAAGATCACGTGTTCCAGCTCCTGAAGCTGCTGCGCGACTGCGGCGCCGATGACCGGATTGGCATGGCCGAACAGGTTCACCCACCAGGAGCTGATCGCATCCAGGTAGCGGCGACCGTCGAAATCCTCCAGCCACACACCGCTGGCCCGCCGGATCGGGATCAGCGGCATCTCGCGCTCGTGGTCCTTCATCTGCGTGCACGGATGCCACAGCGTGGCCAGATCGCGGGCCGCCAGTGCGTTGGGCTTGTCGGGGAATGCGGTCATGCGCTCATAATGATCCCAGAACCGGGTAGATCCTTGGGGGGATGATGAAGAGCTCGAAGCAGATTCTGGCTGGTGCCGCGCTGGCGCTGGCCTGCGGTGCACTGGTTGCGGGATGCAAGCCGGCTCCAAAGGGCCCGACGCCCACCGGCAAGGTTGACGCGGCCCGGTTGGCCAGCATCGACGCTGAACCCGGCGAATGGCTGACCAAAGGCCGTGATGCCGGAATGACGTTCTACTCCCCGCTGACGCTCATCGACCAGAGCAACGTGGGCCGGGTCGGCTTTGCCTGGGAGTACCAGACCGGCACCAATCGCGGCATGCAGGCCACGCCCATCGTTGTGGACGGCGTGATGTACACCTCCGGTGTAGCGGGCCGCGTGTATGCGCTCGATGCCACCAACGGCAAGCTGCTGTGGCAGTTCGAGCCGCCGCTTGAGCTCAGGAATGCGCGCGGCTCCTGCTGCGACATCGTGAATCGCGGCGTGGCCGTGTGGAATGGCAAGGTCTACGTGGGCAGCTTCGAAGGCATCCTGTATGCGCTCGATGCCCGCGACGGCAAGGTTCTGTGGCAGGTCGACACTTTCATCGACAAGACGCGCGCCTATTCGATCACCGGCGCGCCACAGGTGGCTGGTTCGGTGGTGGTCATCGGCAATGGCGGCGCCGAGTTCGACTCGCGCGGCTATGTGTCGGCCTACAACCTCGACACGGGCGAGCTGGCCTGGCGCTTCTTCACCACACCGACCGATCCGGCGAAGCCGCAGGACAACAAGGCGCTGCAGGACATTGCGCTGAAGACCTGGGACCCGAAGCGCGATTGGGGCTATGGCGGCGGTGGCAATGCCTGGGAAGGCATGGTCTACGACGCGAAGAACAACCTGGTCTACTTCGGAACGGCCAATGGTTCACCCTGGAATGTCCGCTATCGCAGCCCCAGTGGTGGCGACAACCTGTTCCTGGCCTCCATCGTGGCGTTGCATGCGGATACGGGCGAATACGCCTGGCATTACCAGCAGACGCCGGGCGACAGCTGGGATTACGACGCCACGCCGGGGCTCACGCTGGCCAGCCTGAAGATCAATGGTGTTGACCGCGATGTGCTGATGCAGGCTTCCAAGAACGGCTTCTTCTACGTGCACGATCGCGCCACCGGTGAATTGCTGGCGGCCGACAAGTTCGTCGATGCCAACTGGGCGACCGGCGTGGACCTGAAGACCGGTCGACCCATCATCAATCCGGCTGCGGACTACACCCGCGGCAAGCCGGCCATCGTCTTTCCTTCCGGCGTTGGCGGACACAACTTCAATCCCATGTCGCTGTCCGCGCGCACTGGCCTGGTCTATCTGGCCGCCGTCCACAGCGGCATGATGATTGCGCAGAGTCCGATGCAACCGCGCTCGCAGGCCGGCATGAGTGGCGGCTTTCAGGTGGGCTTCGTGACGGGGCCACTGGACGCGGCCACGCTGCCTCCGGTTTTCAAGTCACTGGCTGATCCTGCCTATCTGAAGACCGTGCCCAGCCTCGACGTGCATGCCTCGCTGATCGCCTGGGATCCGGTTGCCCGCAAGATCGTCTGGGAGCACAAGTACCCTTCGTTCAATGACCACGGTGGCGCGCTGTCGACTGCCGGTGGTCTGGTGGTGCAGGGAAGCATCGACGGTCACCTGCGCTTCTTCGATGACAAGACCGGCGCGGTGCTGAAGGAAATCGATACCGGCACGTCGCTGATTGCCGCGCCGATGACCTACACGGTTGATGGCGTGCAGTACATCGCGATCCTGGCCGGCACGGGCGGTGGTGGCTGGAACCTGTGGACGCCCGACAAGGTTGCCTCCCTGCGTGGCAATGACAACCGCGTGCTCGCATTCCGGCTTGATGGCGGTGATACGCCCATTCCGCCGGAGCTGCCGCCGCTGGCGCCGGTTCCCGAGCCCATCGACCAGCCGGGAACGCCCGCAGACATTGCCGCGGGTGCCGCGCTGTTTGCCAGGAATTGCGGCAGCTGCCACGCAAACTTCCCGCGCTCGCCGGTGCCGGACCTCACGCGCTCAGGTGTGATCCGTGACGCGGCGGCCTTCCAGTCCGTGGTGCGCGGCGGCGCGTTGCAGAAGCGCGGCATGTCGAGCTGGGATGACCTGCTGACTGAATCGCAGGTCGAACAGATCCGTGCCCACCTGGTATCGCAGCAGCGTGCGGCCTTTGCGGCGCAGGGCGCCGCGCCTGCACCGGCTGCTGCGGCTGCGAAAGAGGGGCACCTCTGAGGCAGGGATGCGGGGAGCCGCGCTACTGCGGCTCCTCCACGGTGTAGCCCGCGGCGCGCCAGCGCGTCACGGCGCCGTCGGCGGCGAGCAGCTCTTCGATGGCCATGGTGGCGAAGCTCGTCTCGTGGGTGAGCAGCATCCAGCTGATGATGCCCTTGCGATCCTCTTCGATCTGGCTCCTGGTCTTCTCGATCTGGGCATTCAGCCTGGGGCGCAGCGCATCCAGCAATGCGTTCAGGCAGTCGGTGCGGTCCACTGCCGCGGGTAGTGCGCGCAGGGTTTTCAGATCACCCACTGCCCAGGCCTTCGCGCGCCGCTTGATGTTGGGCAGATCACGGTCGATGTAGTCCATCGTTGCGGACAGGCAAGCCACTTCCTTGTCGCGCTCGATCAGGGCGAGATCGGCAATGATTCCCTTCGGGTCCGCCAGGGGCAAATCAATGGCCCGCTCGCGGATGCGGACCTTGTGGCGCTTCGCCAGTTTCTCGACGGTTGGCCACACCTGGCTCTGATCAGTCAGGGAGGACTTCTTCAGGGCCTGACGGTACAGCTCGTCCGCGGCAAACAATGGACGGCGCTTTTCCTTCGGATCGTGATCCTCGCCGAAGAAGCGCTTGTACATCGAGTTGTAGCGGGTGAGCACGTCGGGCGGCAGTGCATCGTGCAGCGTTGCGCCATCCGGGTTGTCGCGCGCGCGCAGCAGCGACGGGATCAGGCGCACGGCGCCGAAGAAGCCGATGTCGGACGTGGCGCGTGCCGAGGTGGCGCCGAGGATCTCGCCGGAGCGCTGGATTACCGCTTCCGCCTGCGCGGCACGCCATCTCATGTTGGCTGGCTGCGGCGCGATCGTTCCCATGACCCACATGGTGTGACCATCGCGGCTCACCTTCCACATGGCGGGGCCGGGCTGTTCGCCCAGCACCAGCACTTCGTCAAGAATCGGGTCGGCCGTTGCCGCCTGGTCCGCGCCCGACGCGAATCCGGCCCACAGCGCTGGCAGCAGCACTGCCAGCGCGCGGGCCGCATGCAGGGCGTCAGGTCTTGTCTTCACGTCCCAGCCAGCGCCAGATCAGCGCGCCAACGGCGCCACCGGCAATTGGTGCGGCCCAGAACAGCCACAGCTGCTGCAGCGCCGATCCGCCCACCACGAGGGCCGGACCGGTGCTGCG
>CAYWDZ010000239.1:0-4170 GCA_964456255.1 uncultured Steroidobacteraceae bacterium | reverse complement strand
CTTCGCGCTGGTGGCCGGCATGATGCCGGTGGCCATTGGCCTGGGCGAAGGCTCGGAGTTCTACAGCCCGATGGCCGTGGCGATCATCGGCGGCGTGATCACCTCCACGCTGCTGACGCTGCTGGTGATCCCCTCCTTCTACGACAGCATCGAAGTCGCGCGCGAGCGCATGATGGCCAAGTTCAACCGCCGCGCCGAGCGGGGCAATGCGCTGCTGGCCTTCCTCGCCACCTTCGTGGAGGCGCTGCTGACCCTGGTCTTCGTGCGGTTCCTGTTCCGGCTCCTGGCCCGGCTGACCGGGCGCAAAAAACCCGTTCCAGCCCCTTGAAACCGCCTCAAAGCCCCCAAAATCCGGGTCATCTGCGAATTTTCGTACCCAGATGACCTGGAGGAATTGGGACATGAGCATTGCAATCCGCGAACCCTGGGGCCTGCTGAACCGCTTCAGCCGCGAATTTGACGGCCTGGTGGGCAACCCTTCCGCTGAAGTGGCCTTTATCCCCGCCGTGGACGTGCACGAGGAGAAGGAGCGCTTCGTGGTGCAGGCCGACCTGCCCGGCGTGAAGCCCGAGGACATCGAAGTGACCGCCGAGAAGGGCATCCTGACCCTGCGTGGCGAGCGCAAGAGCGAGAAGCGCGAAAACACCGAGGGCTATGAACGCATCGAGCGCGTGACCGGCAGCTTCACCCGCCGCTTCGCGCTGCCCGAGAACGTGCAGGCCGACGCGATCAAGGCGAAGTTCAACCATGGCGTGCTGGAGGTTTCGATCCCCAAGCAGCCGGTGGTGGCCGCCAAGCGCGTGCAGATCGAGCACTGACAGTTTCGCTTTCGACCAAGACCCCCTCTTATCGAAAGCATGCCTCGCCCCGCCCTGGTTTCAGGGCGGGGCTTTTCTTTTTGAACACCGCAATTTGCCGGCTGCTGCTGCAGCCCTGATCCGGCAAGACTGGATCCCCCGATCGACGGCGCTGAATGTGGACGAATATGCGCATAACTGACAACATCCCGCCCATGAAACAGCGCGCCACACCACCCAGGAAGGCCACCAACGTCACGCTGTCCGAGGCGCTGCTCACCGAAGCAAGGGCCTTGCGCATCAATGTCTCGCGGGCAGCCGAGAGCGGCGTGGCACAGGCCGTGGCGGAAAAGCGCGCTGCGCTCTGGGCAAAGGAAAACCACGAGGCCATCCAGAGCTCGAATGCCTATGTGGAGAAGCACGGCCTGCCGCTGGCGAAATACCGCAGGTTCTGATGGCCCGCTTTGCCGTCCATCCGGAGCCGAATGCTGATGGCTATCTGCTGGACGTGCAGGCCGATGCCATGGAGCACCTCAATACACGGATGGTTGTGCCGCTCATACCGGCAAAGCGCGCACCGTTGCCGGCCACTACGCTCAATCCGGTCTTTCGCATCGGCACAGTCGACCATGTGATGGTCACGCAGTACATGGCGGCTGTGCCCAGACGGATCCTGAAGCAGAGCCCGTTCAGCCTTGCGCACCGGCGCGAGGAAATCCTCGCGGCGATTGATCTCCTACTGCAGGGCTTCTGACTTGCGCGTCGCGATCTCCTGCTGCACGCGCACGTACAGGCAGGGCAGATAGCCGCCACACTGCTCGCCGAGGATCTTCTCGAACCATGGCACCTGCTCGTGATAGGTGGCGATCGAAGCCAGGTGCGCGTTGTTCAGGCCTGCATCGACCCAGGCGCTGTAGCCGCTGGTGAGGCCGGCCTGCTGTTGCAGTGATTGCAGCTCTTCGCCCAGCTGCGTCAGCCGCGCGGACTTGCGGCTGCGCATCGCATCCGGCGCGAGGCGCGTGCGGTACAGCGCGGCGAGATCCGCGCGCGCGGCCACGAACAGGGCCACGACCTTCTGGCGGAACTGGCGTCGTCGTTGCCAGTTGGCCAGCGTTGCGGCATCGGCGAAGCGCGCGGCATAGCGGGCCACGCCCTCCTCTTCCACCGCGGTGGCAAAGGCCTCGTTGAAGGCGGAATCTCCCGGCCAGTACACCTCCTGGTGCGCCAGCTCATGGAACACCAGCGCGGCCAGGTCCAGCTCCGAGTAGCCGGTGACCGTGCTCAGCAGCGGATCGGCGATGTGGCCCAGCGTGGAATACGCCGGCACGCCGCCCACCAGCACGTCATTGCCCTGCTCCTCGAGCCTGTGCGCAAAGCCGTGCGCAGCGGCTTCCCTGAAATAGCCGCGGTAGGCCACGCAGCCGACGATGGGAAAGCACCATTGCAGCGGTGCAACCGAAAACTCCGGTGCCGCGACCACATTCCACACCACATAGGGCCGGCCGATGTCGGCATAGCTGCGGTAGGCGTTGTTGTCGGGCAGGCCGAGCTCTGCCGAGGCGAAATCGCGGATGCGCCGGGCACGGACCAGCTGCTCCTTCAACGTGTCGGGCGTGGATGGCCGGGCGATGACCCTGTCGATGGGTTCGCGGGCGCGCATGACGGCCAGCTGCCCGCTGGTCGCCTGCATCAGGTAGCAGCCCGGGAGCGTGAGCAGGATTGCGGCAAGCGCCAGCAGGCCAGGGTTCTTGAGTACCATCGCGGCATGCGAGTGTATCTGGTCGGCGGCGCGGTCCGGGACGCGCTGCTGGGGCGCGAAGCCCAGGAAAAGGACTATGTGGTCGTCGGCAGCAGTGCCGAGGAACTCACGCGCGCGGGCTACCGGCCGGTGGGCCGGGACTTTCCGGTGTTCCTGCATCCCGAAACGCATGCCGAATACGCGCTGGCGCGGCGGGAACGCAAGACCGGCCCGGGTTATCGCGGCTTTGTCACCGAGTTCTCGTCCGACATCACGCTCGAGGAAGACCTGCTGCGGCGTGACCTCACCGTCAATGCGATGGCCCGGGCGGATGACGGCACGCTCATCGATCCGTACGGCGGCCAGGCGGACATCGCCGCGCGCACCCTGCGCCATGTGTCGCCCGCGTTCAGCGAGGACCCGGTGCGCATTCTGCGCACCGCGCGCTTTGCCGCGCGCTTTGCGCCGCTCGGGTTCACGGTGCACGAGAGTACGCGCGAGCTGATGCGCCAGATGGTTGCGGCCGGCGAGGCCGATGCGCTGGTGGCCGAGCGGGTGTGGCAGGAGACCGAGCGCGCGCTGGGCGAGGCGCGGCCCGAAGTGTTCTTCGAGGTGCTGCGCGACTGCGGCGCACTCAAGGTGATCTTCCCGGAAGTGGACGCGCTGTTCGGCGTGCCGCAACCGGCCGAATGGCATCCCGAGATCGACACGGGCCTGCACGTGCTGCTGTGCCTGAAGCGCGCGGCCGACCTTGCCGCGCCGGTGAGCGTGCGCTTCGCCGTGCTGGTGCACGACCTGGGCAAGGGCACCACACCACGCGAGCAATGGCCGAAGCATGTGATGCATGAATCGCGCGGCCTGCCGCTGATCGATGCGCTGTGCTCGCGCTTGCGCGTGCCCGCGGCTCTGCGCGAACTGGGGCGCATGACGGCCAAACAGCACACCAACGTGCACCGCGCGCGGCAATTGCGCCCGGACACGGTGCTGCGCCTGCTCGAGGATTGCGACGCATTTCGCCGGCCCGAGCGCTTCAGCGAAATGCTTCTTGCCTGCCAGTGCGATGCACAGGGCCGCACGGGTCTGGAGAACGCGCCTTATCCGCAGCGCGAACTGCTGGAAGCTGCCCGGGCAACCGCGTCGGCTGTGCAACTCACCGATGCCGAACGCGCTGACCTCAATGGACCGGCCATTGCCGCGGCATTGAAGACCAAGCGCGTGGCCGCGCTCGCGGCAGCACGCACCGCATAGTTTTCATCTATCAAGACCATCGGATCATTCGACTTGTGGCCGCAACAGGTGGGGCGTAGCTTGGCCCGCACGCACATCGACATCCATTGACCAACGGGGGTTGCAGCTCACATGTCTACCGAATCCAAGTGTCCGATCAAACACGCTGCCGGCGGCGGCACCACCAACCAGGACTGGTGGCCGAACAAGCTGAACCTGAAGCTGCTGTCCGCGCACTCATCGAAGTCCGATCCGCTGGGCACTGACTTTGACTACGCCAGGGCGTTCAAGTCCCTCGACTACAAGGCGCTGAAGCGCGACCTGAACAAGCTCATGACCGATTCCCAGGAGTGGTGGCCGGCCGACTTCGGCCACTACGGCCCACAGTTCATCCGCATGGCCTGGCAC
>CAYWDZ010000238.1:0-4246 GCA_964456255.1 uncultured Steroidobacteraceae bacterium | reverse complement strand
GCATGCAGTACGACCTGTTCCACGCCTACACGGTCGACGCGCACACGCTGTTCGTGGTCAGCAACCTGCGCCGCCTCGCGCTGCCGAAGTTCGACCATGAGCTGCCGCGCCTGTCGAGCATCATGCAGCAGCTTCCCAAGCAGGAGGTCATCTACCTGGCCGCGCTGTTCCACGACATCGCCAAGGGTCGCGGTGGCGACCACTCCGAACTGGGCTCGGTGGATGCCGAAGCCTTCTGTCTGGAGCAGGGCCTGTCGCCCTACGACGCGCGCCTGGTTGCCTGGCTGGTGCGCCAGCACCTGACGCTGTCGGTCACGGCACAGAAGAAGGACATCGGCGATCCGGCCGTGGTCAACGAGTTCGCCAGGCTGGTGGGCGATGAGTCGCGCCTGGTTTACCTGTACCTGCTTACCTGCGCGGATGTGCGCGGCACCAATCCGAAGCTGTGGAATTCCTGGAAGGCTTCGCTGTTTCACGACTTCTACGAGAGCGTGCGTGCAGCACTGCGGCGCGGACTGGAGAGCCCGATCGACGAGGAGCAGCTGATCCAGGAGAACCAGGAGGCTGCGCGTGCACTGCTGGCACCCAGGAATATCGGCACAGAGGAAATCGCCAGCATCTGGGCGCCACTCTCGCCCGCCTTCTTCCTGCGCCACTCGCCCGAGGAGATTGCCTGGTTCACGGGCCTGTGCGCCGAGCGCGAGGGTGGCTCCGGTGAGCCACTGGTGGCGGTGCAGCCCCACAGCCAGCGCGGCACCACCGCGGTGCTGATCTATGCGCCGCATCGCCGCCATGGCTTTGCGCGCGCCACCGCCGTGCTGGACCAGCAGGGCCTGACCATTGTCGATGCGCGCATCACGCCTGCCGCGAACGGCTTCTCGCTCGACATCTACCACGTGCTCGAGGACAACGGCTCGCCGATCACCGAAGCCGAGCGCATCGAGCACATGGAACACTCGCTGTGGAACTCGCTGCGGCGACCGGAGGAGTCCCCGATGGGCGTGTCGCGACGCGCACCGCGCCAGGTCCGCATGTTCAACACGCCGACCAAGGTCACCATCACCCGCGACCTGCGCAACAACCGCTCCGCGCTGGAGCTGGTGGCAGGCGACCGGCCGGGACTGCTGTGCGACATAGGCAAGGTGCTGTGGGAGGAACGCATCGACCTGCAGGGCGCGCGCATCAGCACCATCGGCGAGCGCGCCGAGGACGTGTTCTATGTCACCGATAACGCCCAGCGTCCGCTGGACGATGCGACGGCCGAGCACCTCAGGGGCAAGCTCGTCGCCGCACTGAACCGCTCGACCTGAAGAGCCTCGGCACGGATGAACCCCGGATTCGAGCGGCTGTCCGCCTACCCTTTCGAACGCCTCGCGGTCCTCAAGCAGGGGCTGGTACCGCCGGCGGGCCTCTCCCACATCGCCCTGTCGATCGGTGAACCCAAACATGCGCCGCCGGGCTTCGTGATCGACACGCTGCGCGCGCATCTGGATGAACTTGGCAGCTATCCGGCCACGCGCGGCCTGCCGGAACTGCGCACCGCCGCGGCGCGCTGGGCGGAGCGGCGCTTCGCGCTGCCCGCCGGCTGCGTGGATGCGGAAACCTGCGTGCTCCCGGTCAACGGCACCCGCGAGGCGCTGTTCGCCTTCGTGCAGGCCGTGGTCGACGCGCGCAGCGGCGAGCAGCCGCTGGTCGCCATGCCCAATCCCGGCTACCAGATCTATGAAGGCGCGGCACTGCTGGCAGGCGCCACGCCGCACTTTCTCGACACCACGGCAGCCAACGGCTTCCTGCCGGACCTGGACGCCGTTCCGGCCGAGGTGTGGCAACGTTGCCAGCTCCTGTTCCTGTGTTCGCCTGGCAATCCATGCGGCACAGTGATGAGCCGCCGTTACCTGGAGCGGGCACTCGAACTGGCGGAAGCGTTCGACTTTGTCATTGCATCGGACGAGTGCTACGCCGACCTCTTCGATGACGAGAGTGCTCCGCCGCCATCGCTGCTGACTGCAGCCCTTGCCCGCGGCAACTCCGCGCTGCGGCGTTGCATGACATTTCACTCGCTGTCCAAGCGCTCGAGCCTGCCAGGCCTGCGTTCCGGCTTCGTGGCAGGCGATGCCGCGCTGATCAAGCCATTCCTGCTGTATCGCACCTATCACGGCTGCGCCATGGCCATTCCCACCCAGAAGGCCAGCATTGCCGCGTGGAGCGATGACGAACACGTAACCGCCAACCGTGCCCTGTATCGGCGCAAGTTCGACCGGGTCCTGCCCATCCTCCGGCCAGTGATCGATGTGGTACGTCCGGCAGGCGGCTTCTACCTGTGGCTCGACGTGGGCGGCAGCGACGAGCGCTTCACTGCCGGGCTGTTCGCGAGCCAGAACATCACCGTGGTACCCGGGTCCTACCTGGCGCGGGCTACGGGCGCCGGCAATCCCGGCGCGGGATTCGTGCGCATCTCGCTCGTTGCACCCGAAGAAGAATGCGTGCAGGCTGCCGAACGAATTCGGGAATTCATCCAGTCACGGAAATCACGCCAGTCATGACCGACTCACTGCAACAGATCATCGAGACCGCGTTCGAGAAGCGCGCCGAACTCTCTCCTTCCACCATCGACCGCCCGCTGCGCCAGGCGCTGGAAGACGCCATCGGCCTGCTCGACTCGGGCCAGGCACGCGTTGCCGAGAAGCACGGCGATGCCTGGCACGTAAATGAATGGCTCAAGAAGGCGGTGTTGCTGTCGTTCCGCGCCAACGACAACCAGGCCATCGAAGCCGGCGCGATGCGCTACTACGACAAGGTGCCGCTGAAGTTTTCCGACCAGAGCGCCCCGCAGCTGCGCGCCGGTGGTGTGCGGGTGGTGCCGCCGGCCGTCGCGCGCCGCGGCGCGTATATCGCGCCCAATGTCGTGCTGATGCCCTCCTACGTGAACATCGGTGCCTACGTGGACTCCGGCACCATGGTGGACACCTGGGCCACCGTCGGCTCATGCGCGCAGATCGGCAGGAACGTGCACCTGTCGGGCGGCGTCGGACTGGGCGGTGTGCTGGAACCGCTGCAGGCCAACCCGACCATCATCGAGGACGACTGCTTCATCGGCGCGCGTTCGGAAATCGTCGAGGGCGTGGTGGTCGGAGCAGGCTCCGTGATCTCGATGGGCGTGTACATCAGCCAGAGCACCAAGATCTACGATCGCACCACCGGGCAGGTGATCTACGGCCACGTGCCGCCGGGCTCCGTGGTGGTGCCGGGCACATTGCCCTCGCCCGACGGCAAGTACGGCCTCTATGCCGCCATCATCGTGAAGCGCGTGGATGCGAAGACGCGCGCCAAGACATCACTGAACGAGCTGCTCAGGTTGACTGACTAGGCCTGCTGCCGCAGGCCGTCGCGGGTTACCGTCTCGTTCACGATGCCACGCACCTGCCTGGCCAGGTTGCGCGCGTGATCACCCACGCGCTCCAGTGACTTCAGCACGAAAGCCGCCTCGAGGGCCACGTCGAAGTGCTGCGGACTGTCGACGGCGCGCTTCAGCAGCCGCCTGAGACCATCCGCGTACTCGGCATCCAGCTCCTTGTCGCGCGCGATGACCTCTGCGGCCGCATCGGCATCGATCCGATCCAGCGCCTCCAGCGCCAGGCGCAGCAGGCTGATCGCCAGAGCACTCATGCGCTGGGCATCCCGCGCGGTGGCATGCCCCGGACGGCCGGCATGCCGCAGCACCGTCGCCGCGATCTTCTTGGCCTCGTCTCCGGCGCGCTCGAGCTCGGCGATGCACTTGGACATGGCCACGATCACCTTCAGATCGCTGGCCACCGGCGCGCGCCGCGCGATCATGCCGAACTGTTCCGCGTCGATGTTGCGCTCGTAGTCGTTGACTTCGTGTTCGTGCTGCAGCACGCGTTGCGCCGTACCCGGCTGCCATTCGGCGTAGGCGGCAGCGGCCTCCTGCACCTGCTTCAGGACCAGCCCGCCCATCTGCACCACATGCAGATGCAGCGCCGCCAGTTCGCCATCGAAAGTCCTGCTGATGTGGCCTTCAATCACCGGCGGTTCGTCTTCCATCGCCTCGGCCCTCCGCCTTCAGCCTCAGCCGAAACGACCAGTGATGTAATCCTCGGTCAGCTTGTGCCGGGGATTGGTGAAGATCCTGTCGGTCTCGCCGACTTCGATCAGATACCCCAGGTGAAAATACGCGGTACGCTGCGAAACCCGCGCCGCCTGCTGCATGGAATGCGTGACGATCACG
>CAYWDZ010000237.1:0-4287 GCA_964456255.1 uncultured Steroidobacteraceae bacterium | reverse complement strand
AGGCCTTCAGGCGCGGGCCGCGGTGGTGGCGGGTTCGGGGATGGGTGTGACGCTCACGGCCACGGTGAGTTTCTGGGTGGCGGAGCCGAGGACGACGCCGCGCAGCGGGGTCACGTCGAGGAATTCGCGGCCCCAGCCGAGGGTCACGAATTCCTGGTCGGCGAGCTTGCCGTTGGTGGGGTCGAAGGCCACCCAGCCCAGGGCCGGGCAATGGGCGGCAACCCAGGCGTGTGAGGCATCGGCGCCGGTGAGTGCGGGCCCGCCTTCGCGGGGGCGGTTGAGCACGTAGCCGCTGACGTAGCGTGCGGCGATGCCGAGCGAGCGCAGGGAAGAGATCATCAGGTGCGCGTAGTCCTGGCAGACGCCGCGCTTGTCGGCGAGCACCTTCAGCACGCTGGTTTCCACGGTGGTGGCCTTGGGGTCGTAGACGAACTCCTTGCGGATGCGGCGCGTGAGCTCCAGCAGCGCGGCGAGCCAGGGCCGGCCGGGCGTGAAGCTGGGCGCGGCATACGCGCGGGCTTCGGGCAGCAGCGGTATCGCGGGTGATGGCACGCGGTACTGCTCGGCTTCCAGATCGAGGCCGGGCTGCCAGGCGCCGGGGCCGACGACGGATGCTTCCCATGTCGGTGAGGGCGTATCGGCGTTGATGCCCTGGCTCGCGACGATCACTTCGGATTCGGCGCGCACGATGAGTGTGTTGTGCGGCTCTTCGATGAAGAAGCTGTGGTACAGGTTGCCGAAGTAGTCGATGCCGTCGCTGGTTTCGCTGGCGATGGGGTCGGAGGTGAGCCGGTGCGAGATCAGCTGCTGCCAGGCGGTGGCGCGCGGGGTGAGGTGCGCGATCTGGCGGCTGATCGTGACCTGCGAGGAATACTCGTAGGTGGTCTCGTGCAGCACGCGGTAGCGGATGGGTGCTGCCTTGGTCACAGGGCACGCACCTGGGCCCAGCTCGGGGCGCGGCCCACGTTGAAGAAGCGCTGCGTGAGCCGGTCGTTGAGCTCCAGCGCGCCGCCGCGCATGCCGCTGATCGCAGCGCGCAGCTCGGTGCCTTCCGGGTTCAGGTGCTTGCCGGGGTCGAGGTTTGCCAGGGTTTCCACGTGCTTGCGGAACAGGTCGGCGCCGCAGGGTCCGTAGTTCTGCTCCAGCCCTTCCAGGTAGCTGAGCACGCCGCGCGCGCTGAACATCACCGAGCGCGGGTTGCTGGCATCCATCACCACGAGGTCCAGCACGGGCAGCCACTCGGGGCTGGTCATGTAGCGCGCGCGGTAGGTGACCACGGAATCCGCGAGTCGCAGCAGCCACGAAAGCCCTACCGAGCCGTCATGCAGGAAGGCGCATTGCACGGCGGCGCACTGGAAGATCAGCCGCTCCATGCGCCGGCCGATGGACATGAAGCGCCAGGCCACGTCGCGCGTCATGCCGTCGAGCGCGAAGCCCGAGAGCGTCATCAGCCGCGTGATCAGGGTGTCGAGCCATTCGAGCGCGGTGGTCACGTCCTGTTCGTGGCGCACGGGCAGGTCCGCGAGGATGTTGTTGAGGATGCGCCAGTTGTCGGTGGACATGCGCTCGCGCAGGTGGAAGGCCACCTGCTGCAGGTTGCGCAGGTTCGCGGGCACCCCGCCCTCGTGCTCCAGTGACAACGCGGCATCGAGCAATGCCTCGTCGATGTTGAGCTCTTCGCTGGCCTTGATCAGGCCAGTCTCGAAGGCGAGCTCGGTGAGCGGCAGCTGCGCGTTTTCCTCGTCGTCGCTTTCCTGCAGCTTCAGGCCCAGCGCCGAACGCAGCAGGCGCGCCAGGTCATCGCAGCGCTCGGCATAGCGGCCGAGCCAGAAGAGATTCTCCGCGAGGCGCGATGGCAGGCCGGCCGGCGTGCGCACGAGGTCCGCAGTGGTGACGGTGGTCCGGAGCAGCGAGAAGCTGGTGTCCACGTGCCCCGGCGACATCACCCACGTATCCTTCGAACCGCCGCCGCGCTGCATGGTGACCACGCGCGCGGTGGCACTGCTGGCCACGCGCGTGAGCCCGCCGGGCATCACGGCATAGCCGGTGGGCGTGGCCACGGCGAACACGCGCAGGCCGACGCTGCGGGGCTCGATGCGACGGTCCGGATCGCGCACCAGCACCGGCGCCTGCGACATGTGCACCAGTTCCTGTGCCACATAGAGTTCCGGGTTGGCTTCGAGTTGCGCGCGGAAGTCGGCCAGGCTCTTTTCATCCAGATCCTGCCCGAAGACCACATCGAAATTGCGCGCCGGGTCGGCCGGCTTGAAGACGAGACGATCGATGCGCTTCAGCGCATCGGCGAGCGCGGCGGATTCGCCGCACCACCAGGTGGCCACCGAGGGCATCAGCAATTCCTGGCCCAGCAGCCGCTCGGCCACCTTGGGCAGGAAGCCGAGCAGCGAGCCGGATTCGATCACGCCCGAGCCTAGTGCGTTGGCGATGAGCACATTGCCCTGGCGCACGACTTCGGTGAGCCCGGCCACGCCAAGGGCCGAATCACTGCGCAGTTCCAGCGGATCGCAGTACGGGCCGTCCTGCCGGCGCAGCATCGCGTGCACGCGCTTCAACCCGCCGATGGTCTTCAGCCACAGCTTGCCTTCGCGCACGGTGAGATCGCCGCCCTGCACCAGCGGGAAGCCGAGATAGCGGCTGAGCAGCGTGTGCTCGAAATAGGTTTCGTTCCAGGGCCCGGGCGTGAGCAGCACGATCAGCGGCGGGCCATCGCCCTTGGGCGCGAAGTGCAGGAAGGAATCGCGCAGGGTGGCGAAGAAGCGCGCCAGGTGCTGCACGCGCAGGTCCTGGTAGAGCTGCGGGAAGGTGCGCGAAACGATGAGCCGGTTCTCCAGCGCATAGCCCGCGCCCGACACGGCCTGGGTGCGATCGCCCATCACCCACCACTGGCCATCGGGCGAGCGGCACAGGTCCGCGCCATACACATGCAGGTGGATGCCGCCGGGCAGCTTCGCGCCATGCGCGGGCCTTAGGAACCCGCTGTGCCCATGCACCAGGCGCGAGGGAACGAGGCCTTCCTTCAGCAGAACCTGCGGTCCATAGAGATCGGCCAGCAATGCGTTCAGCACCTGCGCGCGCTGCGCGATGCCGGCTTCGATTTGCGTCCATTCCTGCGCATCAATGATGAGTGGCAGCACGTCCAGATCCCAGGGGCGATCCTGTCCTTTCGGATCAGCGTAGACGTTGTAAGTCACGCCGCTGTCGCGGATCTGCTGCTCGGCCGCGGCGCGCATCTCGCGGATGGCGCCGGCCGAAGCCTCGGCAATGGTGGAATACATCCGCGACCACGGCGGGCGTGGCTGGCCCGGCGCGGCGAAGAGCTCATCGAAGCGCCCTTCGGGATTGGGATAGGACAGCGGCATTGGCCCGGCAGTTTACACGCTGCCGGCCAGCCTCAGATCCAGCGTCAGCGGATGATCGCGGTTCGCCGGCGGCTCGACCGGCTTGACGCCGCCCGGTGTGTGGCCCATGCGGAAGAAGCGCGCGAGGCGCCGTGCTTCGGCTTCATAGGCATTGACCGGGAAGGTCACATAATTCCGGCCGCCCGGATGCGCCACGTGGTAGCGCGCCCCGCCCAGCGAGCGATCCATCCAGCTGTCGACCAGGTCGAAGGTCAGCGGTGCATGCACGCCGATGGAAGGATGCAGGTTGGTGGGCAGCCACCACGCGCGGTAGCGCACGCCGGCCACGTATTCGCCCACGGTGCCGGTGGGATGCAGCGGCAGGTTCACGCCGTTGACGGTGAGCACATGGCGCGTCTCGTTCATGCCGCGCACCTTCACCTGCAAGCGCTCCAGCGAGGAATCCACATAGCGCACCGTGCCACCGGCGCTGCCCTGCTCGCCCAGCACATGCCAGGGCTCGAGCGCGCTGCGCAGCTCCACGTCCACATTGCGCACGGTGAAGTCGCCCACCTTCGGGAAGCGGAACTCGAAATGCGGCGCGAACCATTCCTCGGGCATTGCAAAGCCGGCCTGACCGAGTTCGGTAAGCACGTCGGC
Organism: uncultured Steroidobacteraceae bacterium; assembly: GCA_964456255.1. Taxonomy (GTDB): domain Bacteria; phylum Pseudomonadota; class Gammaproteobacteria; order Steroidobacterales; family Steroidobacteraceae; genus ZC4RG30. The sequence goes on along the minus strand of CAYWDZ010000237.1, from coordinate 271 downwards.
GAAATCGTCCTGCACGAAGTGCGGCAGCAGGAAGCGGTCGTGCAGCTCGGTGCCCCAGCGCTTCAAGGTGCGCGGTTGATACGGCTTGTTCCAGAACTGTGCGATCAGCCCGCGCAGCAGCAGCTGCTGCACCAGGCTCATGCGCGCATGCGGCGGCATTTCAAACGCGCGCAGCTCGAGCAGGCCCAGCCGCCCTGCCCCGCCTTCGGGGGTGTAGAGCTTGTCGATGCAGAATTCGGCGCGATGCGTGTTGCCGGTGACATCCACGAGC
>CAYWDZ010000236.1:0-4296 GCA_964456255.1 uncultured Steroidobacteraceae bacterium | reverse complement strand
ATACCTGCACGGTACGGCGGATCTCGTCGTCACGGCCGATCACCGGGTCCAGCTTGCCGCTGGCCGCGCGTTCGGTGAGGTCGATGGTGTACTTGGAAAGCGCCTCGCGACTTTCCTCGGCATTGGGGTCGTTCACGGCCTCACCGCCCCGCACGTCATTGATGGCCTGCTCGAGCTTCGCCCTGGTCAGCCCGTGGCTCTTCAGCAGCCGGCCCAGTTCGCCGCGATCTTCCAGCGCGGCCAGCGCAAACAGTTCGCTGGCGATGTACTGGTCCCCGCGCTGCTGCGCGATCTTGTCGGTCACGTTGAGTGAGCGCTGCAGATCCTGCGAGACATGGACCTCGCCGGCATTGCCCTCGACCTTGGGGAAGCGATCCAGCAGCGAACCCAGCTCGCCCCGGAGCTTCGCCACATTGACGCCGGCCTTGGAGAACAGCGGCTTGAGGCTGCCGCCCTGCTGGTCGAGCAGGGCCAGCAGCAGATGGGCCGGCTCGATCATCTGGTGATCGCGGCCCACGGCCAGGGACTGGGCATCGGCGAGGGCGTTCTGGAAGCGGGTGGTGAGCTTGTCGTTGCGCATGGCGGCCTACTTGGGGGCGGTTTCCGGCCGATTCAATGGGGCACCGTCTGTGCAAACGTGGCCGCGGGCGGGGCCGCGGGTCTAGTGCGGAAAGACGTGCTGCACCCCGCTCACCAGGGCCACCCCGGCAGCGATCAGCAGCACCTGCCAGACGCTGCTCGCCGTATCCACGCGGCGGTGCAGACCAGGGATCAGATCGGCCACTGCGACGTACAGCAGGCTGGCCGCCGAGACCGCCAGCGCATAGGGCAGCATGGGCCTCAGCGTGGACAGTGCGTAATAGCCGACGATGCCTCCCACCACGGCGCCCAGCGCCGCGGTCAGGTTCCAGCGGAACGCCTGGCCCCGCGTCATGCCACTGTGCAGCAGCACCGCAAAATTTCCGACCTCGCTGGGTACCTCGTGAGCGAGCACGGCAAGGCCCGTCATCAGGCCCAGATTCCGGTCGATGAGAAAGGCCGCAGCGATCAGCACCCCATCCAGCATGTTGTGCATGGTTTCGCCCACGAGCAGCATGGGTCCCGGCGTGCGGCGATGGTGGTCATGCGAATGGTCCGGGGTGTGCGTTTCGCAGTGGTCCTCATGGCAGTGGCGCCAGATCACCAGCTTTTCCAGCACGAAGAACAGTGCAATCCCCCCAAGCAGCGCCACGCCAACCTTGCCGTGACCGACCGGCCCGGCCAGTTCGATGGCCTCGGGCAGCAGACCGAGCAGGGCGGCGGCCAGCAGTGCGCCGGTTGCAAAGGCCACCATCAGAGGCAATGCGCGACTGCGAACCCGCTCTGGCACGACCAGGAACAGACTGGCCACCAGCACCCCCGCCACTCCACCCAGCAGGGTGAATCCAATGATCCATGCCAGCGTGTTCATGCCTGCCGCCATACCAGAGTTGCGAATCGTCCCGTGGTTGCGAGGCCGTGATGCTGCACGTCGCGTCGGTGGGAATAGAAATGTGCCGCGTCCTGGTAGGTGCAGCGATCCCCGCCTCCGCCATCGAGCACGCCCATGGACCCAAAACGCCGGCGAGCCAGTCGTGGCAGATCGCATTGCCAGTGCCCCGGACGTCCCGGCACAAAGGCGCTTGCGTCCTGCGGCTCCGCTGCGAGAAATGTGTCTCGCACATCATCACGGACTTCGAAATGTCGCGCACCGATGCCTGGCCCGATCCAGCCGGTCAGCCCGACGCCGGCGGGAATGCGCGCACGTAGCGCCGCAACGGCGGCCTCGAGGACGCCGCCCGCAAGGCCCCGCCATCCCGCGTGCGCCGCGGCGACGCCCGAGCCATCCACAGCGGCGAACAGCACCGGCAGGCAATCTGCCGTGAGCACCGCGCAGACCGTGCCGGGCCGAGTGGTTACGGCCGCATCGGCCACCGGCACGACATCCTCTGGCAGCACATCCAGGTCCGCCACCGTGGTGCCATGCACCTGCCGCAGCCAGCGCGGCGCAGAGGGCAGATGCGCAGCCAGTTGCAGGCGGCGACGGTTTTCCGCGACCGCCTCATCGGTGTCGCCGACATGCGTGGCGAGGTTCAGCGCATCCAGCGGCCCCACGCTGATGCCACCACCCCGTGTGGTGAACAGGGCCCGCACACCCGGCGGCGTGGCCCAGTCCGCCGCTGCAAACGGCAGCGCCGCGACCACTACCCGGCCCCCGCGCGCAATGCTTGCAGCAGTGCCGTGAAATCTGCCGGCAATGGAGACTCCACGCTGATCGTCTTGCCTGTGGCCGGATGTGCGAACTCGAGCCGGGCAGCGTGCAGCGCCTGCCGGCGAAAAGCTGCGAGCGCCCTGAGCTGGTCGGGCCCCAGGCCCGCCACCAGCTGACGACGGCCGCCGTACAACGGATCACCCACCAGTGGATGGCCAATGTGTGCCAGATGCACGCGGATCTGGTGTGTACGTCCGGTCTCGAGCATCACCCGCAACAGCGTGTGGCGCGCCAGGCGCTCTTCAATCCGGTAGTGCGTGGTGGCAGCGCGACCGTCGGCCCGCACCGCCATCCGCAGGCGGTCGGTGCGATGTCGTCCAATGGGCTTGTCGATAGTACCGCCCCCGGTGAGATTGCCCACACACAGCGCAAGGTACTCGCGCTGCACTTCATGCTCGCGCAGCGCCTCGACCAGTGCCGCATGTGCTTCCAGTGTGCGTGCCACCACCAGCAGGCCACTGGTGTCCTTGTCGATCCGGTGCACGATGCCGGCACGCGGTACCACGGACAGCTTCGGATCCAGCGCAAGCAGCCCGTTCTGCAGGGTGTGCGCGCGATTGCCCGCGCCCGGGTGAACCACGAGCCCGGCAGGCTTGTCGATTACAAAAACTTGAGCATCGCGGTAGCGCACGACAAGCGGCATGGCCTCGGGCGCAACACGCTCATCGCTTACGGCAGTGGCGCGCACCACGACCTTCTCACCCCCGAATACCGAATCACGTGGCCGCGCCGGACGCCCATCAAGGGCCACGGAGCCGTCCTTGATCCAGCCTGCCAGCCGCGAGCGCGAGTACTGTGGCAGGGCCGAAGCCAGGGCCTGGTCCAGCCTCTGTCCGCCAGCACAGCCGGGCAATGTCAAGCTAAGTTCCAGCAACCGGGTGGTCTCGCCCATTCGTCTATACTAGCTTGATGTCCGCCATGACCGCCCGCCGTAACGCCCTGCTGCTGCTCGTCCTGTGCATGAATCTTCTGCTTGCTGCCTGCGCGACCGAGCGCAACAGTCGGCTGCAGCGCTTGTCACGTTATTCGCCCGAGGTGCTGTACGACGAGGCACGGCGGGCGCTGCGCGCCCATGACTACCAGTCGGCCGTCGACCGGTATGAGGCATTGAGCGCACGCTATGGATTCACGCCCGAGGGGCGCCAGGCCCGCCTCGACGTCATCTACGCCTACTACAAGCTGGACGAGAAGGAATCGGCACGCGATGCCGCCGACACCTTCATCAAGGAAAATCCCAAGCATCCGAGCATCGATTACGCGTACTACGTGCGGGGCCTGGTCGACTTCGAACGCACGCCCCACAAGATCGAGCTGTGGCTCGGCGGCGATCCGACCGCGCGTCCTCCACAAACAGCGCGTGACGGCATCAAGTCGTTTCGCACCGTGGTCGAGGACTATCCAACCAGCATCTACGCCGCCGATGCCCACAAGCGCATGGTCTACCTGCGTAACCGGCTGGCGGACTATGAGCTGCGGGTCGCTGACTACTACATGGAGCGCGGAGCCTGGGTGGCAGCCGGGCAGCGCGCTCGCCAGACCGTCGAGCAGTACGACGGGGCACCGGCCATGGAAGACGCACTGCGCATCATGATCAGGTGTTACCGCAAGCTCGATTACACCGATCTGGCGGAAAACGCGCTGAAAGTCTTTCAGGACAACTTCCCGGGCGCGTCTCCCGAATACCGCAGTCACAAGCGGCGCGGTGTGTTTGCCCGCCTCTTCAATCGCTCATCGAAATCCGCTAGCGCCGATACCCGCTAGTGATCGGATAGCGCCAGTCCCGGCCGAACGCGCGGCGACTGACACGCACACCCGGCGGCGCCTGCCGGCGCTTGTACTCATTGCGCTTCACCAGGTCGAGCACGCGACCCACCACCGCGCGATCAAATCCGCGCGCGACGATCTCGTCCACGGACAGGTCCTCTTCGATGAAGGCCTCGAGGATGGCATCCAGCACCTCGTACGGCGGCAGCGAATCGCTGTCCTTCTGATCCGGCCGCAGCTCG
>CAYWDZ010000235.1:0-4322 GCA_964456255.1 uncultured Steroidobacteraceae bacterium | reverse complement strand
CGCTGTTCGCCTTCAGCAGCGAGAACTGGGCGCGCCCCAGCGAGGAAGTCGGTGCGCTGATGGGCCTGTTCGTCGATGCGCTGGATCGCGAGGTCGACGAACTGCACGAGCACGGCATCCGTCTGGCCTTCATCGGCGACCGGCAGGGATTCCCGGTGCGATTGCAGTCGCGCATGGCCGCGGCCGAGCAGCGCACCGCGGCCAACACCGTGCTGCGCGTGCAGGTGGCGGTGGGCTACGGCGGGCGCTGGGACATCCTCAACGCTGCCCGGAGCCTGGCAGCCCGGTGCGCCAGCGGTGCGCTGCGTCCCGCGGACATCACCCTCGACAGCTTTGCCGCGGCATTGCAGCTGGGCGGGCTACCCGATCCGGATCTGTTCATCCGCACTGGCGGCGAGAAGCGCATCAGCAATTTCCTGCTGTGGAACCTGGCGTACACCGAACTGTTTTTTTGTGAAGAGCTGTGGCCGGATTTCGATGCGGCGGGCTTCCAGGCGGCGCTCGACTTCTATGCGCAGCGCCAGCGCCGCTATGGCAGGACTGCCGCACAGGCGGGTGGTGCAACTTGATTCTGCAGCGGGTGGTGTCGGGTTCACTGATCGGGTTGTTCCTGGTGGCGGCGGTGTTGTGGCTGCCACCGGCCTGGTCCGTCGCGATTCTCTCGGCCGTGCTGCTCGCCGCGGCATGGGAGTGGGCGGGCTTCGTTACCCCGGGTCGGGTCGGCCCGCGCCTGCTGTACGTGGTTGCGGGCATGGTGCTGTGCGGGTTGTGGTGGTGGATCTCGCGCGGCAGCCAGGGTCTGCATGCGCTGTTGTGGGCCGCCGGTGGCCTGTGGTGCGTGGCGCTGGCGTGGGTATTCGCCAGTCCCGCGCGTGTGGGCAGAACCGTGGTTGCACTCAGCGGGCTGCTCGCGCTGTCGTTTGCGTGGCTGGCACTCGCGCGCATGCGCCTGGACTGGACTGACGGCGCCGAAGCGGTGATGTATGCGCTGCTGATCGTGTGGCTGGCAGACAGCGGCGCCTACTTTGTCGGGCGGAAATTTGGTCGCCGCAAGCTTGCGCCGGTTGTTTCACCGGGAAAGACCTGGGCTGGACTCTACGGTGGCCTTGCGGTGTGCGCACTGCTGGCCCTGGTTACCGCCCAACTGCGCGCACTGCCTGTACTGCCCCTGCTGGTGGTCACGCTTGTCGCCGGGATCTTCTCGGTGGTTGGCGATCTCATCGAGAGTCTGTGCAAGCGTTTTGCAGGCGTGAAGGACAGCGGCAACCTGATCCCGGGTCACGGCGGAGTGCTGGATCGCTTCGACAGTCTGCTGGCGGCAGCGCCGCTGCTGATGCTGGGCATCGAACTGCTGCCGGTGCTGCGCGGATGATCGGAGTCGCCGTCCTCGGCTCTACCGGCAGCATCGGCGTCTCGACGCTGGAGGTGCTGCGGCTGCATGCCGATCGTTACCGGGTCGTGGCGCTGGCAGCGCACCGCAATGTCGGACTGCTCGCCACACAGGCGCTCGAGTTCAGGCCTGATGTGGTCGCGCTTGCCGATGCAACGCTGGCGCCGCAACTTCAAGCACGGCTGGCCAGCGCAGGTCTTGCCACGCGCGTGCTGGCCGGGCCCGAGTCACTGTGCGCGGTGGCGACGCTGCCCGAGGCTCAATACGTGATGGCCGCCATCGTCGGTGCGGCAGGTCTGCCGTCCACGCTGGCCGCGGCCGGCGCGGGCAAGCGGCTCCTGATCGCGAACAAGGAGGCGCTGGTGATGGCCGGCCCGCTGGTGCTGGCCGCGGCGCTGGCGAGTGGCAGCACCATCATTCCCATCGACAGCGAACACAACGCAATCTTCCAGTGCCTGCCGCCGGGGGCGAGACTTGGTCATGCCCCCGCAGGTGTGCGCCGCATCCTGTTGACCGCGTCCGGTGGTCCGTTCAGGGACTGGTCAGCTGCGGACCTGCAATCTGCCACTCCAGAGCAGGCCTGCGCGCATCCGGTGTGGAGCATGGGGCGCAAGATCTCGGTGGATTCGGCCACATTGATGAACAAGGGGCTGGAACTGATCGAGGCGTGTCTGCTGTTTGGTCTCGCGGCCGGGCAGATCGAAGTGGTAATCCACAGGCAGAGCGTGGTGCATTCGATGGTCGAATACGTCGATGGATCGGTGCTTGCGCAGCTGGGTTCGCCGGACATGCGCACACCCATTGCCCAGGCGCTTGCCTGGCCGGAGCGCCTCGCTGCCGGTGTACAATTCCTCGACCTGTTGCAGGTGGCCCGGCTTGATTTCGAGGCGCCGGACCCGCAGCGGTTTCCCTGCCTGGGGCTCGCCATGGAGGCGGCACGTCAGGGACGCGAGCTGCCAGCCGTGCTGAATGCCGCGAACGAGGAGGCCGTAACAGCCTTCCTCGAGGGGCGTCTGGGCTTTGGTGGCATTGCAGGAGTCATTGCTGAGGTCATGAATATTTGGAAAGGTCAGACAGCTGCTGATGATCTGTCGGCTATCCTCGACGCCGACTCGCGGGCCCGCCGGCTGGCCGGTGAGGTCATCGCAGGTTCCCGGCCGTTGCGGAGTGTCCTCGCTTGAACATGTCCTGGCAAAGCTTGCCCGCCTTCCTGGTTGCCGTCGGCGTGCTGGTGACCGTGCACGAGTTTGGTCACTACTGGGTTGCCCGGCGCCTGGGATTCAAGGTGCTGCGCTTTTCCGTCGGGTTCGGCAAGGCCCTGTGGTCGCGTACCGCCGGTCCGGACCAGACCGAATACGTGATCGCGGCCATTCCGCTGGGCGGCTACGTGAAGCTGCTCGATGAGCGCGAAGGCGAGGTCGATGAGTCCGAGCGGCACCGTGCTTTCACGCGCCGGCCGCACTGGCAGCGCATCCTCGTGCTGCTTGCCGGGCCTGGCGTGAACATCATGTTCGCCATCCTCCTGCTGGCAGGTCTTTACTGGAAGGAAGGCGAGAACGTCGTGCGGCCCGTCGTCGGGACGGTGCTCGCGGGTTCGCCAGCCGCGCAAGCCGGGCTCGTCAGTGGCGAGGAGATCATCGCCATGGATGGAGTGCCCACGGTCGGCCAGCGCGACGTCGTGCTGGAATTGCTCGACCAGATGAGCGGCGATGGCAGTGCAGTCCTGAGCGTGCGGGGCGAGGACGGCAGTCAACGCGATGTCGAGCTGGTCGTCACTGATCCAAACCAGCGGCGCAAGCTCACGGAGCCAGAGAATCTGCTGCACGGAATCGGCTTCGGCTTCTGGACGCCGCCTGTGCCGGCAGTGGTCGGCAGCGTCCAGCCGGGTGGTCCGGCTGAACGAGCCGGCCTTGCGGCCGGCGATGAGGTGATCGCCGTCGACGGCAGCGCCGTCGCGGATTTCAACGCCCTGGCCGTGCAGATCGAGGCCGCTCCCGCCAGGGAACTGGTGCTGACGGTCCGCAGGAGTGGTGAGGAGCGTCAGGTGGCAGTCACGCCCGATGCGCAGGACGACAACGGCCGCCTCGTCGGTCGGCTCGGCATCGGTTCCACCAACGTGCGCATGCCTGATTCCATGTACAGCCACACCGACGTCGGGCCCTTTGCGGCGCTGGCGATGGGTGCCCGCGAGTCCTGGCGCATGACCGCCCTCCAGGCCAAGGTCTTCGGGCGCATGCTGATGGGCCAGGTGTCCCTGAAGAATCTCAGTGGCCCGCTCGGCATCATGGACGCCGCCGGGGAGTCGGCCCGCCTCGGGGTCAGCTCGTTCGTTTCCTTCCTGGTGCTGATCAGCCTTTCGCTGGGCTTCCTGAATCTGCTGCCTATTCCCATCCTGGACGGTGGGCAGGTGGTTTATCAGGTGGTGGAGTGGATCAAGGGCAGCCCCTTGTCCGAACGGGCGCAGGCGGTGGGGCAGCAGCTGGGAATCGGGCTGCTGGTGCTGCTGATGGGCGTCGCGCTCTACAACGACATACTGCGGCAATTCGGTTAACTCAGGCGTGAAGATCAGCAAATACCTTTGGGCCCTCGTGGCCCTGACCTGGGTGGCGTCGGCACAGGCACAGGTCCCGGGCGCTGCGTCCGGGCGCTTCATAGTGGGCGATATCCGTGTGGAGGGCCTGGGCCGGGTGTCTGAAGGCACAGTCTTCAACTACCTGTCGGTCAATCCGGGCGATGAGATGACCCCGGCCAAGCAGCGCGAGGCACTGCGCGAGCTGTACGGCACCGGGTTCTTCCGCACCGTGGAGTTGCGCCGCGATGGCAATGTGCTGGTAGTGGTGGTGACCGAACGGCCCACCATCGACAGCTTCGAGATCACCGGCAACAAGGACATCAAGACCGAAGAGCTGACCAAGTCCCTGCGCGGCGTGGG
>CAYWDZ010000234.1:3262-4338 GCA_964456255.1 uncultured Steroidobacteraceae bacterium | reverse complement strand
CCATGCCACATCACGAGCTTGCCGCCGCGCTTGCGGAATGCGCGCAGGTCCGGGTTGTCGCTAGCCATCATCGGCCCGACCTTCTCGACGTTGTCCCTGAAGTACTGCACGAAGTTGTCGGTGGTGACGCTCTTCCAGTCCCACGCGGGGTCGAAGTACACCCAGTACCTGTTCTGCTCGGTCACCACCGCGAAGGGTGCGGCGCCGCCCAGTGAACCGAGGTCTGTCCCGCGCGTCTGGCCGTACCACAGGCGCAGGTTGCCCTTCGCATCAAGCTTGCGCGAGGCCACGTCGGGCGCCTTGCAGACCATTTCACCGTTCCGGCACGCGATGGGCCCGACCCACATGTTGTCGATCGCCCTGGCCTCGGTCGGCGTCAGGCAACCCGGGTCGCTCGCCGTGCACGAGGCGCGCGTGATGGACGCGTCACTCACGGCCGTGTACCTGCACTGGCGCGGATCGGTGAGCAGGCCATCCTTCACGCCATCGAGCAGATCGCAGGCGGCCACCGCGTGATCGGTGGCCAGACGGTACTTGCCCGACATCGCGGCCCGATCGCCGCCGCCCACCGGACCGCCGTTGTCGCGCTGGGCAACCACGGGGTACCAGAGCATGGCGGCCTGAAAGCGATCCCAGTGGATGGCCGGCGCGCCGGCGAGAATGCCGTCGTAATCGTCCGGATAATCCTGCGCCATGCGCAGGCCCTGGCGGCCGCCGGTGGAACAGCCATTCCAGTACGAATGGTCCGGCTCCTTCCCGTAGAAGGCCTTGACCAACTGCTTGCCGATCACCGCCATCAGGTGTTCGGAACGCGTTGCGAAATCGGTCTGCAGTTCGATGTTCGGCTTGCCCGGCTCGAGCATGCCGAATGCACCACTCAGTGCGTTGGTGGAATGACCCGTGTCGGTGGTGGCTGCGGCATAGCCTTCGCGCAAGGACGCAGGCACATTCGCCGCGCCGGCATATACGCCGCCACCCTCGGACTGCCAGCGCCCGTTCCAGGCGCCATCCATGGGCAGGCCCACCCAGATGTTGATGGCCTTCGGCACCAGCACCTTCACCAGGCAGTAATTCAC
>CAYWDZ010000234.1:0-3162 GCA_964456255.1 uncultured Steroidobacteraceae bacterium | reverse complement strand
GGCGCCGGCAGGCGCATACCCGCGTATTTCCTCTACGGCGAAGCACCCCGCCCGATCAACGGGCCGTTGCTGCACATCGAAACCATCGAGGCCCGCAGCGCGCGGCACCACTGGAAGATCGAACCGCATCTGCACCAGGCGCTCCACCAGATGATCATCGTGCTGCGCGGCCGCGGCGTGGTGCAGGCCGATGGTGTGCGCGCGCAGTACCGTCCGCCCGCGCTGATATTGATGCCGGCCGGCACCGTGCACGGTTTCGAGTTCGAACCCGGCACCACCGGGCATGTGGTTTCCATCTCCCATGAGACACAGCGTGAACTCGCGCGCCACGAACCCGGCATCGCGGCACTGTTTGCGCAGCCGCTGACACTGGAATTCCCGCGCGAGGCGCTGCGCACCACCGATCTCGCGCGCAGCGTCCGCATGCTGGCACGGGAGTATTCGCGCGCGGATTCCGGGCACCGGCTGGCATTGCATGGCTGGCTGCAGGTGCTGCTTGGCAATGCGCTGCGCGTGGCACAGGGCCTGCCCAACCCGACAGACCCGGCAGTGGGGCAGCGCCGCGCGCTGGTGGCACGTTTCAGCGACCTGGTCGAGAAGCGCTTCCGCAGCAACCAGACGGTGGCCGCCTACGCCGCCGCGCTGCATGTCTCCGAATCGCGCCTGCGCAATGCCTGCCTCGCACTGACCGGCCAGTCGCCGATGCAGCTGGTCCATGCGCGCATCCTGCTGGAGGCCAAGCGCCGTCTGCACTACACCGACGGCCCCATCAGCGAAATCGCCTACGCGCTGGGGTTCGACGACCCGGCCTATTTCACGCGCTTCTTCACCCGTCGGGCCGGCCTGTCGCCGCGCGCATTTCGGCGGCGCGGACCCGAAGTGGCCCTGTCGGACAGACCGGAGCAATCCTGATGTGGATTGCGGGCCGCCGGCACGCGTATGCTTGCCCGCCACGGAACAAGAACCCGAAAACGGGTGGGGGAATCGACCATGAGTGCTGCCTTGAACATGCGCCTTGCGCGCAGGAATCTGTCTCGTAGCCTGATCGCGGTACTGCTGCTCAGCGGTGCCGTCGGCGCGTTTGCCCAGGTCGGGCCTGGTGGCCCGGGTGGCCCTCCTGGCGGGCCTGGTGCCCGCGGCGGTGGGTTCGGTGGAGGAGCCACACCTCCGGGTCCGGCGGCAGAAGTGCCCGCCGCCGTGAGGATGGCGCGACCCACGGATGCCGAAGTGGCCTCGGTCCGCGCCAGCGTGGACAAGATCGAGCTGCTGAAGAAGTACCCGAGCCTGGTGCAGATCAACGTACCGGTTCCGATGAGCCAGAACACGGCGATCAGGCCGTCGCTGAGCAACGGCTTCATGATGAAGCATGAACAGAACCTGGCAGTGGCCAAGCAGGGCGACGCCGAACTGCTGTTCATGGGTGATTCGATCACCGACTTCTGGCGCAACGAAACCGGCAACAATGCCGGCAAGCCGGTACAGGACAAGTACTTCGGCCAGTGGAAGGTGGCCAACTACGGCATCGCCGGCGACACCACGCAGGGCGTGCTGTACCGCCTGCAGAACGGTGAAGGCAAGGGCATCAACCCGAAAGCCATCATGCTGATGATCGGCACCAACAACACCGGGCGCAACAGCGCGGGCGAGATCGCCGAGGGCGTGGGCGCGGTAGTGCTGGAGCTGCAGAAGGACTTCCCGAACGCACGCATCCTGCTGCTGGCAGTTTTCCCGCGTGGCAATCCGGGCGACGCGGCACGCGCCACGATCGCCGACATCAACAAGACCATCGCGAAGCTCGATGACGGCAAGAAGGTCTTCTACCGGGACATCGGCAGTGTGTTCCTGGCGCCGGATGGCACGATCCCCCGCGACATCATGCCCGATGCGCTGCATCCGAGTGCGCAGGGGTATGAGCTCTGGGCCAAGGCGGTGATCGAACCGATCACCGCGATGATGAACGGCAAGGCGCCGGCAAAGTAAGGGGCACTTCATGGCGATGTCGGGCGCGCAGCGCAAGGTGGTGCTGGCGTCTTCGCTGGGCACGGTGTTCGAGTGGTACGACTTCTACCTGTACGGCTCGCTCGCCTCCATCATTGCGAAGCAGTACTTCTCGGCGCTCGACCCGACATCGGGTTTCATCTTTGCGCTGCTGGCGTTCGCGGCCGGCTTCATCGTGCGGCCCTTCGGTGCGCTGGTGTTCGGCCGGCTGGGCGACAAGGTGGGCCGCAAGCACACCTTTCTGGTGACCATCGTGATCATGGGCGCGTCGACCTTCCTGGTCGGCGTGCTGCCCGGCTACAACAGCATCGGCGTTGCGGCGCCGGTGCTGCTGATTGCGCTCCGATTGCTGCAGGGGCTGGCCCTCGGCGGTGAATACGGCGGCGCGGCGACTTTCGTCGCGGAGCATTCACCGCACGAAAAGCGCGGGGCGCACACGGCCTGGATACAGACAACGGCCACGCTGGGCCTGTTCCTGTCGCTGATGGTGATCCTGGGCACGCGTACCGCGATGGGCGAGGAGGCCTTCGGCGCCTGGGGCTGGCGCATCCCCTTCCTGGTGTCGGTGCTGCTGCTGGCAGCCAGCGTGTGGATCCGTCTGTCGATGGAGGAATCGCCGCTGTTCCGACAGATGCAGGCCGAAGGCCGGCTGTCGAAGGCGCCGCTGCGTGAATCCTTCGCGCGCTGGGGCAACCTGAAGCTGGTGCTGATTGCGCTGTTCGGTCTCACCGCGGGCCAGGCGGTGGTGTGGTACACGGGCCAGTTCTATGCGCTGTTCTTTCTCACGCAGATGCTGAAGATCGACGCGCCGACCGCGAACCTGCTGATCGGGGTGGCGCTGCTCCTGGGCACGCCCTTCTTCATCGTGTTCGGTGCACTGTCCGATCGCATCGGGCGCAAGAAGATCATCATGGCGGGCTGCCTGCTGGCCGCCCTCACCTACTTTCCGCTGTTCAAGGCGCTGACCAGCGCGGGCAATCCGGAACTGGCGCAGGCATTGCGTTCTTCTCCGGTCACGCTGCATGCGGATCCGGAGCAGTGTTCGTTCCAGTTCAAACTCACCGGCACGGAGAAATTCACCAGCTCGTGCGATGTGGCGAAGTCGGCGCTGGCCAATGCCTCGGTCAACTACGACAGCATCGACTCCACTGGCGATGCCTACAT
>CAYWDZ010000233.1:0-4350 GCA_964456255.1 uncultured Steroidobacteraceae bacterium | reverse complement strand
CCAGGAAGATCTGGCCGTCGGTGATCGAGATCACGTTGGTCGGCACGAACGCGGTCACGTCGCCGGCCTGGGTCTCGATGATGGGCAGGCCGGTGAGCGAACCGGTCTTGCCCTTCACGCGGCCCTTGGTGACCATCTCGACGTACTGCTCGTTCACGCGCGCGCTGCGCTCGAGCAGGCGGCTGTGCAGGTAGAACACGTCGCCGGGGAAGGCTTCGCGGCCCGGCGGGCGGCGCAGCAGCAGCGAGATCTGCCGATAGGCGACGGCCTGCTTCGACAGGTCGTCATAGACAATGAGCGCGTCCTCGCCGTTGTCCATGAAGTATTCGCCCATGGTCACGCCGGCATAGGCACTGATGTACTGCAGCGCCGGCGGCATCGCGGCGGAGGCCACCACCACGATGGTGTGCTTGAGCGCATCGTGCTCTTCGAGCTTGCGCACCACGTTGGCGATGGTCGAAGCCTTCTGGCCAATGGCGACGTACACGCATCGGATGCCGGAGGACTTCTGGTTGATGATGGTGTCGATGGCCATCGCGGTCTTGCCGGTCTGCCGGTCGCCGATGATCAGCTCGCGCTGGCCGCGGCCGATCGGCACCATCGAGTCCACGGCCTTGTAGCCGGTCTGCACCGGCTGGCCCACGCTCTTGCGGTAGATCACGCCCGGCGCCACGCGCTCGATCGGCGAGGTCAGCTTGGCATTGATGGGGCCCTTGCCATCCACCGGATTTCCCAGCGCATCCACCACGCGGCCCAGCAGCTCGGGGCCCACCGGCACTTCCAGGATGCGGCCCGTGGTCTTCACGGTGTCGCCTTCCTTGATGGACTTGTACTCGCCCAGCACCACGGCGCCGACCGAATCCTGCTCCAGGTTCAGCGCCAGGCCGAAGATGTTGCCGGGGAATTCCAGCATTTCGCCGTAGCGCGCGTCGGCCAGGCCGTGGATGCGCACCACGCCGTCGGCGACCGACATGACGCTGCCGACGTTGCGCGCCTCGGTTGCGCCCGCGAAGTTCTGGATTCGCTGACCGATCAGGTCGCTGATTTCCGATGCCTTGATGGACATGTCTGTCTACCTGTATTTGAAACTTATGCGATGAGTTCGCGTGCCAGCCGCGCCAGGCGCGCCTTCACGGAACCGTCAATGGTGAGATCGCCGGCGCGCACCAGGGCGCCACCGATGAGGGAAGGATCCACGGCGGATTGCACGCGCACCTTGCGGTTGAAGCGGCGCTCCAGCGCGGCGGTGAGCTGCGCACCCTCGGCAGCGGGCAACTCGGTGGCGGCAGTGATGTGCACGTCCACCACGCGCTCGGCGTCATCCTTCAGCGCGTTGAAGATCTGCGAGATCTCGGCGAGGAAGGGCAGACGCTTGTTCTCGGCCAGCAGCGAGAGGAAGTTGCGCCCGTTCTGGTCGAGCCCCTCACCCGCCACGCTGCTGACCAGATCCGCCAGTTGCGCGGCGGTGACGTTGGGGCTGCCGAACAGCGCGCGCACGCGCGGATCTGCCACCGCCGCCGCAGCGCGCTCCAGTGCCGTGGACCAGCCCGCGAGCCTGCCATCGGCCTGGGCCTGTGCGAACGCCGCCTTGGCGTAGGGACGGGCGACTGTGAGACGGTCTGCCATGAGTGCTTCAGATCTCCGCGGCGAGCTTGCCCAGGATGTCGGCGTGCTTCGCCGGATCGATCTCGCGGCCCAGCACCTTGGCGGCCGAGCGCACGGTCAGGTCCGCGACCTGCCTGCGCAGCTCCTCGCGTGCCTTCGCCGCTTCCAGCTCGATCTGCTGCTTGGCACTGGCCAGCAGCCGATCGCCTTCGGTCTGCGCGCTCTGCTTGGCAGCGTCCACCAGCTCATTCGCGCGCCGCGACGCGGCGTCGACGATCTGGTTGGCGCGGATACGCGCCTCCTCGATCACCGCTTCGGCACGTGCCTCGGCCTGCGCGAAGTCCTGCTGCCCCTTCTCGGCGGCTGCCAGGCCAGATGCGATCTTCTTCGCGCGCTCATCGAGCAGCGAATAGAACATCGGCCAGATGTACTTCATCGCGATGCCGACGGTCACGGCGAACACGATCATCTGAACGATCAGCGTGAAATTGATGTTCACGGCGGACTCCCGAGAAGTTCCTTAGCCCGTCACTCCGCTGAGGAACGGATTGGCGAAGGTGAAGAACAGCGCGAAGCCGATGCCGATCATCGCCACCGCGTCGACGAACGCCGCGACCACGAAGAAGCGACCCAGCAGCATGGGGCCGAGCTCGGGCTGGCGGGCCGAGCCTTCCAGCAGCTTGCCGCCCAGGATGCCGAAGCCGATGGCGGTACCCAGCGCGCCCAGACCGAAGATGATGCCGACCGCGAGGGCCGTCATGCCTTGTACGCTTGCAATTTCCATCATGTCCTCCAGAAAAAACGTCGAATCGAAGCCGAAAATGTTCTGCCCTAGTGGGCCTTCTCGCTCGCCATGCTGAGATAGATGATCGTCAGCACCATGAAGATGAAGGCCTGCAGCAGGATCACCAGGATGTGGAACAGCGACCACGCCAGGCCCAGCAGGATCTGCGCGATGACCGCAATGACGCCGCCCACGCTCGCCAGGTGCCCGAGACCCTGCGACAGCGTGAACAGCGCGATGAGCATGAAGATCATCTCGCCGGCGAACAGGTTGCCGTACAGACGCAGCGAGAGCGAAACGGGCTTGGCCAGGAACGGCACGAATTCCAGGATGAAGTTGAACGGCATGATCAGTGCCTGGCCGAACTTGTTCTTCATCGTGAACGGATGCAGGGTGAACTCGCCGATGAAGCCGCCCAGGCCCTTCATGCGGATGCTGTAGTAGATGATCAGCACGAACACGGTCAGCGACATGCCGAAGGTGATGTTCAGGTCCGTGGTCGGCACCACCTTCATGTGCGAGATGCCGGCCTTGCCCGCAGCCCAGGGCAGCAGGTCAACCGGCACGATGTCCATGAAATTGAACAGGAACACCCAGCAGAAGATGGTCAGTGCCAGCGGCGCGATCAGCTTGCTCTTGCCGTGGTAGATCTCGCGTACCTGGTTGTCGACGAACTCCACGATGAACTCGATGAAGTTCTGCACGCCGCGCGGCACACCGGCCGTGGCCTTGCGCGCCACCATGTAGAAGGAGCCGAGGAAAACCAGCGCCAGGAAGACCGACCAGAAGATGCTGTCCCAGTGCACGACGGAAAAATCGACTACCGCCGTCTGTTCCTTGTTGGACAGGAACGTGATGTGGTGCTCGATGTACTCGCCGATGCTGGTCGCTTCGTGACTGGGGGCTTCGTGTTCAGCCATGATCTGTCGGACTCGCCTCTACCTTCTTGACTAACCGCCGAACCGCCCACCATCCAGCCGGCGCATCGCGCGCGGCAGCACCAGCCAGTGCACCAGGAAGGCGGCGACAAACGCGCCGAACAACGCTCCGGGCACCAGCACCCTCTTCATGGTGGTGAGCACCACCACGAACAGGACAATCGTCACGCCGAACTTCGCCGCTTCACCGACGTAGAACGCGCGCACCAGCTCCGTCATTTCGCGCTCGCCCTTGCGAAACACGATCGCGGCCAGAGCAAGGCTGCCTGCGGTACCGATGCCGCCGCCGAGCGCTACCGAGAGGGCCACATGCAGGCCCCACGGGATGTAGCAAAGCGCGGCGAGCAACGCTGTAAGTACCGCCTGTGTCAGCACGACGCCGTAGGCGACGCGCCGCAGGCCCGGCAGTTCCACTGCCGCCACCTTGCAGCTCCATGATCTAGCGAAGACTTGACGAATCCCCGTTGGTTGCCGGCGCAGCCAGCTCAACGAGGGCCGAAATTATAAGAACGCGTATAGGGCAACTCAAGGAAAATCGCTGCACGGGCAGCGGCCCTCAGCTATCACTGGATATGGCCGAGGATTCCGTCCAGTTCTTCGAGGCTGTTGTAGGCGATCACGAGGCGCCCCTTGCCCGCAGAACCCTGTTGAATCAATACCTTGGCGCCCAGGCGCTCGGTCAGGTCCTGCTGCAGTGCGCGCACGTTGGGATCGGTCTGCTGCGCTGCCGCAGGAGCGCCGGATTTGCCTTTGCCGGCCGGGCTCAGGAGGGTCCGGACCAGGGCCTCGGTGTCCCTTACCGAGAGGCTTTCACGCACCACGCGCTGGGCTGCAGCCACCTGTTCACGGCGGCTGGTCAGTGCGAGCAGCGCCCGTGCATGCCCCATCTCCAGCTGATGCTTCTCGACCATGTCGGCCACTTCGGGAGCCAGCTGCAACAGCCTGAGCAGATTGCTCACCGCGGCGCGCGAACGGCCCACCGCGTCAGCGGCCTCTTCATGCGTGACATTGAACTCGGCGATC
>CAYWDZ010000232.1:0-4383 GCA_964456255.1 uncultured Steroidobacteraceae bacterium | reverse complement strand
AACTCCTACGGGTCGCGCCGCGGCAACCACGAAGTGATGATGCGCGGCACCTTCGCCAACATCCGGCTGCGCAACCTGCTGCTGCCGGGTACCGAGGGTGGTGTCACCGCCTTCATGCCCTCGGGCGAGCAGATGTCCATCTACGACGCGGCGATGAAGTACAAGGCCGCGGGTACGCCGCTGATCATCCTGGCCGGAAAGGAATACGGTTCCGGCTCCTCACGCGACTGGGCCGCCAAGGGCACCATGCTGCTGGGCGTGAAAGCGGTGATCGCCGAGAGCTTCGAGCGTATCCACCGTTCCAACCTGATCGGCATGGGCGTGCTGCCCCTGCAGTTCCTGCCGGGCCAGAACGCGCAATCACTGGGGCTCACCGGCAAGGAGCGCTATGCCATCACCGGTGGCAGCGATCCGGCGCGCAAGACGGTCAGCGTCACGGCAACGCCCGACGGCGGCACACCGATCGCGTTCGAGGCGCGGGTCCGCATCGATACACCGAAGGAGCGCGACTACTTCCGCCATGGCGGCATCCTGCACTATGTGCTGCGCCAGCTGGCCGCACCGGGCAAGGCCGCCTGATCGCATACCGTGCGTCTCGCGCTGTTTGACCTGGACGGCACGCTGACGCGCAGCGACACCTACCGCGGTTTCGTACTGGAGCTGCTGGCCCGGCATCCGGCGCGCTGGCTGCGCGCGCTGCTGCTGCCACTGCCGCTCGCCGCCTTTGTGCTGGGCCGCATCGACCGCGGGGCACTGAAGGGAGCCATCCTGCGAATCCTGTTCGCCGGGATGACGCGTGAGCAGATCGGCGCATTCGCCCGCCGCTATGCGGCCAGAGTGGTCCCGGCACGGATGTTTCCCTCGGCACTGGAAGCCCTGCGCTCGCATCTGGCGGCCGGGGACCACGTCGTGGTCCTGTCTGCGAGCCCCGATCTGTATGTGCCGGAAATCGGCCGCCTGCTGGGTGCGCACGAGACCCTCTGCACGCCGATCCGCTGGAATGGCGAGCGCCTCGACGGCCGGCTTTCCGGCCCCAACCGCCGCGACGCAGAAAAAGCCCGGGTGCTCCAGCAGCTTCGCCAGTCGCATCCCGGCCTGCCGGTCATTGCTTATGGCAACAGCGAGGCGGACCTGGCGCACATGCAGGATTGCGAAGAAGGCGTCTACATCAATGCGGATGCACGCACACAGCGCAGGCTCTCCGGCTTCCCGCGTATTCGCCGGCAGGAGTGGCGTTGACTTGCCACCCCCCCGCAGATGGCGCATTCGTGATGCTGCGCAGGCATTTCCACTGCGCCCTTGTGGCTTAATCGGAGTGGCAGAGGTAACCACCATGCCCATCCCTGATCAGGTCCAGCAGCTTGGCGGGCGCCGCGCCCTGTGTGCGGCAGTGATCGTGTGTGCGCTGATGCTGCCGGTGCGCACCGTGATCGCCGCGGAATTCGCGCCAGTGCAACCCCGTCCGACGCCGCAGCAACAGGCCGGTGCACAGCGGTTCATCGTCAAGCTCCGCACCGAAGCACGGCCGACTGCAACCGATCAGCTGCGTCTGGACGCACTGGCGGATCGCCGCGGCATGTTCATCCGGTCCATGCGGGCGCTGGGTGACGGAATGCATGTGCTGATTGTCGCGGACACCGCCGGCGTTCCCTACGCCAACGCGCTGACCCGGCTGCGCTCCGACAGCGATGTGGAATTTGCAGAGCCCGACCGGCGTGTGTATGCCCACGCCGTCTCGAACGATCCGTTGGCCGCGGGACAGTGGTATCTCGGTGCCGGTGCCGGACAGCTCAGCGCCATCAATGCGCAGGGAGCCTGGGACATCACCACCGGCGGTGCCGGCGTCGTGATCGCAGTGGTGGACACCGGCGCGTTGTTCAATCACCCGGACCTGGAGCGCGTGGCGAATGGCGGCAAGTTTCTCGACGGATATGATTTCGTGTCGGCCGATGGCGTGGGCGACTACTCCACCGCCAATGACGGCAATGGCCGGGATGCCGATCCGTCGGATCCAGGTGATTGGGTAACCGCCGCAGACAACTGCGGTTCCAATTCGGACAGCACCTGGCACGGGACGCGTGTCGCCGGGATGATTGCCGCGCGGACCAACAACGGCCTCGGCATTGCCGGCGTGATCTGGAGCGGCTCGCTGCTGCCCGTGCGCGCGCTCGGCAAGTGCGGCGGATGGTCCTCAGACGTAATTGATGGCATCCGCTGGGCAGCTGGATTGGCGGTGGCGGGGGTACCCGTCAACCCCACACCGGCGCGCGTAATCAACGTCAGCCTCGGCGCCACAGGCAACTGTGGCACCTATGCCAGCGTAATCAACGAGGTCACCGCGGCCGGCGCACTCGTGGTCGCCTCGGCGGGCAATGAAGGAGGACCGGTGGACGCGCCGGCGAACTGTCCGGGGGCGATGGCCGTCCTGGGCCTGCGACATGCCGGCACCAAGGTCGGCTTCAGCAGCCTCGGGCCCGAGATCGCGCTTGGCGCGCCAGGCGGCAATTGCTTTTACGTGAATATTGGCGAGCCCTGCCTGTATTCGCTGGACACCACCTGGAACACAGGACTAACCACTCCGAGTTCCACCTACTCCTACACGGACCAGTTCAACTACAACATCGGCACCAGCTTTTCCTCCCCGATCGTTTCGGGCATCGCCGGACTGATGCTGGCAGTGAATGGGAACCTGACTCCGGCACAGCTGATCAAGCGCATGCGGCTTGGCGCCACGCCTTACCCCACCAGCAGCGATTCCACGCCGGCGCCTCCCGCCTGCCACCTGCCCACCGGCCAGAATGACCTGCAACAGGCGGAATGCATCTGCTCGACCGCCATGTGCGGCGCAGGCATGGCCAATGCCCGCGGCGCTGTGGACCAAGCCTTGCGGCCCATCGCAGTGATCACTGCCCCTGGAAACTATGCGGCCAATTCCACAGTGACGCTTCAGGCCGCAGGAAGCACAGGTGCGAACGGCCGCAGTATCGTCAGCTACGCTTGGTCGGTCTTCTGTGGCGCCGGAGCGCTCACATCAAGCAATGGGTCAACGACGTCAGTGGTAGCGCCTTCAACTGGCACAACCGTAGTGCAACTAACGGTGGCAGACGACGTCGGCAGAACCGATGTGTCTACCATTACGCTCGCACGGACCTCCTCTACCCTCACCGACACATACGGTTGCTTGAACGTCGTCGCTGCAGATCCTGGCGGATCCGAGGCCGGGCTAGACCCAGGGGTGTTCAGGATTACCCGAACCGGGAGTGTTAGCTCGGCGCTGAGTGTGAATCTCGCGCTTGGTGGCACAGCGATCAACGGAGCTGACTACACAAGATTGGCTACCACAGCTGTAATTCCCGCAGGGCAAGAAAACGTCTCGGTCAACGTCGTCCCAATTGATGACACTGCGGTGGAGGGAACGGAAACGCTTGTCCTTACCCTGCAGGCTGGAACCGGCTATGCGGTCGACACATCGGCTTCTGCCAGTATCAGTATTTCGGACAATGATCAGGCGAGTGGCGGCGGCGGTGGTGGCGGTGGGGGTGGGGGTGGGGGTGGGGGTGGTTCCCCAGACCTGCTGGGGCTCGCGGGCCTGCTCATGCTCGCCCACCTCGTATCGCGGCGCAGGCGTGCCGATTGGCGGATTCCGTCTGGCGGGTAACAATCGGGCCTGACAGCTCGTAGTATGTTGTGCAGACCGATTCTCGAACCGCGGGGTACACCATGAAGAGCCACACACACCGCATCCTGCCTTCCGAAATCACTCCGGAAGCGGTTTACCTCAGCCGTCGCCACCTGCTGGCGGCCGGCATCGGCGGAGCAACGCTCGCCATGCTGGGCACCGGCGCACGGGCCGCCTCGGGCGGACGCGTTCTCGCAACCCTCAATGCGCCGCGCAATGACGCCATGTCGATCTCCGAAAAGCCCAACAGCTACGAGGACATCACCACCTACAACAATTACTACGAATTCGGTACCGGCAAGGATGACCCGGTCCGCCAGGCGCGCGACTTCAATCCGACGCCGTGGAGCGTGACGGTGGATGGCGAGGCGGAGGTCACCGGCAAGTTCGCGCTGGAGGACATCCTCAAGCAGCAGACCCTGGAAGAGCGCGTGTACCGGCTGCGCTGCGTGGAGGCCTGGTCCATGGTGATCCCGTGGGATGGCTTCATGCTGGCGGACCTGCTGAAGCGCTTCAAGCCGACCTCCAAGGCGAAGTACGTGGAATTCACCACGCTGCTTGACCCGAAGCGCATGCCCGGCCAGGGCGGTGGCATCTTCAGCTCGGGCCTCAACTGGCCCTATGTCGAAGGCCTGCGCATCGACGAGGCCATGCATCCGCTGACCCTGATCGCGACCGGTATCTACGGCAAGCAGATACCGAAC
>CAYWDZ010000231.1:0-4418 GCA_964456255.1 uncultured Steroidobacteraceae bacterium | reverse complement strand
ATGTTCACTGCAGCGTTGGCATGAACCGCGCGACCGAGACGGTGCGCCGCGAGGTGGGAAATCACCTCATTGGCATTCATGTTGGTGCTGGTCCCCGAGCCGGTCTGGAAGACGTCGATCGGGAACTGGGCATCGTGCCTGCCGGCTGCAACCTCATCCGCAGCCTGGACGATCGCGGCGGCCACATCCGCATCGAGCAGGCCCAGCTCACTGTTGGCGCGTGCCGCAGCTGCCTTGATCAGCGCCACGGCCCGGATGAAGTCGCGCGGCATGGGCCGCCCGCTGATGGGAAAGTTCTGCACGGCGCGCTGGGTCTGCGCACCCCACAGCGCGGCAGCGGGCACCTGCAACTCACCCATGCTGTCGCGCTCGATTCGGAAATCAGGTTTGCTCATGAAAGGGAAAGCCAACAGGCGCCATCGGTTATGATTGGCGCATCCTAACATTCACACCGGCACCCCCGCGCCTGAGCAGCATGGACTCCAGCCTGACCGCCCTCTCCCCTGTCGATGGACGCTATCGCGCCGCCACCGAGGGCCTGGCCCAGCTCCTTTCCGAAGCAGGCCTGGTGCGCGAACGCATCCGTGTCGAAGCACTGTGGCTGCTGCAGCTGGGAGAATCCCTGCCGGATCTGCCGGCCGCCAGCTGGTCCCGGGCGATCCGCACGCGTCTGGAACAACTCGCGGATGACCCGGGCCCGGACAGCGCCCGCAAGGTCAAGGCCATCGAAAAGCGCATCAACCACGACGTGAAGGCCGTTGAATACTACGTGCGCGACGCGCTGACCGAAGCCGGCGCGAAGCCCGCGCAACTGGAGCTGGTGCATTTCGGCTGCACCTCCGAGGACATCAACAACATCAGCTATGCGCGGCTGCTGTCACGCGCCCGCACCGAAGTGCTGATGCCGCGGCTCGACGCGCTGCTGGATGCCCTCACGAAGCTGGCCGCAGAACATGCCAGGCTGCCGATGCTGTCGCGCACGCATGGCCAGACTGCCTCGCCCACCACGCTGGGCAAGGAATTCGCCAACGTGCGCGCGCGCCTGGAGCGGGCCCGCGCGCGACTGTCGCACGTGACCATCATGGGAAAGTGGAATGGCGCGGTCGGAAACTTCAATGCGCACCATGCGGCCTTTCCCCGCATCAACTGGATCGCGGTTTCGCGCCAGTTCGTCAAGCGCTGCGGGCTGTCGTGGAATGCCTTCACCACGCAGATCGAACCGCATGACTGGATCGCTGAATACTGCGATGCCATTGCGGCCATCAACGTGATCACTATCGACTTCTGCCGCGACATCTGGGGCTATGTCTCGCTGGGCTATCTGCGCCAGCGACCGGTGGCCGGCGAGGTCGGCTCATCGACCATGCCGCACAAGATCAACCCCATCGATTTCGAAAATTCCGAGGGCAACCTCGGAGTTGCCAACGCGCTGCTGCGGCATTTCTCCGAGAAGCTGCCGGTTTCCCGCTGGCAGCGCGACCTCACCGATTCCACCGTGCTGCGCAACGTGGGTGTGGCCCTGGGTCATTGCGTCATCGCCTGGTCCGCCGCGCTGCGTGGCCTTGGCAAGATCGCACCGGATCCGGCTCGCATCGCGGCCGATCTGGATGAGGCCTGGGAAGTGCTGGCCGAGGCCGTGCAGACCGTGCTGCGCGCCGAAGGCGTGCCGAATGGCTACGAACTGCTCAAGGAGCATTCGCGCGGCAAGCCGCTGACGCGGGAATCCCTGGCCGGGCTGATTGCATCGCTGCCGCTGCCGGAGAAGCGCCGCAAGGCCTTGCTGGCCCTGACGCCCTCCAGCTACCTCGGTCTGGCGGCAAGACTCGCCGCCCTGTAGCGCCCACACGGGCGTTCCGCTCGCCGCTGGACATAATGCGGGCGTCGTGCGAAGCAGCGCACAGTTCGGATTCGGTCAAATGCCGGGCTACGGCAAAGCGTGACGGGTCCCACAATCCGCGTCCAAGATGCCTTCCTAGACTCCGGGGCATGCGCGGCCCTCATTACTACTTTGCAGGACATCAGGCCTCCAACACCGTACCCGTTCCGGTGCTGGGGCGCGGCGGTGCCCAGCCGAAGCCGGAGCCGCTGCAGGTCCTCACCTCGGTGGAGGACATTCGCGCCGCAAATCGCCGCGCCGTGTCGGGCGCGCAGCGCCTGCTGTCCATCTACAGCCTGGACCTGGAACCCAAGCTGTACGAGCAGACCTCCTTTCTGGATGCGGTGCAGCGCTTCCTGCTGTCACACAACTTCGCCAAGATCCGCGTGCTGACGCAGCGACCGGTGCCGTACACCTCACCGCACAAGCTGGCCGCGATGCGCCGCCGGCTTTCCGGCCATATCGAGATACGCACCGTCAGTCCTGAATTCGCCGCCCGTACCAGCGGGATGCTCATCGCGGACAGCCGCGCCATCGTCTATCGCGCACAGGTCACCAGCTGGGAAGGGGTGGCCGGTTTCGAGCAGCCGCCCATCGCCAAGCTCTATCTGCAGGAGTTCGACGAGATGTGGGTGGCCAGCGTTCCCAAGTACTGAGAGCCGCTCCGCCCGGCCTATACTTGCGCCCATGATCTGGCGCCCCGATCTTGCCGCCGCCGCAATTGTCCAGCAGGGCAACCGCTTCCTGATTGTCGAGGAGCGCATCCGCGGCGCATTGCTTTACAACCAGCCGGCCGGCCACGTTGACGACGGCGAATCCATCATCGATGCCGTCGTGCGCGAAACCCTCGAAGAGACGGCCTGGCACTTCGTGCCGCGTGCGCTGCTGGGCATCTACCTGTGGCGCAATCCGGCCAACGGGCATTCCATCCTGCGCGTCGCCATCATCGGCGACGTGACCGGCCATGAAGCCGGACGGAAGCTGGACCATCCGGTCGTGGCCGCCCACTGGATGGAGCGCGAGGCCCTGCTCGCCCAGCCCGGAAAGTTGCGCAGCCCGCTGGTCATGCGCTGCATCGACGACCATCTCGCCGGTCAGCGCCACGACCTGTCCGCGCTGAACTACCTCGACGCGCAGCCGATCGCCGCGATCGCCTGACCGGACCAGCGGATGAAGCCCCGTGTCATCGTCGCGCTCTCCGGAGGCGTCGACTCCGCGGTCACCGCGCTGCTGCTGAAGCGTGCCGGTTACGAAGTTCAGGGGCTCTTCATGCACAACTGGGAAGAGGATGAGCAGGGTTACTGCACCTCCGCCCAGGACTTCCAGGACGCGCGCAGCGTCGCCCATGAGCTCGGCATACCCCTGCATCGGGTGGACCTGACCGGGCAGTACCGCCGCCAGGTGTTCGCCGATTTCCTCGCCGCCTATCGCTCCGGCCTCACACCCAATCCGGACGTGCTGTGCAATCGCGAGATCAAGTTCGGTGATTGCCTGCGCCACGCCATGCGCCTCGGCGGCGAGCTGCTGGCAACCGGGCACTACGCGCGCATTGTTCAAAACGAAGGTCCCGAGCTGCACAAGGGCGTCGACGCCGGCAAGGACCAGTCCTATTTCCTGCACGCCGTGCGGCGCGAGTGCTTTGCGCGCGTGCTGATGCCGCTGGGCGAATTGCACAAGGATGAAGTGCGCGAGATCGCACGCGCCGCCGGCCTGCCGGTGGCCGCCAAGCGCGACAGCACCGGCATCTGCTTCATCGGCGAGCGGCCGTTTCGCGAATTCCTCGAGGAATACGTACCCCACAAGCCCGGTCCGATCCTGTCCACCGACGGCCAGTACCTGGGCGAACACGTCGGGCTGCCCTTCTATACCCTGGGGCAACGCGGCGGCATCGGCGTTGGCGGCACGCGCGGCAGCAGCGGGGAGCCCTGGTATGTGGTGGGCAAGCGCATGGCCGACAACACGCTGCTGGTCGCACAGGGCGAAGAACACCCGGCGCTGTACTGCCGGCACCTGGTCACGAGCGAGGTCAACTGGCTGTGCGACTCGCCGCCGGACCTTGCACCCGGCATCACGGTACGGCTGCGCTACCGTCAGGAGGACCAACCTGCCCGGGTTTCACTGACCCCCGACGGCGGCGTCGCCATCGAACCGGAGGCGCCGCAACGTGCGGTGACGCCGGGGCAGTCGGCCGTGCTGTACCGGAATACGCGCTGCCTTGGCGGCGGAGTGATCGTGCAAACCGGGCTATAATTCGCCGCCTCAAACGGCGGAGATCGACATGACGGACAGCTTCAAGGCGCGCACCACTCTGGATGTCAACGGCAAGGCGCACACCATCTGGAGTTTCAAGTCACTGCCGGCCGAGAAGGTTGCCCGACTCCCCTACTCCCTGAAGATCCTGCTCGAAAACCTGCTGCGCTTCGAAGACGGGGTCAACGTCACGCGCCAGGACATCGAGGCACTGCTGAACTGGGAAGCCAAGGCGGCGCCCTCCCACGAAATTTCCTTCCAGCCGGCGCGCGTGATCATGCAGGAATTCACT
>CAYWDZ010000230.1:0-4431 GCA_964456255.1 uncultured Steroidobacteraceae bacterium | reverse complement strand
CTGATGATGTTCAGCTTCTTGGTGGTATTGAGCAGGTCGATCATCGCGGCCAGGGTGGTGGACTTGCCCGAACCGGTGGACCCGGTGACCAGGATCATGCCCTGGTGGTGGTCGCAGAGCTTCTTGACCACCGGGGGCAGGCCCAGCTTGTCGATGGTCGGAATCTCTGTCGGGATGGTACGGAACACGGCGCCCACGCCGGTGTCCTTGCGAAAGACGTTGACGCGGAAACGTCCGCCATCGGTGGAAACGTAGGAAAAGTCCACGTCCTCGCCGGTGGCAAACACCTCCTGCTGCGCAGGGGTCAGGATCTCCGTGAGGTACGACTCCAGCTCACTGTCGCGCAGATCGCGGAACTTGATGGGCATCAGGTCGCCGAACACACGCAGCATGGGCGGTATGCCGACGGCCAGGTGGATGTCCGAGCAGCCCTGCTGGGTGCCCAGCTTCAGAAAAGCGTCTATGCGGGCCATGCCCGCAATCTTACGTCAAGCGAACCGTTCTAGTGCGATCCGCATCTCATCCATGGTCTGGAATCGCTTGGTCTTGTCCACAGCCATGGCCTTCGTGATGATCTCGGCAATGCCCGGTGGCAGCTTCGGGTTCACTTCCAGCGGTGGGCGCGCCTTGCCCTGCACGTGCTGGTACATCACCGCCATGTGGTCGCCGCGCGAATACGGCGGCTGGCCGGTGAACATCTCGTACATGATCACGCCGATGGCGTAGATGTCAGCCCGTTCGTCCACCTTGCGGCCCAGGATCTGCTCGGGCGCCATGTACTTGGGGGAGCCGATCACGTACCCGGTCTTGGTCAGCTGCGTGTCGCCTTCGCGATGTGCCGCGGCCACGCCGAAGTCCACGATCTTGAGCAGACCTTCGTTGTTGATCAGCACGTTGGCGGGCTTCAGGTCGCGGTGCACGATGCCGACCTTGTGCGCCACCGTCATGCCCACGCACATGTCGATGGCGTACTTCACCGCTTTCTTGGTTTCAATTGGCTTCTCGTTGACGATCTCCGCGCCCAGCGTGTGCGACGGGAAGTACTCCATCGAGATGGCGTAGTTGCCCTGGATCTGCAGGAAGTCGTAGATGCGGATGACGTTCTGGTGCGTGATCTTGCGCGAGTAGCGCAGCTCATGCACGAAGCGCTTCATCATCTCCTCGTCTTCCGAGACATTCGGATTGAGGAACTTCAGGATCAGGCGGTCATCGACCACCGTGTCTTCCATCAGCAGCACGGTGCCGAACGCGCCCTTGCCGATGCGTTCGATGTACTTGTAGCGGCCCTCCAGCATGTCGCCGGTGCGCAGGGTGGAAATGTCGAGCTTGAGGGCCGAGCCGCCCTGTTCGACCTGGTGCAGCAGGGCCTTGGCTTCATCCTCGTCCATGGGTACCGAGCGGGCCAGTTCCCCATGGGGGCCGGAGCTCGACTGGCCGCTCATGGCGACGGTGCCGCTGGTTTCGGCCAGACGCGTGCCCATCTCCTTCAGTGCAGTAGCGGCCGCCTGGGCAACCTGGGCGTCCGGATTCTGGCTCTGCGCCTGCAATTGCAGGCGCACATGTTCGAAGCGCTTCTGGTCAGCCAGCGCTCCGACCGCATGAATGGCTTCGATGCGCAGCTCCTTCTCCGGGCGCGAGAGCAGGGGCAGCAGCACGTCGAGGTTCCTGGCTTCGCCGAGCTTGCCGATCGCGCGGATCACCACCGGCAGCGAGCGCACGGGTGTGGTCGGCAACATCTCCAGCAGGCGCGACATGGCCTTCTTGCTGCCGATTTCAGCCAGCGCGTCGACCGAGCGTTCGCAGACCCACCAGTCCTTGTCCTTCGTCGCCTCGATCAGGTGATTGACCGCGCGCTCGTCCTTGGTCTGGTTCAGGATCTCGATGGCGGCGCGGCGCAGGTCCTCGTCCTGGTCGCGCGCCAGGCGCAACACGGCATCGATGACCTTCGGGCCACCGATCTTGCCCAGCGCATCCCCGGCACGGCTGCGCACCCACCAGTCATCGTCCTTGATCGCCTCGAGCAGGTACTTGACCGACTTGGCATCGCCGATCTCGTTGAGGACCTCAACTGCCGAGCGGCGCGCGTACTCGTTCTCATCCTTCAGGATCGGGATCAGGTGCTTGACCGTCTCGGGATCATTGGCCCGGATCAGCACGTCGATCGCGCGGTTCTGCACGTCGATTTCGGGGTCCTTGAGCAGGCGGCAGACCGTCTCGACGTCGATCGGCCCATCCATGCGGGCCAGAGCGGCGAGGGTGACCGAGCGGATCATCTTGTTCTGGTCGCGCAGCTGGCCTTGCAGTGCGCGTTTGATGTCGGGCCGGTTGAACTTCGCCAGGATATTGATGATGTGCACCCTGGCAATCGGGTCCTTGCCCTCCAGGCGGCTCACCAGCTCGCCCGTGGAGTTCTCGTCAGCGGCCTCGGCGATGATGCGGAACAGCGCGGCCTTGTCCTGCGGCTCCTGGGCGTAGGCCGCGTTCAGCAATTCGCGCAGGTTGAACCGGTCCCGCTGGGCGTGGATGACGTCCAGCACCGCGGTCTTGGCGACACCCTTGGTATTCAGCGCCTCGATCAGCAGGCCCGGCGTGTAGTTGCGGCTGCTGGTGAGCGCCCAGCTGATGCCGGCTGCGATGCGCGCATTGCCATCGCACAGTCCCTGCAGGAAGCGCGGAAAGGTCTTGTTCGATACGAGGGTCGACAGCACGTCGACCAGGGCCACCGTGGCATTCTTGTCGGCGTCGGCCAGTGACAGGATCACCGGGTCGATGACGCCCGGACCCAGTGACTTGAGCTTTTCCACCGACTTCAATGTCTCTTCCGACAGTGGTTTGTCGGTCGACTTGATCTGGGAGATCAGTCGTTCAGAACGCAGGTTCGTGAACAGGGCCATTAATGGAGTGGAATTCGCACCAAAAACCTCGAAACAAGGCCCCCGGAGTATGCCATAGGGCTCCTGCTGGCCGGCTGCGAGCTGGCTCGCACTGCTAGAATCCCGGCCCTTTCCTTGAACGGGATCACATGAGCGAGCTGGATGAAACCCTGCGCGCACTGCTGGCGGCGTGGCGCGACCCCTACATCGGCAGGACCCTGGGCGAGCTTGGGGCAATCAAGGCTCTGGAGTCCTCGGCTGCGGGACTTCAATTGCAGCTCGCGCTGCCGGTCCCGGTGGGCGGTTACGCGGCCGAGATCGCCCCCCTGCTGCAGGGTGCACTGCAGCGCGGCGGGTTTGCCGGCGAGCTGGTGCTGGAGCTGAGCTCGGTCATTCCCGTGCACGCCGTCCAGCGGCCACTGAAGCCTCAGTCCGGTATCCGCAACATCGTCGCCGTGGGGTCCGCCAAGGGCGGCGTCGGCAAATCCACCGTGGCAGCCAATCTGGCGGCCGCCTGGGCCGCGATGGGCGCGAGGGTGGGTCTGCTGGACGCCGACGTGTACGGGCCCAGCCAGCCGCTGATGTTCGGGGTGGCCGGGCAGAAGCCCCAGACCGAAGGCAAGCGGATCGTGCCGGTGACGGCCCACGGGGTGAAGCTGATGTCGATCGGGTTCCTGGTGGATGCCGCACAGCCGGTCATCTGGCGCGGGCCGATGGTGACCCAGGCCCTGAACCAGCTGCTGGGCGAGACCGCCTGGGGCGAACTGGACTACCTGGTGCTGGACCTGCCGCCCGGCACGGGCGACCTGCAGCTGACGCTGGCGCAGAAGGTGCCGGTGGCAGGCAGCGTGGTGGTCACGACGCCGCAGGAGATCGCAGTGGCGGACGCGCGCAAGGGCATCGCGATGTTCGAGAAGATGTCCGTGGCCGTGCTGGGTGTGGTGGAAAACATGAGCACCCACATCTGCAGTCACTGTGGACTTGAGGACGCGATCTTTGGTGCCGGCGGCGGCGAACGCCTGGCGGCGCAAAGCAATGTGGCATTGCTCGGCAAACTGCCACTGGATACACAGATCCGCATCGATTCCGACGCGGGGCAACCGGTGACGCTGGCCGGGCAGGGCGCGCGCACCAGAGCCTGGATCGAGCTGGCGCGCCACACGGCCGGTGCGCTGGCCCGCCGCCCGCGTGATCGCAGTGGCAGTTTTCCCAATATCGTTGTCGAGAGAGCTTCATGACCATCAAGTCCGACCACTGGATCCGGCGCATGGCGCAGGACCACCGCATGATCGAGCCGTTCGAATCCGGCCAGGTGCGCGACGCCGGCGCCGGCCGCATCGTCTCGTATGGCACATCGAGCTATGGCTACGACGTGCGCTGTGCGCGTGAATTCAAGATCTTCACCAACATCAACAGCACCATCGTCGATCCGAAGAACTTCGATACGCAGAACTTCGTCGATCTGGAATCCGACGTGTGCATCATTCCGCCGAATTCATTCGCGCTCGCGCGCACCGTGGAATATTTCCGGATTCCCCGCAATGTGCTGGTGGTGTGC
>CAYWDZ010000229.1:0-4489 GCA_964456255.1 uncultured Steroidobacteraceae bacterium | reverse complement strand
CCTGCCACAGCTCGGCCGGCTGTACCGCCGGCATCAGCAGCTCGAGTGCACCGGCCCGATTCATCTCCTCGCGGATGATGTTCTCGGCCTTGCGCACGGCGCGCAGGCCCATGGGCAGGAAGGTGTAGATGCCTGCCGCCAGGCGGCGGATCAGGCCGGCGCGCAGCATGAGCTGGTGGCTGATGACCTCCGCGTCGGCGGGAGTCTCTTTGGAAGTGTTGATCGGATAGCGGGAAAGACGCATGAAACCCTTGAAAAATCAGACCTTATGGCGAGTGCTGGGAGTCTAGCAGTTCAGCTATCATGCGCGCACTGCACCTACGCGCAGCATTCAGCAGCATCCAATGGAACATCCCAATCACACCGGGCGCCCACGCAGCCGCGCCATCTACCTGCTGCCGAACCTGTTCACCACGGGGTGCCTGTTCTCGGGTTTCTACGCGATTGTCGCGGCCATCGACGGCAACTACGAACGCGCCGGCTTTGCGGTGTTCGCGGCCATGCTGTTCGACACGCTGGACGGGCGTGTGGCGCGCATGACGCGTACCGAGAGCGCCTTCGGGCAGGAGTACGACAGCCTCGCCGACATGGTCTCCTTCGGGGTGGCCCCGGCCATCGTCGCCTACCAGTGGGGCTTCCAGAGACTGCGTGAATACGGTGATGTCTGGGGCAAGGTCGGCTGGCTGGCAGCCTTCATCTACGCGGTCTGCGCGGCGCTGCGGCTGGCGCGCTTCAACATGCGGCATGCCACCGCGGACAAGCGTTTCTTTGAAGGTCTGCCCAGCCCATCGGCAGCGGCCGTGGTGTCGGCGTTCATCTGGTTCTCCAGCGAGTGGCGCGAGCCGGGCCTGCCGGGCCTGATCATTGCCGCATTCGTCACGGCCAGCGCCGGTGCGCTGATGGTCAGCAATTTCGGCTACAACAGTTTCAAGCAGCTCGATGCCGAAGGTCCGGTGCGCTTTGCAAAGTTCCTGCTGGTGCCACTGGGCTTCATCCTGATCGCGTTGTATCCGCCCATCGCGTTGCTGGTGATCTTCGGTGGCTATGCGCTGTCCGGACCGCTGTTCTGGCTGCTGCGCCATCGTCGCAAGCAGCAACGCGCCATCGAGTCCGGCAGCGACTCCGGAGACAGCACTTCCTGATGCCACAGCGGGCCGACTATCTGGCGGCACTTGGTCTCACCGACTGGCGGCAGCGGCGGGCGCTGGCCGTGCAGCCGGTCGCGAAAGTACCGCAGGCGATGCCCGCAGCACCACAGCTTGCGGTGCCTCTGCCTGCCATCCGCGAGCGAGTGGACGACAGTTGGGATGCGGTAGCCGGGGAGGTTGCAGGCTGCACGCGCTGCGAGCTGCACCAGTGCCGTACGCGCACCGTGTTCGGGGTGGGTGATCGTGCGGCGAGCTGGCTGGTGGTCGGCGAGGCGCCGGGCGCCGACGAGGACCAGCAGGGCGAACCGTTTGTCGGTCGTGCCGGGCAACTGCTCAACTCGATGCTGCTCGGCATTGGCCTGTCGCGGGAGCGTGTATACATCGCCAATGTGCTCAAGTGCCGGCCGCCGAACAATCGCGACCCCAGGCCTGAAGAAGTCGCACAGTGCCTGCCTTACCTGGAACGGCAGATCGCGCTGCTCAAGCCACGGATCATGCTGGCCGTCGGGCGCACTGCGGCGCAGAACCTGCTGGCCACCGACACGCCCATCGGCAAGCTGCGCGGCCGGGTGCACGCTTTCGGAGTGCAGCGCATTCCGCTGGTCGTGACCTACCACCCCGCCTATCTGCTGCGCTCGCCGACCGAGAAGCGCAAGGCCTGGGAGGATCTGAAATTCGCGCGCCGCGTGGCCAGTGGGGCGGCTCAATGAGCGCGGTTTCCCCCAGCGCACCGCCCGAAGTGCTGATCCGCGACATGGAGCCGGATGATGTGCCCATGGTCGCGGACGTCGAGAGTCTCTCGTACGACTTTCCGTGGAGCGAGGGAATCTTCCGCGACTGCCTGCGCGCGGGGTACTACTGCTGTGTGGCCGAGATCGATCACATCGTGATCGGCTACGGGATCATGAGCCTGGGCGCCGGCGAGGCCCATGTGCTGAACCTGTGCGTGGCGGAGCAGTACCGGTGCCGCGGCATCGGCAGCATGCTGCTGGAGCATCTGCTGGAGTTCGCCAGGGCGCTGGCCATCAGCGACGTGTTCCTGGAAGTGCGGCCGTCGAACCCGGTGGCGATCCGGCTGTACCAATCCCGCGGCTTCTCGCAGATCGGCGTGCGGCGCGGCTACTACCAGGCCAAGGGCGGGCGCGAGGACGCTGTGGTGCTGCGCAAGGTCCTGGGCAAGGGGCGCTAGTAGCCCACCGCGGCCGAATCCGCGCTGCGCAGGTCGTTGGCACCCAGCCGCTTGCCGGTCTTCGCGTCGATCATGATGGACTCGGCGTCACCCTGGTTGCGGCCCTCGTCCGCGGGCACGTTCTCGTAGAGGCGCCGCTGGCCGAAGCGATGGCCCCTGGCCGCCAGCTGTTCGATGGTGTCGCTGCTGGTGAAATTGGGTTCGTAGCGGATGGTGTCCGGCTGCCACTGGTGATGGAAGCGCGGTGCGTCCACGGCGCGCGTCACGCTCATGTCGAAGTCGATCACGTTGGTGATCACCAGGAACACGGTGTTGATGATGGTCGGGCCGCCGGGGCTGCCGGTGATCAGGAAGGGCTTGCCGCCCCTGGCCACGATGGTGGGTGTCATCGACGACAGGGGCCGCTTGCCCGGCGCGATGGCGTTGGATTCACCCTGGATCAGCCCGTAGCCATTC
This sequence comes from uncultured Steroidobacteraceae bacterium, assembly GCA_964456255.1. Taxonomy (GTDB): domain Bacteria; phylum Pseudomonadota; class Gammaproteobacteria; order Steroidobacterales; family Steroidobacteraceae; genus ZC4RG30. Next base: position 1,696 of record CAYWDZ010000229.1, on the reverse strand, counting down.
GGTGCACCGACTTTCGAGGTGAAGTCATCCATCTCGTTGTTCAGCAGGAAGCCGGCGCCGGGCACGGTGACGCCATTGCCATACAGCCCGTTCAGCGTGTAGGTGATGCTGACCGCATTGCCGGCCGCGTCTACCACGGAGAAATGCGTGGTCTGGGTGGATTCGGCTGGCGGGATGGCGCTGGCCTTGAGCGCGTCACTGGGTGTGGCGCGGTTGGGGTCGAAGTCCTTCATCAGTCCGGCGATGTAGGTCTTGTCGAGCAGGCGCTCGACCGGTACCTGCACGTAGTCCGCGTCGCCGAGGAAGTTCGCGCGGTCGCGGAACGCGCGCCGCATCACCTCCACGAACAGATGGATCTGCGCCGCGGAGTGGTAGCCCAGCGTCGTCACTTCGCGCGGCTCGAGCATGCCCAGCATCTGCAGCAACGCAAGGCCGCCCGAACTGGGCGGGCCCATGGTGACGATGTCGTAGCCGCGATAGCTGCCAGTCAGGGCAGGGCGCTCGACAGCCTCGTACGCGGCCAGATCCGCCAGCGCGATAGTGCCGCCGTTGGCTTTCATGTCGGCGGCGATCAGTTTCGCCGTCTCGCCGGTGTAGAACTCGCGCGCGCCGCTCTTCTGCATGCGCTGCAGGGTCTTGGCCAGTTCCGGCTGCTTGAAGACTTCGCCGGGTTCGTAGAACTTGCCGTCGCGCAGGAAGATCCGTTTGGATTCGGGGAAGCGACCCAGCAGGCGCTCGCTGGAGCGCAGGTCACGGGCCAGGTTGGTGGAAACGGTGAATCCTGCCTCGGCCAGGCGATGCGCGGGTTCCAGCAGCTCGGACCAGCTCAGCTTTCCCGAGCCGTACTTCTGATGCAGCAAGGCCAGGCCCGCCACTGTGCCCGGCACCCCGGCGGCCTTGTAGCCCACCGTGGATTGCCCGGAGATGACCTGGCCGCTGGCATCCAGGTACATGTCGCGCGAAGCCGCGGCCGGCGCCGTCTCACGGAAGTCGATGGTGGTGGCCTTGCCGCTGGCCAGCCGCAAAGTGGCGAAGCCCCCGCCACCAAGATTGCCGGCACGTGGATACACGACGGCCAGCGCCAGGCCCGTGGCCACTGCGGCATCGGCGGCATTGCCACCGCGCTTCATGACGTCCATGCCGATCTCCGATGCGATCTGGCTGGCCGAGACCACCATGCCGTGTTCGGCTTCCACCGGTGCACGCTGGGCGAGCACCGGCGCGCACAGCGCCAGCAGCAGGGTTGCCAGCCACAGTCCGGCAAGGCTTCGTGCGCGGGGCGCTGGATGGTGCATCACTGGTTCTGGTCGCATGGCGTTACGTCTTTGGCGAACACTGGTCGGGTATCATGCCGCGTTTGTTTGAGGGTTGCAGGTGATGGGCAGGTCATGGCGATAGTGGACGAAAAAACGACCGAGATCAGCAAGCGGCGCACATTTGCCATCATCTCTCACCCGGACGCCGGCAAGACCACGCTGACCGAAAAGCTGCTGCTCTTTGGCGGTGCAATCCAGCTGGCCGGCACCGTGAAGGCGCGCAAGAGCGCGCGCCACGCCACCTCCGACTGGATGCGCCTGGAACAGCAGCGCGGCATCTCGGTGACCTCCTCGGTCATGCAGTTTCCATTCAACGGCCGCATCGTGAACCTGCTCGACACGCCGGGTCACGAGGATTTCTCCGAGGACACTTACCGCAC
>CAYWDZ010000228.1:0-4490 GCA_964456255.1 uncultured Steroidobacteraceae bacterium | reverse complement strand
TGGTGGACGAGGAAGCGCAGATCGTGCTGGCGCTCGGGGTGTTCATCCGCAAGCCGGGTTCGCCCACGCCGCGCAATGCCGCCAGCTGGTGGTTCGTGATCGACGACGCGAAGATGAAGATCGCCTACACGTCGATGTTCTATCCGCCGCCGGAGCTGGCGGTGCCGAACTGGCCGGCGAACAGCGATGGCAACTGGCCGCTGCCGGCGAACATCGCGCCGGCGCCAGCGCCAGCGCGGTAGCGGCGCCCGCAACCAGCGCGGCGGTGTTCTGTCGCGCTGGCCGGATGACCCCGCTTATACTCGGCTCCAGACGAACCAATAGGGCGGGGCCATCCATGTATCAGGGGAATCTGCGGTCGATCATTCTTTCGGCGGCCCTTGCTGGCCTTGCCACGCCGGCGCTGGCGCACCACAGCTTCGGCCAGTTCATGATGGACGTGCCGGCGAAATGGTCGGGGACCATGACCGAGATGCACTTCATCAACCCGCACTCCTACATGGAGATCGACGCGGTCGACGAACAGGGCAATAAGGTGCACCTGCGCTGCGAGATGCGCGCGGCCACGCTGCTGAAGCGTTCGGGCTGGTCCGGCGAGATGTTCAAGGTCGGCGCGCACGTGGAGATCGAGGGCCATCCGCATCGCACCGACCCGAATGCCTGCTACATCGAGAACTTCAAGCTCGGCGATGCGCCGATGATCAATCGCAACGCGCAGTTCGAGACGAAGACGAAGGTCGACACGTCGAAGCGTCCGTTGAAGCTGGCCGATGGCCAGCCGAACATCAGTGGCGACTGGGCGGTGGAGCAGCTGGTGCTCACGGTTCCGCCGAGCGGCGGCAATGGCTCCATGATCCCGAAGAGCATGTCGGCGGATTTCGCGGCCGGCAAGATCACCACGGCGCAGGTGCAGGCGAAGCAGCCGCCGCGTCCGAAGGTGGTCTACACGGATGCGGGCAAGAAGGCGGCCGATGCCTTCAATGGCCGCTCGCCGAAAGACAACCCGTGGTTCGCCTGCAAACCCACCAGCTTTATCCGTGACTGGACGGCCGACTGGCCGATCAACCGCTTCGAGCAGAAGACGGTGAACGGGGAGAAGGTGATCGACATCACCTATGGCCTGTACAACTTCGAGCGCCGCATCCACGTCGGGATGGCCAGTCACCCAGCGAACATCAAGCCCAGCTATGCCGGGCACTCGATTGGCCGCTGGGAAGGCAACACGCTGGTTGTCGACACCGTGGGGTTCGAGGCGGGCGTGCTGTCGCCGCCCACGCGCAGCAGCGAGCAGATGCACATCGTCGAGCGCTTCACGTTCGATCCGCAGAATTTCTCGCTGCGGCGTGACTACTCGGTGACGGACCCGGTGTACCTGGCCGCGCCCTACGAGAGCTACGACGTCATGTATCTCTCCGACGTGCCCTTCGAGAAGCAGGCCTGCAAGGACATGACGCCGGAGTTCCAGCAGTAGCGGTTTCCTCCAGATGTGACCGCGATCGAGCCCTGCCTCCGGTCGGGGATTGCCTGATTTCTCACTTTTTCAAACTCGCGGTCGCGCGAGTGACTGTCACATTTCTCTCCCCAGCCAATTGTGACAACGCTACGTTGTTGATCGCGCGCGAATAACACCGCTGCATGGCTCGTCTTCGCGGGTGCATTGAAATATTACAATCGGCTGCCCTAGCAGAAGATTGTTACAGATGAATGACATACAGTCGGCCCAGCTCAGAATTGTTCTGGGGGAGGGGCCGAGATGAAGTCATTCAAGCAGGTACACACGGTTCTTGCGGTGGTGGTTCTTGGAGCGTTTGCGGCGCAGGGCGCCATGGCGGCCTCCTGCAGCGCCCCCGAGGCTCCGGCCGCAATGCCGGATGGCAAGACCGCGCAGATGGACGCGATGCTGGCAGCCAAGCGCAGTGTCGATGCCTACGTGCAGAAGGTCGTCGACTACATGAAGTGCGAAGGCGACGCCCGCAAGCTGCAGGAAGCCAAGGCCAGGCGGACCGAAATCCTGAAGTGGTTCAACGCCGAGGTCAGGGCCTTCAACGAGGCCAGCAGCCCGGTGAAGAACGCCAGTTACCGCTAACCAGCTTGAAGAGGCTTGCCGGGGAGTCGCTTCCCGGCAAGTCCGCAAGTCGCCTACCTGCGGGGATCCGTTTCCCCCAGGGCCGGATAGAAGAGCATCCGGTTGTTGCCCTGCTCGTTGTAGATCAGGCGCTTCGTGAAGAACCACTTGCCGTTCTTCTTCACCAACGAATCCTCGTAATGCCCGTAGTTGATGAGCTGCACGTTGTGCTGCGGCGTGTTGTTGGACAGCTCGAACCAGTAGGCGATGTCGGTGGCATGGTCGCCATCGATGGTGATCACATGGTTGAGGATGAGATGCCGCGTGCGTGGCCGTGAGGTCGCGTCCTGGGCGAGGTTGACCTTGGGCGGACCGACGAAGGCGGCCATGGACTTGCGGATGGCGGCCTTGCCCTTGTCCTCGCCGCCGGACCACTTCATGACGCCATTGTCGTCCCAGGTGGACATGACGGTTTCCAGGTCGCCGGCATCCACCGCAACCATGTAGCGGTTGGAGAGGTTCTCGATGGCCGCGCGCTCATCCGCGTAGTCCCCGGCCATCGCGATGCCGGGCACGGCGAGTGTGGCCAGCAGGCCAAGTGCTGCAATGAAAGTCTTCATGGTCTTCCCCTCCGATTGATCCCTACGGTACCGGTGGTATCGAGCGCCGGATCACGACACAGGCGAGCGTCGATGCCGCGATCGCCACGGCAAACAGGATGAAGAACCCGACCGCGCCGCCCGCATCCACGGCCATGGCTCCAATCCATGCACTGGCCACTGCGCCCAGTCTGCCCACGCCCAGAATCGCGCCGAGGCCGGTGGCGCGCAGTTCCGTGGGGTACAGGTGTGCACCGAGTGCGAACAGGGTCGTCTGTGTGCCCGCGGCGCCAACGCCGACGAAGGGCATCAACACGGCGATGACCGTCGTCGTGGCCGCACCTGAACGGAACAGTGCGATCAACAGCACGCCGGCCGCGATGCCGGTGGCGCCGATGACGAGTTGCGCGCGGCGCGAGCCCCATTTCCTGATCATCAGTCCGCACGCAAGACTGCCGACGATGCCGCCAATGCTGAAGGTCGCAATCGCCGTGCCGGTGAAGCCAAGCGGCAGGTGCTCGGCGGCCAGCATGGCCGGCGCCCAGCTGAGCACACTGTAGAGCGCGAGCAGTGACAGAAAGCAGGCCAGCCAGGCGATCAGCGTGTCGCGACGCCGCTCGGCAATGAGCAATGCACCAAGCGAAGCCTTGCTGCGGGTGGGCGCGGCACCGGCGGCCAGAAATCCCGGCGATTCCGGCAGGCGCCACATGAACAGCAGCGCGAGCGCGAGTGGTGCTGCGCAGCCGATCAGGAACAGGCTGCGCCAGCCGTGGCTTTCGAGCAGCACCGCGGCCAGCAGGCCGGCGGTCATCGAACCCACGGGCTGGACGAACATCGCGATGGACATGCCCAGGCTGCGCAGGCGCAGCGGCATGAACTCGGCAATCAACGCGGTGGCATTGGGAAGTGTCGCGCCCAGGCCGAGCCCGGCCACGGCGCGCAGTGCGCCGAAGCTCATGGTGTCGTGCGAGAGCGTGGCAAGACCAGTGGGCAGGCCGAACAGGATGATGCTGCCGATCAGCGCCGCCCGCCGCCCGATGCGATCGCCAACCACGCCACCGAAGGTGGCACCGATGGCCATGCCGATGAGACTGGCGGCCGTGATGGGCGCGAAATCCCCGCGAGTGACACCCCATTCGAGCATCAGCGGCGGGATGGCCAGGCCCAGCGCCTGCGCGTCCACGCCGTCCAGCATCAGCGCGATGGCAACCATCGCGACCGCGATCTTCGCGGCGCGTGACCAATCCGGTGCGACGGGTTCGTTCATGAGGACACCATGACTGCTTCTATCAACCTTGGGCCGCGCTGTTTGAGCGCGGCGGCCAGTGCATCATCGAACGCCTCGGCAGTGCTGACGCGAACGGCCTCGACGCCCATGCCACGCGCGAGGCAGACCCAGTCGATGTCGGGGCGGTCGATGTCCAGCAGGCTCCGTGCAAGGTCATCCTCCACGCGCGCGCCGACGCGCGCGATCTCCGCGCGCAGCACCGCGTAGCTGCGATTGGCAAGGATGATCGTGACCACATCGAGCTGCTCGCGCGCCTGCGTCCACAGCGCCTGCAGCGTGAACATCGCGCTGCCGTCGGCCTGCAGGTTCACGACCTTGCGATCCGGCGCCCCGATCGCGGCGCCCGTGGCCAGCGGAATGCCGATTCCCAGTGCGCCGCCGGTGTTGGTCAGGTGCACATGTGGCGGAGCCAAGGCAGTTTGCGCCGCGAGTGCCGGGCCCATGCTGATGGCTTCTTCCGACAGGATCGCGCCTTCGGGCAGGTGACGCGCGAGCGAGCGACCGAGCGCCGTGGCATCGAGTGCCCCGCGGGGTGCGT
>CAYWDZ010000227.1:0-4500 GCA_964456255.1 uncultured Steroidobacteraceae bacterium | reverse complement strand
GGTGGCATCGCTGATGCCGGCGCGATGGGCCAGGAAGTGGAACAGCAATGGCGTGGAGATGTTGTAGGGCAGGTTGCCCACCAGGCGCAGCATGCCGCCGCACTCTGCGGCCAGGCGCGTGAAGTCGAACTTCAGGGCGTCGCCTTCGTGAAGATTCAGGTTCTGCGGCCAGCGCTCGCGCAGTGCTGCAGCCAGATCGCGATCGATTTCCACCGCATCCAGGCGCTCAACGCGCTCCAGCAGGTGCGCAGTCAGTGCGCCAGGCCCCGGCCCGATCTCGACCAGATGCTCGCCGGGCTGTGGATTGATCGCATCGACGATGTGCGCCAGCACCCCGGGGTCGTGCAGGAAATGCTGGCCGAAGCGTTTGCGCGTGCGGATCACGCCGTGGCCGCGAGCTGACTCGCCAGGCGCAACGCCGCAATCAGGCTGCCGGGATCCGCCTTGCCGGTACCGGCCAGATCCAGCGCAGTGCCGTGGTCCACCGAGGTGCGGATGACCGGCAGACCAAGCGTGACATTGACCGCTTCGCCGAAGCCCGCGTGCTTCAGCACCGGCAGGCCCTGATCGTGGTACATGGCCAGCACCACGTCGAAGTTCTGCAACTGACGGGGCGTGAAGATGGTGTCGGCGGGCCAGGGGCCACTGGCATCGATGCCGCGTGCGCGCGCGCGCCCGATTGCCGGGCTGATCACCTCGATCTCTTCGCGTCCTAGGTGGCCGGACTCGCCGGCATGCGGATTGAGCCCACACACGCCAATGCGCGGCCGGGAAATCCGGAATCGTGAGACGAGGTCGTGCTGCAGTATCGCAAGCACTTCACCCAGAAGGCCGGGGGTGATGGCCCGGCTTACCGCGCCCACAGGCAGGTGGGTGGTCGCGAGCGCCACGCGCAGCGTACCGGCCACCAGCAGCATGACCGGGCGCGGCACACCGCAGGCTTCCGCCAGGTATTCGGTGTGCCCCGTGAAGACCATGCCGGCATCATTGATCACGCTCTTCTGCACCGGTGCGGTCACCATCGCCGCGAACTCGCCGCTGCGGCAACCGGCCAGTGCGCGATCCAGCAGGGTGAGCACATAGCGCGCATTGCGCGGATCCAGTACGCCGGCCGTCACCGGCGCTGCGAGCGGGACATGCTCGATGCGGAACTGCGCGCCGGCCGGCGGCAGAGCCATGCCCAGTTGCCGTGCCCGTGTTGCCAGCAGCGATGCGTCGCCCAGGCATGTGATGTCGCAGCCCGGTGCGGATTCATGCACGGCGAGCGCGGTCTGCAGGCAGATGTCCGGACCGATGCCGGCGGGTTCACCCGAAGTCAGCGCCAGCCGCGGTCGTTCGCCATTCACTGGTGAGCGCTAGAGATTCGTCTCGATGTAGGCTTCCGCGCGCATTTCGCGCAGCCACATCTGCTCTTCCTCGGCAGCCTTGCTGTTGAACAGCTGGACCGTGGCGCGGTTGCGCAGGTCTTCCTCGGTCATGTCGATGCGACGCCGCCCCAGCAGCTGCACGATGTACCAGCCCTTCTCGGCCTGGAAGGGTTCGCTGATCTCGTTTTCCTTCAGCCCCGCCACGACATTGGCGATGACCTGGGAGCGCAATTCCTGCGGCTCCATCCAGTCCGTCTCGCCGCCATTGACCGCCGAATCGGAATCCTCGGACATGCTGGTGGCGAAGGCCGCGAAGTCCTCGCCATCCAGGATCTTCTGGCGGATGCCGTTGAGCTTGAGCTTCACGGTGGCATCGTCCTGCAGCGCATTGGTCTTCATCAGAATGCGCCGAATGTGGATCTGATCGCGGGTGGCGCTCTCGGCATGGCGGATGCCATTGAGCCTGGCGACGTGATAGCCCCAGGATGATGCAATGGGCCTGGCGACCTCGCCGGGTTTGAGGACCGGGATCACGTCGACCGCCCAGCTCGGCAGTTCCGTGCTCTTGAGCCAGCCCAATGCGCCGCCCTTGAGTCCGACCTCGGCGTCCGAGTACTGCGCGGCGAGAGCCGCAAAGTCTTCAGTGGCCGAACGCTTGAAGACTTCCTCCGCCTTCTTCGCCACCTCGTCCACCTGCGCCTGGGTGGCATCGCTGGGCAGGGCGATCAGGATGTCCGATACGTCGTACTCGGCGCTTTCATCCGGCAGGCGCTTCAATCGCGCGAGGAACTGCTCGATCTCGCGTGGCGTCACGTGGATGCGCTGGCTCACTTCGCGCTGCGTCACCTGTTCGATGAGCAGGGCCTTGCGCACGCTGTCGCGGAACATGCTGTAGTCAGGCACCAGGTCGGGCAGGCGGGCGTAATCCAGTTTCTGCTGCGTGGCCCATTCGCGGATTGCCTGGTTGACTTCTTCTTCGGAGACGGTGATTCCGCGGCGATCGGCACGCTGCAGTTGCAGTTGCTGCGTCACCAGGATGTCCAGCACGCGGCTGCGCAGCACCTGTGGATCAGGAAGCGCTGTGCCTCGCTGCGTCATCTGCTGGGCGTAATCGGCGATGGCTTCCTGCAGCTCGCTCTCCGTGACAATTCCTTCATTTGCGATGGCGGTTACGCGGTCGAGCAGTTCCCCCTTGGGTGCTGCGGGCCTGGATTGGCCCTGCTCCGCGCCAGCCGCGGGCTCGGCGGGTACTGCAGGAGCAGCCACCACCCCGGTGAGGATCAGTGCGGCAAGAACGGTCAGGGACGGGCGAACCATTACGATTTCCTCAAGAGCTGTAGGCAAGCCTGCGCTTCAGCGCCGCCGGCGTGTGGAGTATCCGCGAATGGCCCGTTCCAGGAAAGCGTCGGCAGCCTGTCCGACACTGGAAAAGCCCTTGAGTTCCAGCTGCACAAAGACGCTGCGGTCGCGCTCGCCGGTGCGGCGGCTGACGTAGTCGCGGGCCACGGCACGCACATTCCAGCAGCAGCTGCTGTATTCGAACCCGGCAAATTGCTCGATCGACTGCGATTCGCGCAGCGAGTAGACCACGCGCCCGTAGAGCCGCCAGTGATCCGTGACTGGCCAGGCAGCCGAGGCATCGGCCTGGTCCAGCCTGTCGTTCTGGAAGCGGTAGCCGAGATTGACCACGCTGCGTGACTCGGGCCGGTATTGCAGGCGGACTTCGGCACGTTCGGTGCGGTGTGCATACGGGTTCCACTGGACGCCGGTGCTGAAGCTCCAGTTGTGGTAGGCGGACAGCTCGATCTGTGCAATCAGGTCCGAGGCATCACCCGAGCGCGGCTCCTCGTCGGGCAAACGCACGCGTGGGGACTGGAAATTGAAAGTCTGGCCGATGGTGGTCGACAGGATGCGCTCGCCGCTGTCGCTGCGGTAGACCTGCGTGGTCACGCCGAAGCTGATCTGGTTGGCATCGCTGATGCGGTCGAGGCCCGCATAGCGGTTGGTGCGAAACAGCTGGATCCAGTTCAGGTCAGGTTCATCGGTATCGAACAGCGGCAGATCGGACTGGTCGCGATAGGGCGCGTACAGATACATCAGGCGCGGTTCGAGCGTGATGCGGCGCTGTCCGCGCCTGCCGCTCTCGCGCTCGAAGATCAGCCCGGTGTCGATGCTCAGCAGCGGCAGCGTCCTGGTGGGTTTGTCGTCGGTACCTGGCGCCACGTCCCGCAGTGAATATCCGGCAGCATCGAGCATCGCGGTGGGGCGGAAGAAATATCCGGGGCCGCTGAAATCGAGCCCGATCTGCGGCTGGGCGTCGAGCCGCCAGCCCTGCACCTCGCCGGGATGTCGAAAGCGTGTCGCCTCCGCATCGATGCCGTAGACCAGTGGCAGGGATCCGTCCAGATTCCAGACACCGCGCAGGAAGAAGCGCGGCGCCTCGGTGGCCGGACGATCGGCCTGCAGCAGATCCTGGTCCAGTGTCTGGAAGTTCCTGACGAGCACGCCGCCATGCAGGTTGGCATCGCGCCAGGCCAGCTCCGCCAGGCGTGGCAGGAAGGCGGTGCTGGCGCCGTCGGTCGCGCCCTGCGCGAAATCCTCGAAATAGCGTGCATCGCTGACGTTCTCGCCGGCCAGAGTCAGGCGCCATTGCTGCGTCAGGTCGGTGACGTTGTTCAGGCGCCAGCGGCTGCGCGACTGCCCGGTCTTGTCGTCGCCGGGCAGGAAGTTGGCAAGCAGTTCGCCCTGGCTGTGGCGCATCAGATAGCGGAAGTCACCTTCCAGATCGACACCGCGCGCCGTGTACCACGTGGGCGTGAAGGTGAAATCCCGTTGCGGGGCAATGTTCCAGTACCACGGCACTGACACCTGCACGCCACCGCGCGTGGTGGTGCCGATACCGGGAAGCAGAATGCCGCTCTTGCGTGCATCGCCCACCGGAAACGAAATCACCGGCAGACGCAGCAGCGGCACGCCGAAGAATTCCAGGCGCGCATCGTGCGCGGTGCCGATGCTCTTCTCGGTGTTGATCGACAGGCTGTCGGCGCGCAGCAGCCAGTCCTCGTGCCCCTCCGGGCAGGTGGTGTACTGCACGTTGGCGAGCTTGACGATGCCTTGCTCATTCACCGAGAAG
>CAYWDZ010000226.1:0-4510 GCA_964456255.1 uncultured Steroidobacteraceae bacterium | reverse complement strand
CTCGACTCCACCAGCCGCCAGCTGGACCCGCTGGTCATCGGCGAGGAGCACTACAACGTCGCCCGCGGCGTGCAGGGCGTGCTGCAGAAGTACAAGGAACTGCAGGACATCATCGCGATCCTGGGCATGGATGAGCTCTCGCAGGAAGACAAGTCGACCGTGTACCGCGCGCGCAAGATCCAGCGCTTCCTGTCGCAGCCGCTGAACGTCGCCAAGGTGTTCACCGGCCAGGACGGCAAGATCGTGCCGCTGGCCGAGACCATCCGCGGCTTCAAGGGCATCATCAACGGCGACTACGACCACCTGCCCGAGCAGGCCTTCTACATGGTCGGCTCCATCGAGGAAGCCGTGGAGAAGGCCAAGACCCTGTAAGCGGATTGCAGGCACCCGGTCACCAAGCAGCGAGCAAGACACATGGCCAAGACCATCCACGTCGACATCGTCAGCGCCGAAGGCGAAATCTTTGCCGGTGAGGCCGAGATCGTCTTCGTGCCGGCGAAGGAAGGCGAGCTCGGCATCACTCCGCGCCACGCGCCCCTGCTCACGTTGATCAAGGCCGGCGAAGTGCGGGTCAAGACCGTCGAGGGCGAGCAGTCCGTGTTCGTCGGAGGCGGCGCGCTCGAGGTGCAGCCCAACAAGGTGACCATCCTCGCAGACACCGCGATCCGCGCACACGACCTGGACGAGGCGGCCGCGCTGGCCGCGAAGCAGCGGGCCGAAGAGTCGCTGGCGAGCTCGCACGACAAGATCGACCAGGCACGCGCCCTGTCGGAACTGGCGATGGCCGCCGCGCAGCTCAAGCTGCTGGAAAAGATCCGCAAGATTCGCGGCTGATCACCTCCGCGCTGCTCGCCAGCGCGGCGCAGGGCCGATATGCTGCTCGCAAAGGGAGGGACCCATGAGCGTGCAGCAGCCCACCAAGCCCGTCATCAACCTGGATGAAGTGCAGATCGGCGACCGGCCGTCGCGCTTCCAGCCCGGCGGCAAGGCAGCGGAGCGCTTCGAATCGCGCATGGGCGCGGTTGGGACGCGCATCGGCGCGCGCCTGCTCGGCTACAACATCACCGCGGTGCCACCCGGCAAGCGCGCGTTCCCGCTGCACAACCACCATGCCAACGAGGAGATGTTCTTCATCCTCGCCGGCAGCGGCGAGCTGCGCGTGGGCGCGGAGGTGTGGTCGATCCGCGCGGGGGATTTCATCGCCAGCCCGCCGGGCGGGCCGGAGCTCGCGCACCAGATCATCAACACCGGCAGCGAGGAGCTGCGCTACCTCGCGGTGAGCACGATGATCACGCCCGAGACGGTGGAGTATCCGGACTCGGGCAAGATCGCCACCTATTCACGCCAGACCGCACCCGACGGATCGCCGCGGGTGGCCGTGCACATCGGCCGCGCCGGCGAGAGCGTGGACTACTGGGAAGGGGAGTAGGCGCTCCCGCCGGTGTGTCATCAACGCTGCCGTGCAAGCGGCGGTGTCTGGGGCATGAACGAGATGAACGGCAGCGAGCCCTCCTTGCCCGGCGGCAACGGCGCCGGCGCACGTTCACCCGCGGCACCCAGGAAACGGATGTAGCGATACATCGCGCGCAGATCCGCTTCCTTCATCACCCGCACGTTGAACCAGGGCATCGGCGGCAACCGCTCAGCGCGCGCAAAGGTCACCCACTGGTCCTCGCTCATGCTGCCCACCGTGAGCCTGAGGTTCGCGGGGTAGGTGGTGCCCCACGGCCCGCGGTACCCGGTGCTCTGGCCTTTCAGCCACTCCGACTCGGGCACCTTGCCGGAATTCTCGAGGTAGCCCGCGGTGTGGCAGTCGTTGCAGCCGCTGGTGCGCACCACGTAGCGGCCGCGCTCCACCGAGGCATCGCCGGCGGTTTCGGCGGCTGCGGCCCCGGCCGGCTGCAGCAGCAGCGCCAGCAGCAACACGCTGGTGGCGGTGGAAGCCAGCGATGCGGCGCCGGCGCCGAAAAAGACCTTCTTGTTCACGATCCGATCTCCTCTTCAGGGTTGGCTAATTAACGAGACGTACGTCTTGACGTGAGACAAGTGTCTCATTAAGATTCGAACCATGCAACTACCCCTTCAAGGAGAGGGATATGCCACTCACACCGCAGCAGATGGACGACAGGCTCGACGAACACTTCCACTTCGAGGCCACCGACGATGTCGAAGGCGTGCTGGCCACACTGGCACCCGATGCCGAGCACGACATCGTCGGGTTCCCAACCGGCCCGACGCGTGGGCGTGAAGCGGCGCGCGGCTTCTACGAGCAGCTGTTCCAGGACCTGGCCGATGGCAAGGTGAAATCCCTGCGTCGCCTGTACGGCCAGAACTTCATGGTGGACGAATCACTGTGGCACGGCACCGCGCCGGGCCGGCCTTTCGGACTTGAAGGCCGCGGGCGACCGCTGCAGTTCCGGCTGCTGCACGTGCTGGAGTTCACCGATGCCGGGCAGATCAGGCGCGAGAACGTGTGGCTCGACATGGCCGCCATCGTGCAGCAGCTGCCGCAGGGCTGAAGCCATGACGGAAAAGGAACAGGGCCGACCACAACAGCGCCTGCGCACCCGCAAGGATCTTCTGGGCGCCGCCGCGCGGCTGATGCAGCAGGGCAGGAACCCCACGCTCGACGAAGTGGCGGCCGAGGCGATGGTGTCGCGGGCCACCGCGTACCGCTACTTCCCCGACGCTGCCGCGCTGCTGGCCGAGGCATCGCTCGACCTGAAAGTGCCTGCCGCCGAGCAGTTGTTCGACGACAGCGCCGGGCAGGACCCGGTCGCCCGGTTGAACAGTGTCGACGACGCGCTGCACGACGCCGTTGCAAAACGCGAATCGCAGATGCGCATCATGCTGGCGCACTCGGTGATGCGCGCCGTCAATGCGAAAGCCGGCAAGGCCACACCCGCGCGCCAGAACCGCCGCACGCCACTGATCGCCGCGGCGCTGGCGCCGGCGCGCGACGAATTCACGCCGGCCACATTGAAGAAGCTGGAGCAGGCACTGGCGCTGATCATCGGCACCGAAGGCGTGATCGTCACGCGCGACGTGCTCGGCATCGACGATGCCGAAGCGCGCAAGGTGAAGCGCTGGGCCATCCGCGCGCTGGTGGAAGCCGCGCGCAAGTAGAAGGACAGATAGCCCTCAGGCGCTGACTGCGCGCCGCACCACCGTCGGGCCAGCGCCCTGCGCGGCGGCCAGCGCCGTCATGTTCAGCACGCGGCGGTAGGTGGAGGAGGGCGTGAGCACATGCGCAGGGCGCGCCACGCCCATCAGGATGGGGCCAACCGTCACCCCTTCGCCGCTCACGGCCTTCAGCACGTTGAAGAGGATGTTGGCCGCGTCGATGTTCGGGCAGATCAGGATGTTGGCCTCGCCGGTCAGGCGGCTGTCCATCAGCATGCCGCGGCGCGTGACCTCGGACAGCGCCGCATCGCTGTGCATCTCGCCGTCGCACTCCACTTCCGGGTTCTGCTCCGCGAACAGGTTGAACGCCTCGCGCATGCGCTTGGCGGATTCGCGCCGCGAGGAGCCGTAGTTGGAGTGCGAGATGAAGGCCACCTTCGGTGTGAGACCAAACAGCCGCACCTCGCGCACCGCCTGGCGCGCGATGCGCGCGAGTTGTTCCGCCGTCGGTACCTCATTGACGTAGGTATCCGCGATGAACAGCGTGCGCTTGTCGATGGCAATGCCCGACAGCGCGGCCAGTGCGTTCTCGCCCTCGCGCATGCCGATGATCTCGCGGATGTGTTCCAGGTGCGCGTCGTAGCGGCCATGCAGGCCGCACAGCATGCCGTCGGCATCCCCCAGGTGCACCATCAGCGAGGCAATCGTGGTGGTGGAACGATGCACCGCGGCCTTGGCTGCCTCCGGGCTCACGCCGCGGCGGCCCATGATGCGGTGGTAGGTCTGCCAGTAGCGCTTGAAGCGCGGATCATCATCCGGGTTCACCACGGTCACATCCGTGCCGAGTTGCAGCCGCAGATTGGCCTTCTGGATGCGGGCTTCGATCACCGCCGGACGCCCCACCAGGATGGGCTGCGCAATGCCTTCGTCGATGGCCACCTGCGCCGCACGCAGCACACGCACATCCTCGCCCTCGGCGTAGGCAATGCGCTTGCGCGTGGAGGCGCGCGCCGCACCGAACACCGGGCGCGTGAGCATGCCGCCGGAGGAAAACTGGCGCGCGAGCTGGGTGCGGTAGCCTTCCAGATCGGCAATGGGGCGCGTGGCCACGCCCGAGCTCGCCGCCGCCGCCGCAACCGCCGGCGCGATGCGCAGGATCAGCCGCGAATCAAAGGGTTTCGGGATGATGTAGTCCGTGCCGAAGGCGAGCTGCTGGCCCGCATAGGCACTGGCCACCTCCTCGCTGATCTCGGCCTTGGCCAGGTCCGCGATCTCCTTCACGCAGGCGAGCTTCATCTCCGCGGTGATCTTGGTCGCGCCCGAATCCAGCGCGCCGCGGAAGATGTACGGGAAGCACAGCACATTGTTGACCTGGTTCGGATAGTCC
>CAYWDZ010000225.1:0-4574 GCA_964456255.1 uncultured Steroidobacteraceae bacterium | reverse complement strand
CATGCATCATGCATTTAATCTGCCGGGCACCCCATGAAACCAGAACAACTCGAAAATCTGCTGGGCGCCCTGGCCATTTCGGTGACCGACGCGGTGGCGCGCGGCATCGAGGAATCCGAAGGTACCTACGGATCCGACACGTTTGCGCTGGTGCTGCTGCAACACGCCCAGCGTCTGCGCTCGGATGTGCTGTCCCGGCAGCTCGGGCTGGCGCAGTCGTCCACGGTGCGGCTGGTCGACCGCATGGAGCGCGAGGGGCTGGTTCAACGAGAAACCGGAGCTGACAGGCGAACGGTGTTTGTGAGTCTTACCGCGCGCGGTCTGCGCGCCGCCGGGCGCGTCCTTGGCGCCCGGCGCAATGTATTGAAGGAGCTGGTGGAGAAGCTCTCGGCCAGCGAACGCTCGGCGCTGCATGCAATCGCCGGGAAGCTGCTCACCAGTCTCACGGTTGACCTGGCAAGCGGCGAACACAACTGCCGCCTGTGCGACGAAGAGGCGTGTGATCTGAACCGCTGCCCGGTCGAGATTCGTTATCAGACATTCGAAGGCGCGCTGCTTCCTCCGAAAAACAGGGAAAGTTTTCCATCGCGCAAATAGGACCTTGCACGCGGGACGCAGTGCGCCTTCGAATGTCAGATAGCGGCCAGGGCCTGTGCGATGTCCGCGATCAGATCCGCGGGGTCTTCGAGACCCAGCGACAGGCGCACCGTCCCCCGGTCAACGCCTGAAATCGCCGCGAGCTCAGCCGGCAGGTCCGGCGGCCCCATCAGCCCCGGCGGAATGATCAGGGATTCCGGCGAACCCATGCTGGCGGCGATGGCGAACAGTTTCAGCGCATCCGCAAACCGGTCGCCCGCCGCGGCGCCCGCCCGCAGGTCAAAGCTGACCACCGTGCCGAAGTGCTGCATCTGTTGCCTGGCCAGCTCGTGCTGCGCGTGGCTGGGCAGGCCCGCGTAGTGCACGCGCGCCACCTCTTCCCGCTTCTCCAGGTACTGCGCAATCGCGAGCGCCGCTGCGCACTGCGCCTCGTAGCGCAGCTGATAGGTCTTGAGCCCGCGCTGGATCAGCCAGGCCGCATGCGGATCGAGCACGCCACCGAGCAGCGTGAACGCCGGGCGCAGCTGCCGGATCAGTTCGGCTGATCCCACCACCGCGCCGCCCATCACGTCACCATGACCGGAGGCATACTTGGTCAGGCTGTGCAGGAACAGGTCGACATCGGTATTGCCATGCTGGTGGAAGCCGGCCAGCGTGTTGTCCAGCAGTGTCAGCGCGCCCGCGGCGCGCGCGTGCTGGGTGATGAAGCGGATGTCCGCAATGCGATTGATCGGATTGGTCGGGCTTTCGAAGATCACCAGTCGCGTCGGGGTTGCTTTCAGCACACGCTCGATGCCCTGGTTGTCCAGGATGGACAGCATCGTGTGGGTCACGCCGAAACGCGCCAGCACGCGGCGAATCAGCACCCGCGTCGGCGAATAGGTCTCCACGAAGCACAACACATGGTCGCCGGACTTCAGCAGCCCGACCAGCGCCTGCGCGATGGCACCAACGCCCGAAGCGCAGACGATGGCATCCTCCCGACCCTGCAGCCCCGCAAGCGTGAGCTCCAGTTGCCGCGTGGTCGGATTACCCGAGCGTGAGTAGAAGAACCCTGGCTGCTCACCGCGCAATGTCGCGAGCGTTGCGGCCACCGTGTCGTACTCGAACTTGACGTTCTGGTAGATGGGGGCAACCAGCGGCACGTTGTCCGGCGGCACGACAACCTGCGGCGGATGCACCAGCCTCGTCTTGTCCTTCATCGCACTAGCCTATCACTGCAGCTTGCGCAGCCGCTCGATGGCGCGGGCCAGCGTGGCATCCTGCTTGGCAAAACACAGCCTGAGCAGGCTGTGTTTCACGGGTACGCGATAGAACGGCGCCAGCGGAATTCCGGCCACCCCGCCCTGCTCCAGCAACCGCGTCGCTGCAGCCATGTCGTCGAGGCCGGCAAGCTGCGCGCAGTCGGCGTAATCCACCAGCGTGAAATAGGTTCCCTGTGCAGGCAGCACGCGAAAGGCACTGCCAGCAAGCCCCTCGGTCAACAGCGCGCGCTTGCGCGCAAAAAAGCCGGCCAGCCCATCGAATACACCGGGCTCGGCATCGAGATAGCCGGCGATGGCGTACTGGAAGGGCGTGGCGATGCTGAAGGTGTTGAACTGATGCACCTTGCGCAGTTCGGTGGTGAGCGCAGACGGTGCCACGCAGTAGCCGACCCTGAGGCCAGTCGCGTGCAGGGACTTGCCGAACGAATACACGGCCAGCGAGCGCTGGCGCAGCGCCGGATGGCTGAGCACACTCACGTGGCGTGCCGGGGCATACACGATGTGCTCGTACACCTCGTCGGACAGCACCACCAGGTCGCGCTCCTCGGCCAGCCGCGCGAGCTCCACCAGATCCTGTTCGCCCAGCACGGTGCAGGCCGGGTTGTGGGGGCTGTTGATCACGATGAGCCGCGTGCGCGCGGTGACCGCCGCGCGCACGCGCTGCCAGTCATAGCGGAATTCGGGCGGCAGCAAGGGCACGTGCACGCAGTGCGCGCCTGCCACCCGCACGGCCGGATCATAGGAATCGTAGGCCGGGTCGAACACCATGACTTCATCGCCCGGCCCCACGAGCGCGACAATCGCCGAGAAGATGGCCTCCGTGGCGCCCAGCGTGATGGTGATCTCCGAATGCGGATCAACCACGATGCCGCGGCGACGCTGCAGATCCCGCGCAATGCACTCGCGCAGGGCCGGCACGCCGGCCATCGGGGCATATTGGTTGTGCCCGGCCCGCATGGCTGCGGCCACGAGCTCGGTCAGACGCGGGTCCACTGGATAGTCCGGAAAACCCTGACCCAGGTTCACCGCGCCGAGCTGCTCGGCGCGGCCCGAAATGACGGTGAAGATGGTGGTGCCGACGTCCGGCAGCTTGCTTTTCAAGCCGCACTTCCCGCGGCAGCCATCGCAGCGCCCACCGCACCGGCGGCAGCCCCGAAATGCGCCACACGCAATTCGGCGCGCGAGCGCAGCAGCGATCCGTACTGCGCAAAGTCCTCGCTGATGCCGCCGCCGATCACGATCAGCTCCGGCCAGAACAGGCGATTGATGGCATCGAGGTACTCGTTGACGCGCTCTGCCCACCCGGCCCAGCCCAGGTTCTGCTCGGTGCGCACCCGCGCGGCGGCACGCTGCTCGCCTTCGGCGCCGCCCACTTCCAGGTGACCGAGCTCCGTGTTGGGCACCAGCCGGCCATCGATGAACAGCGCCGAACCGATGCCGGTACCGAAGGTCAGCACCATCACGCTGCCGGCCACGCCGCGCGCCGCGCCCGCACGCACCTCTGCGACACCGGCCGCATCGGCGTCATTGAGCAGTGCCACGGGCCGACCCAGCCGCTGCTGCAATGCCTTGCCCGCATCGAAGCCGATCAGTGAGGGATGCAGGTTCGCCGCGGTGTGGATCACGCCGCGGCGGATCACGGATGGCAGGGCAATCCCTGCCGGCAAGTCCGCCGGCTGTGCTTCGACCAGCCGTGCCAGCGCCTCGATCAGGTGTTCCGCGGTGGCCGGACGGGGCGTGGGACTGGTGGCCAGAGCGGCGAGCAACCGCCCGGTGTGCGTATCCACGGGCGCGTACTTGATGGACGAGCCACCGACATCAAGCCCCAGCGCGACCTGCCCCTGAACCACGATGATCGACCTCTAGGGCTGGTTCAGTCCCGCCTCGGCCATGCGCATCTCGCGCTCGCGCCTCTTCTCGGCGCGCTTCATCAGGATGGCCGAGACCACCACGCCCGTGGCGACGATCAGCACCATCAGCGTGGCCAGCGCATTGACGCTGGGATTCACGCCCCGGCGCACGCGCGAGAACACCACCATCGGCAGCGTATTGGAGCCCGGCCCGGACACGAACTGCGTCACCACGACGTCATCCCACGAAAGCGTGAAGGCCAGCAGCCAGCCGGACATGATGGCCGGGAAAATCAGCGGCAGCGTGATGCGGAAGAACACCTTGGCTGGCCTCGCGCCAAGATCCAGCGCCGCCTCTTCCAGCGAATCGTCGAAGCCCGCCAGGCGTGACTGCACCACCACGGTGACATAGGCCATGGTGAAGGTGATATGCGCCAGCACGATGGTCAGCACGCCGCGGTCGAACTGGATGCCGAACAGCGACTGCAGCACCTGCTCCATCGACACGAACAGCAGCAGCATGGAAAGACCCGTGATGACCTCGGGCATGACCAGCGGCGCAGTGGTCAGGCCCTGCAGCAGCGCGCGGCCGCGAAACGGACCGAATCGCGCCAGCACCAGGCCGGCCAGAGTGCCCAGGACCACGGCGGCAGTGGCCGACATCACGGCCACGCGGATCGACAGCCAGGCCCCCTCCATGATGGCGCGATCCTTGAACAACTCCCCATACCACTTGAACGTCGGTGAGTTGGCCGCGTCCCAGATCGTGACCAGCTTGGAATTGTTGAACGAGAACTCGACCATCGAAATGTTGGGGATGTACAGGAACAGCAACCCCAGCGCGAGCATGATCTTCGGGAAG
>CAYWDZ010000224.1:0-4581 GCA_964456255.1 uncultured Steroidobacteraceae bacterium | reverse complement strand
GTAATCCCCTGCAACTGGCGCAGAAAATCCGCCGCATCCCGGGGCCGTTGGCGGCGTTCCAGGGACAGGCACTTCTGCAGCACCCGGGCCTGGCGGCGCGTGAGCCCCTTGGGCAATGCCGGACTCAGGCCGCGCTTGCGCGCCTCGACCGCGTTGGTGCGACCGTACGGATGCCTGCCTGCCAGCAGTTCGCAGGCAATGATGCCCAGCGCATACAGGTCGTCGGAAGGATGCGGATCGGCACGTTCCAGCATCTCGGGCGTGGCATAGGCCGGCGTGCACGCGCCGAGTACCCCGGCGTCGAAGGTGTCCTGGTAGGCGGATGCCGTCGCATCGGCATTCGGCACGGCGCGCGCGATGCCGAAATCCAGGATCTTGGCGTGGCCGTCCTGCTGCAGGAACACGTTGCCGGGCTTCAGGTCGGCATGCACGATGCCGCGACGGTGCGCATAGGCAAGGCCCGCAGCGATGTCCTTGATGATGCGCCACGCCTCGGCAGCATCGATGCCGGTTCCAAACGCATCCAGTGTCACCTCGGAAAGCGTGCGGCCCTCCAGCAGCTCCATGGTGACGTAGACACGATCGCCATCCCGGTCGAAATCGTAGACGGTTGCGACATTCGGATGCGCCAGCGTCTGGGCCTTGCGCGCTTCGCGTTGCAATGCGACGAGCGCCTGCTGGTGACGCGCGAACTCCGGGTTCAGCACCTTGAGCGCCACCCGCGGGTTCGGATCCTGCGCCTCGAGCTTGCGCCGGTCGAGCGCGGCAAACACCAGGCCCATCCCGCCCTGTCCCAGCTGCTTCTCCAGAACGAATCGTTCCTTGATCACCATGCCTGCCGCGGGAAGGCCGCCCGCCGCCACGCGACCCGCATTGGTCAGCACCTGCGTGGCCGCGTCCGGTGCGGCGCCTTCCAGCGCCCGGCTGCGCGTCGCTTCCGGATCGTGGCTCACATCAGCCACCACGCCGCCAGCGCCACCAGCAGCAGCACGAGGATCGCCACGATGATCCAGCGGCCGCGCGTACGGCCCGCACCTTGGCCGGAACCAGCGGGCGCGGCCGATGCACCACGCTGCAGCGGCAGAACCAGTTCGCACTCAACCGGACCGACACCAATCCGGTCATTACCGCCAAGGTATGCCATGGTGGCCCGCTTGCCGTTCACGTAGGTGCCGTTGGCCGACATCTGATCGACGATCTTCCAGCGATGCCCGTCATTCGACAGTCGCGCGTGCAAGGCCGAGACACCATCTTCGTCAAAGCGGATTCCGCAGTCCGCGCCGCTTCCTATGCTCCATTCGGCGCTCTGGCCCGGTGCAGGCTGCAACCGGATCATGGTGCCCTTGGCAGCTCCGGACAGCACGATCAGGGACGGTCCATCCGCGGGCACCGCGGCAACCTCCGCAACCCCGGCATTGCCCGGCTTGGTGCCGATCATGGATCGCAACATGGCCGGATCCATGAACTTGGTCTTCTGGCCACCTTCGGCGGAATCCGGATCCACCCACGCGCCCGGTCGCTTGAACACGCCGCTGGCCTCTGACTTCACGGGCTCAGCCGCACCAGCGGGTGCACCAGTGGAACCTGGTGCACGAAACCGTGTCGCCGCATCCATGTCGTCTGCGCCCGTTTCACCCAGCAGGCGAAACTCCTCGACGTCAAAGCGCACGACATCGCCAGCATTCAGCCGGGTCCGCGCCTGGATGCGCGTGCCGTTGACGAAGGTGCCATTGGCCGAACCCAGGTCCTCGACCCATGCGACGTCATCCACGCGCGTGACCTGGGCGTGGCGGCGCGACGGCAGACCCTGCGACAGCTGGATGTCGCATTCGGCCAGCCTTCCGGCCGTCAGCTGCTGCTGCAACTCGAATTCGGCGCCACTGGCCATACTGACCAATCTCAGCTTCATGATCCTCCCCGGTACCGGCGCTCTCAGAACTGCCGCACTACACTTCTGGATGCGGCCGCGAACTTGCCTGGATTGAACCCGGCCTCACTCTTCACGGCATCGTACAGGACGTCCAGCGCCGGCTTCAGCCTGGCCCGGTCACCCAGTACATAACTCAGGCTCTCGGCTCCCAGCACGACCTGCTCGGCCGTGCCGAAGTCACTGGCGCGATCGGCCGCCGCATGCTCGACCAGGGTGCGGCGGATCCGCGTTGTTTCCTGCTGCGTCCACGTCCGCGTGAGCCAGCCCTGCCGCGCGGTCAGCCACTCCTGCAGCGGCCTGGCCGCTTCCGTGATGGCTGCGAGGTTCGTGCCTCCGGCCCTGACCAGCGCCTGCCGCAAAGCACCCAGCTTGGTCGCATCGGCATCGCCCAGTGCCTCCGCCACGGACTGGATCACGATCAGGCTATGGGCCTGCAGGCGCAGCGTACCCGGCTGCAATCCAGGTCCGGCCCGTTCACGCGTCCAGCGCAGGTCCTGCATCGGATGATGGCAGCTGTGGCAGTCGTAGAACGCCAGCTCCGGAAACAGCGACTGCGGACGCACGAGATCGGTCTGCACCAGTGACAGCAGGCGACGGGCGTTCTCGAATTGCCCGGCCAGCCACAGGCTGGTGCCGTCGATGTTTCCCTTGCGCTGGATGTAGTCGGCGTCCACGACGTGGTGTACCGGCTGGTTGGCGCTGAAGGCCTGGATCTCGAATGTCAGCCGCGGATGCCCCGCCGCCATGATGGCATGCGTGGCAATGCGATCACGCGCTCCCAGGTGGCACGACTGACACAGCTCGGCGCGCGCCTGCGGCTGCTCGCTGGGATACATGCCCGCCGCGAGGTTCGCCTTGTGGGTCGCGGTGCTGGCGGCATGACTTTCGATCCAGCGCTCGGCACCCCCATGGCAGGCCTCGCAACCGACGCCATCGGAGAGCTGGAACTTGGGCCCGCGCAGCGAGGCCGCCACGTTGTCGGCGTGGCAATCCAGGCAGACCTTGGCACCGGCCGCGTTTGGAATTCCGAGCTTCGCGGCGATGGCCCGCGACTTCGCGTTCTCCAGTGCCTTGTACGCGCCGGAATGCAGGTCGTCCTGCAGCCAGGTGCGGTACTCATTCAGCGCAACACCCCGGTCCGGCTGGGCCGCGGTCTTGCCGTGACAGGTACCCGAAGCGCAGGTTGCGACACCCAGATGCCGGTACGCATCGATCCCGGCCGGCCATGCCGACGCACCCAGCACCATGGTCACCACGAACAGTGTCGCACGCATGCCCGCCCCCATCATTGCCGCGGCCTCTGGCTGCCCGGCACGGTCCAGGGCTTGCCACTGGCATCCAGATACAACCTGCCCATCTCCGCCAGATTCAGCGGACGCGAACCACGCCGGCCGAACACGGCAATCTGGTTGCCGCTCTCGTCGACGGCACGATCGCGATCCAGACCCCGCGACAGCGCCAGCGCCGGCTTGTCGGTCGGGTACCAGGCGATCAACTGCGGTACCGGCGCGGGCGAGAACCCGTAGAACTTCGGCTGCGTATCCGGCGCGGTCAACTGCAGCACCTTCAATCCACCTGCGCCGTCGGCCACGTAGGCAAATGCCGACGCGTTGGTGGAGGCCACGATGACGTCGCGGCTGTCCTTGAGGCTGCCATCTGCATTGAAGCGCCGGGACTCACGCATCGCCTCGGGCCGCTCGACATCCACGATCACGATGCCCTCGGCCCCCGCGGCCACGTAGGCATAGGTGCGCGCGACGTAGACCCGGTGTGCGTCACGGATCGGAATCACACCCGCCGTCAGTCGTGGCGCACGCGGCTGCGTCACGTCCACGACCCGCAGCCCTTCCGCCGTCGTGACGAACAGGTACCGGAACTGCAGGCTGCTGGCACGCGGATCCTGCATGGCGAGCCGCGCCGCGACTGCGGGTCGCAATGGATCCGCGATGTCGACCACGACCAGGCCGCCCGGCGTCGTCACGTACAGGTAATTGCCGCCAATGGTCAGGTGCCGCGCGCCATCGAGCACGCCATCCGGATTCCAGGTGAGCGCGCGCTGCAGGTGATTGTTGCGCGGCTCGCCATCCGCCAGCGTGTTGATGTTGACCAGGATCAGCCCTTCCTTCGCATCCGTCACGAACGCGTAGCTGTACTGCGCGTGCATGGGCAGCTCCTGGTTCTCCTCCCGCTTCTTCGCATCGGCATTGCGGGCCGGATCGATGGGCTGGTTGCTGGGCAGCGCGATGCACGTGGCGTCGCTGCTCGCCACGCTGGTGTCGTGGCCCCACAGGCTGAACGGACCGCTGAGGATGCGTTGCGAGACTCCCTTGTTGGAAATGCCAGCCACGTCGTATACCCGCACGCCGCGGCTTCCTTCCGCCACATACAGATACTCGCCGCGCAGCTGCAGGCAGCCGGCCGTGCCCGCGCGGTGACTGAAGCCCTCCTGCAACCGCTGCCCGCTCTGTTGATGCCGCGCGTAGTAGTCGGGGTAGGCATAGCGCTGCAGATAGCTGCCGATCACCGCCTGCGGCTCGTCCCATTCCGTGACCGTCACCGCGCTGACCTCGCCCGCCCCACCCACGAAGGCGTGGTAGCCGACGAAATTGACGTAGCCCGTTCCAAAGCCCAGCAGCTGCGCCATGATCGCG
>CAYWDZ010000223.1:0-4583 GCA_964456255.1 uncultured Steroidobacteraceae bacterium | reverse complement strand
GATGGAGGCGATCAGCAGCCATCTCGACGAGAACACCGGCTTCTTCGCCTCGCACGAAGCGCTGCTCGGGCGCATCGCGCGCGCTGAAGAGCAGCTCGACCGGCGCGTTGCCGAACACAGCAGCGCCGGCAAGACCCCGGTTCCGGATCTGCCTGCAGCCGCGCCTGCAGAAGAAGACGCGGGCGAGCCTGACACCAACTACGATCCCGAAGTCGCCGCGATCTTCAGCGACGAGGCCACGGAACTGCTCGAGGCCTGCCAGGCTTCATTCCAGGGCATCAGTCTCACCGAGCCGCGCAGCGAACAGTTTGCGGAACTGAAGCGTCCTCTGCACACCATCAAGGGCGGAGCGCGCATGGCGGGTGTGAAGTCGATGGGTGATCTGGCGCACGAGCTGGAATCGCTGATCATCGGCATCGAGCTCGGCAATGTCTCGCCCAGCCGCGAAGCGCGCGAAGCGCTGCAGCGCTCGCTGGATGAGCTGGGACGCATGCGCGACCTGCTGTCCGCAAATCAGCCGATTCCGCCGGGTCGCGCGCTGCTCAGGCAGGTGCGCGCACTGGCTGCGGGCCAGCCTTTGCCAGAGAGCCCGCCGGCCGCGGAGCCTGCCGAAGCTCCGCCACCAGTCAGCGAGGCGCCGCCTCCGGTGGCGGAAGAGCCGCCCGTTGCGCCACCGTCCAATGTGATTGAACTGCCGCGCTTCGAACCACCGCCGCGGCCGGAACCCGTCGTCGAGGCGGGCGCCGACAGCATGGGTGAACCGGCGGCCTCCGATGCCCCGCCGCCACGTCCGCCGGCCTTTGCGCGCCTGATGGCTGCCGCCGCCGTGCCGCCGGGCCGCGAACCGGCCCCACCGCCGCAGCCAACCGAGATGGCTCGCGTGGATGCCGAGCTGCTGAACCAGCTGCTGAACCAGGCCGGCGAGGTCAGCATCGCGCGCGCGCGCGTCGAGCAGCAGCTGGCTTCCACCGAATTCAACCTCGCTGAGCTCGCGCGCACGGTGACCCGTCTGAAGGAGCAGCTGGCCAAGCTGGAAATCGAGACCGAAGCGCAGATCCTGCACCGCCATGAAACCGAGAGCGGACCGCGTGCCGACTTCGATCCACTGGAACTGGACCGCTATTCCTCGATCCAGCAGTTCTCGCGCGCGCTGGCCGAAACCGCCAATGACGTCGCCAGCATCCAGGCGCTGCTCGAGAACCTGACGCGCGATACGCAGGCCCAGCTGCAGCTGCAGGCCCGCACGATCGTCGAGATGCAGAACGGCCTGATGCGCACGCGCATGGTGTCCTTCCAGCGGCATGTGCAGCGGCTGTCACGCATCGTGCGCCAGACGGCGGCCGACGAGAACAAGCAGGCCGAACTGGTGGTCGAGGGCGCCGGTGGCGAGATGGACCGCCAGGTGCTGGAACGCATGCTGCCGCCATTCGAACATTTGCTGCGCAACGCGGTGGTGCATGGCATCGAGAGCCCCGAAGAGCGCAGTGCAGCCGGCAAGTCTCCGACCGGCCAGATCCGCCTGTCGCTGCGCCGCGAAGGCGCCGAGGTCATCGTGGATGTGCGCGATGATGGCGCTGGCCTGAATCTCGAGCGGATCAAGGCCAAGGCGCTGCGCCTGGGCCTGATCGACCAGGGCCAGCCACTGACCGATGAAGAGGTGATGCAGCTGATCCTGGAGCCGGGCTTCTCCACCGCCGAAAACCTCACGCAGGCCGCGGGCCGCGGTGTGGGCATGGACGTGGTGGCCAACGAAGTGAAGAAGCTGGGCGGTTCGCTGCTGATGGAATCGCAGGCAGGCAAGGGTTCGCGCTTCATGATCCGCCTGCCGCTGTCGCTGTCGGTTGGCCATGCGGTCATCGTCAGGGTCGGCGGCGAGCAGTACGCATTGCCCATGCCCACCATCGAGGGCGTGGTGCGCATTCCGCGCGAAGAGGTGCTTCGGCACCTGGCGAGCCAGGAGCCATCCTACGTGTACGGTGGTTACCGCTACCGCCTGCAGCATCTGGCCAGTTTCGTCGGTCTCGACGCAGCGCCGCTGCCCGAGGAAGAGCTGACTCTGCCGGTGGTGCTGGTGCGCGCCGGCGAGCTGTCGACGGGCGTGGTGGCCGAGGAAATGATCGGCACCCGCGAGATCGTGGTGAAGTCGGTGGGGCCGCAGATCGCGGGCATCCGCGGTGTTTCAGGCGCCACCATCCTGGGCGACGGCAGCATCGTGGTGATCCTGGACATGGGTGCCCTGGTGCGCGCCGGCTGGCGCGGGCGTGCCGCTGCCCCGCCGCCCGTGACGACGCGCGAACGGGTGGACCGCCGCGTGGTCGCGCTGGTGGTGGATGACTCGATCACCGTGCGCCGCGTGACCCAGCGCCTGCTGGAGCGCAACGGCATGCGGGTGCTGACTGCGCGCGATGGCCAGGACGCGCTGGCGGTGATGGAGGAGACGGTCCCCGACATCGTGCTGCTCGACATCGAGATGCCGCGCATGGACGGCTACCAGGTGGCCGAACATATGCGCGCGGACGCGCGACTCAAGCAGGTGCCCATCATCATGATCACCTCACGCGTGGGCGAGAAGCATCGCGCGCGCGCCGTGGAGATCGGCGTGGACGAATATCTGGGCAAGCCTTACCAGGAAAGCCAGCTGCTCGAAGCGATTGCGCCGCTGGTGGAGCGCAGCCGCGCCTCGCAGGCAGCCGGTTCATAGGGATATCCAGGGGCGCAGCATGTCGCAGGATCTGCCAGGCGAAATCTACGGGCTGATGGTGCCGCTGGAAAAGGACCAGCTGCTGGTCCCGCGTGGCTGTGTGGCCGAGGTGATCGGGTACCAGACGCCGCAGGAAATGACGGGTGCGCCGCCATGGCACCTGGGCATCGTGCGCTGGAATGATCGCAATGTTCCGCTGGTGTCCTTCGAAGGTTGCGCCGGCGGTGACGTGGCGCCTCCCACGGCGCGTTCGCGCGTGGTGGTGTTGAATGCGCTCTCGGAGAAGTTGCCCGGTGCCGTGGCCATTCTTTCGCAGGGTTTTCCGAAGCTGGTGCGCATCAGTCCTGATTTCGTGAAGGCCGACGCACAGCGCAGCTTTCCCGAAGGCGGCCCGATTGCCTGCCAGGTCCAGTTGCTGGATGAGACGCCGGTGGTGCCGGACCTCGACTGCCTCGAGCAGATGGTGGCCAGCGAGACCCAGCCGCTGCCGGGCGAGTGAATCCCGGCGCAGCTAGCGCGGCGCGCCGTCCAGATCCCCATTGGTGAATTGCAGCGCGGCCAGTACCGCCAGCGCAGCGCTTTCGGTGCGCAGCACGCGTGGTCCCAGATGGCAGGGCGTGAACCCGCCTTGTTCAGCGGCGTGGACTTCCCCGACGTCGAGGCCGCCTTCCGGGCCCACCAGAAAGGCAATGGATCCGCGCGCATGCGCAGGTGATCCGGACGCCAGCAGCGCATGCAGCGATACGGCTGCCTCGGGTGCCATCAGCACTTTCAGGCCGGCCTGAACCTCCGCCACAGCCGCGGTGAGCGAAGTCACCGGGCGGACCTCTGGAACGCGGTTGCGGCCACTCTGCTCACAGGCCGCAATGACCACACCCTGCCAGTGCTGCTGCTTGCGAAGCGCCGCTTCGGCGTCCAGGCGCACGTTGCTGCGTGCAGTGGCTACCGGGATCACGCGCGTGACGCCCAGTTCGGTGGCCTTCTGCAGGATCTGGTCCATCTTCTCGCCGCGCGCAATGCCCTGCAGCAGCGTGGTGTCGAGCGGTGATTCGCGCTCGATGGCGGCGTGGGTGCCGATGCGTACCGTGACCTCATTGCGGCGCACGGCTTGCACCTGCGCTTCAAACTCGCCACCGCGGCCGTTGAATACGACCAGCGGATCGCCCGCCTTTGCGCGCAGCACGCGCGCCAGGTGCTGCGCAGGCCCTGTGGGCAGCGGCAGCTCTGCGCCGACGGTGAGTGGCGCATCGGCATACACACGTGTCAGGCGCATGTGGCGGCCTCGAGCCCCGAGCGCGCGATCCGCGCCAGGAACTCGATCTCTTCGGGTTCGATGACATACGGCGGCATGAAGTACACGACATTGCCGATGGGCCGCAGCAGCGCGCCGTGCTGCAGCGCGTGGCGGTAGACGGCGAGGCCGCGTCGCTCCCGGAAGTCATACGCCTCGCACTGCGCCTTGTTCCGCACCATCTCGATGGCGAGGATCATGCCGGTCTGACGCACATCGCCCACATGCGGATGCTCCGCCAGCGGCGCGGCGGCGGCGGCCATGCAGGCCGCCAGCCTGCGGTTGTGCTCGATCACCGGCTGGCTGCGGAAAATGCCCAGCGTGGCGCGCGCCGCGGCGCAGGCCAGCGCATTGCCGGTGTAGCTGTGCGAATGCAGGAAGGCATTGAGCTTCACGTACTCGTCGTAGAAGGCTTCGTAGATGCCGGCCGTGGTCAGCACGGCCGACAAGGGCAGGTAACCGCCGGTCAGGCCCTTCGAAAGACACATGAAATCCGGCGTGATGGCGGCCTGCTCGCAGGCGAACAGCGTGCCGGTGCGGCCGAAACCGACGGCGATTTCATCGGCGATCAGGTGCACGCCGAATTCGTCG
>CAYWDZ010000222.1:0-4592 GCA_964456255.1 uncultured Steroidobacteraceae bacterium | reverse complement strand
CTGGCGCGCCGTGCCGGACATGTGGTGGGTATCGAAGGTGACAGCGGGCTCATTACCCGCGCCCGCAGCAATGCCGAACGCAACGGCATCACCAATGCAGAGTTCCATGTGGCGAACCTCGCCGGTGAGGATGCCGTGCAGCGTTGCCTCGCGCTGGCCGGAAAGGGCGGCTATTCCCAGGTGCTGGTGGATCCGCCACGCACCGGTGCGCTGGACGTGCTGCCTGCGCTGGCCCGCATCGCCCCGCAGCGGCTCGTCTATGTGTCCTGCCACCCCGGCAGCCTGGCGCGCGATCTGGGGATTCTGGTAACGCAGCACGGTTTCACGCTGCAATCCGCGGGTATTGTCGATATGTTTGCCCATACCAGCCACGTGGAATCTGTCGCCGTGCTCGATGGACCGAAAGCAGTGAGGACCGCATGAGCCTTGGACCCCTGATGGTCGATGTCGCAGGTGCGAGCCTGACCGCGGAGGATCGCGAGCTGTTGCGCCATCCGCTCATCGGCAGCGTCATCCTGTTCACGCGCAACTACCAGGACCCGGCGCAGCTGGCGGCACTGGTCGCCGAGATCCGCGGCGTGCGGGCTCCGCCGCTGCTGGTGGCCGTGGACCATGAGGGCGGACGCGTGCAGCGATTTCGCGCGGGCTTCTCGGTGCTGCCGCCGGCACGGCGCATTGGCCAGGAATTCGACCAGGACGAGAAGCAGGGGCTGGCCATGGCGCGTGAGCTGGCCTGGCTCATGGCCGCCGAGCTGCGTGCCGTGGGCATCGACTTCTCGTTCGCGCCCTGCGTGGATCTGGATTACGGCGTCTCCGAGATCATTGGCGACCGTGCCTTTCACGCCGATGCCGAGATCGTCGCGAAGCTCACGCTGGCCACGGTTGCCGGCATGCGCGAGGCCGGCATGGCCGCGACGGCCAAGCACTTTCCGGGACATGGCGCGGTGGTGGCCGATTCACACCAGGCTCTGCCCATCGATCGGCGCGAGCTGACCGATCTGGCGCCGGATCTCACGCCTTATCGCCGGCTCATTCCCAATGACCTGGCGGCAGTGATGATGGGCCACGTGCTGTTTCCGGCCGTGGACAGCGTGCCGGCGAGTTTCTCCAGGCGCTGGGTGGGTGAAATCCTGCGCGGCGAGCTGGATTTCCGCGGCGTGGTGTTCGCCGATGACCTGACCATGGAGGGTGCGAGCGCGATGGGTGGGGTGGTGGAGCGCGCCGAGGCCGCGATCGCCGCCGGGTGCGATGTACTGCCGGTATGCAACCGGCGCGAGAGCGTCATCAGGCTGCTCGATGGATTGAAGTCGCAGCCCGGCCCGGCCAGCCAGCTGCGTGTGCTGCGCATGCGTGGCAAGGAGGCCCTGGGCCGCGCCGATCTGCTGGCATCGAAGCGCCATGCGCAGAGCCAGGAATGCCTCGCGCGTTGCGAGCGGCCGCCGGAGCTGACGCTGAGCTAGTGACGCAAAGGGCAGGGAGCGACATGAAACAACCGGATGCCGGGCTGGTGCTGCGCATACTCGAATCGGCTCCCGAGGGCGTCGCCGTCTGCGATGCCACCCAGCCCGACCAGCCCGTGATCTACGTGAATGGCGCCTTCCTGCAGATGACCGGGTACACGGAAGATGAACTGCTGGGCGCGAACCTCAGGTTGCTGCAGGGAAGTGATCGCGACCAGGAAGGCGTGCGGCGGATGCACGAGGCCGTGGAGAAGGGTGAACCCTGCCGCGCCCTGCTGCGCAACTACCGCAAGAGTGGCGAGCTGCTGTGGAACGAGATCACGCTGCAGCCGCTGCGCGACGCCGCTGGCGTACTCACGCACTTCGTGGCGTTCTACCGCGATGCCGCGGGCAGGCTCCGGCAGAACGACAGGGTGAACGAGGGGCTGCCCAACTGGCTGCGCGAGGATCGCGTCACCGGGCTGGCATCGCGGGCCTGGTTCAATGAGCTGCTGGCGCGCGAATGGCGCGTGGCGCGCCGGGCCGGCACGCCCTTGTCCCTTGCCTTGTTCGATGTGGATGCGCTCGCGAGCTACAACGCCACCTTTGGCCGCCCGGCAGGCGACGCATGCCTCAGGCGCATCGCGCGCAACATTGCCGGTGTGTTCCGGCGCGGCACCGACGTGGTGGGTGTGTGGAGCGAGGGGTGTATCGCCGTGCTTGCGGTGCACCGGGATGCGACGGGAGTGCAGGGCGTGATCGAACATGCCCGCTCGACCGTGCAGCGCGTCGCCGACATGCACATCCACCACCCGCGCGCCCCGTTGCAGAAGGTCGTGACGGTGACCGCAGCCCTGGTCACCTTGACGCCTGAGCGTGCCGAGGAGGAACCCGGGCGTCTGATCAGGAAGGCCGAAGATACGCTGCGCCGGGCCAAGACCGGCCTGCGCGGGGCGCTCTGTCTGGCTGACGAGTGAATCAGCCGCCGCTGGCTGCGGTGACGATGGCGATGACCCCGATGGCGGGGTGATCGAAATAATTGATCTCGTTGGGTTTCACCGAGCGCACCTCGCTGAGCTGGTAGCGCCGCCCGCCGTCCTCGAGCGTGAGGTCCAGGCGCAGGTTCAGGTACGTGCCCTTTTCCAGGCCGACCTTGCCGGCAATGCCATTGTCCAGGCCGAGCTGCGCCGCAGAGACGCCGATGCGCGAGCCAAACACCGTGGGACCCTGGGTCCATGCAACGTGTCCGAGAACCTTGAATTCCCCACTGCTGTCGAGCTTGCGCGCAGCTGTCTTCAGTTTTGCCGGAGTGACGGGAGTTGCCTCGATGCCATCCTCCATGACGGGTGGCGGTACGGCATTGTCGGGCAGCGCGCCGCCAGTGCCGGTATTGCGGAACACCACGATCTCCACCGTGTAGAGGCTGGCTGACTGCGGCAGGGCAGTGGCCGAGCACAGCGCCAGCACCACACCCGGCAGCAGACGTCGCGCAATGGTCGCATGGGAACGCATGGGCGGCATTCTAGGCATGCACGGCGATGCTGTCATGACACATGCTTAACTGCCCAGCAGCTGGCCGAGCAGCGAGCTGGCCAGTACATGGCGGGCAGGGGCTTCGGCGCCCCGCGCAATGCGCAACTTGAGCGAGCCTTCGAGCCGGAAATCGCGCTCGCGCTGGATTAGCCGGATCACCAGGCCCGAATCGATGCGGTTGTCCTCCTCGAAGATCACGTAGCTGGATTGCGCACCCACGTCCAGCCGCCGGATGCCGGCGGCGCGGCAGCGCAGCGTCAGGTGCGCGACATGGAAGAGATTCTGCGCGGCATCGGGCAGATCGCCGAAGCGGTCGGCGATCTCGGTGCGCAGATCTTCCAGCTCTGCGCCATCGGCCGCGGCCGCGATGCGCTTGTACAGCGCCAGGCGTGTCTGCACATCGCTCACGTAGTCGCCGGGCAACAGCGCCGGAACATGCAGGTTTACTTCGGTTGCGGCAGCCAGCGGCCGTATCCCGGCGGGGTCCTGGCCAGCCTTCATGGCGCGCACGGTTGCATCCAGCATGTCCAGGTACAGCGTCAGGCCCACCTCGGTCAGCTCGCCGCTCTGGGCCTCGCCCAGAAATTCTCCGGCCCCGCGGATCTCCAGGTCATGCGTCGCGAGCACAAAGCCGGCGCCCAGTTCTTCCAGTGACTCCAGTGCCTCGAACCTGCGCTGCGCATCCTGGGTGAGTGCCTTGCGCGAGGGGACGATCAGATGCGCGAAGGCGCGGTGGTGTGAGCGCCCGACCCGGCCGCGCAGCTGGTGCAGCTGCGCCAGCCCCAGCCGGTCGGCGTTGTTGATCATGATGGTGTTGGCGGTGGGTACGTCGATGCCGCTCTCGATGATCGTGGTGCACAGCAAGAGGTCGAAGCGCCGGTGGTAGAAGTCCACCATCAGCTGCTCCAGGTCGCGCTCGCGCATCTGGCCGTGGCCGATACGGATCTGTGCCTCGGGAACGATGCGCCGCAGATCCTCACCGATCTTGTCAATGGTCTGGATCTCGTTGTGCACGAAGTAGATCTGCCCGCCGCGCCGCAGTTCGCGCAGTGCGGCCTCGCGGATGGTCTGCGCCTGCCATTCCCCGACGGTGGTGCGGATGGCCACGCGGCCGGTGGGCGGGGTGGTGATCAGCGAAAGTTCGCGCAGGCCGCCGAGCGCCATGTTCAGCGTGCGCGGAATGGGCGTGGCGGTGAGGGTCAGTACATGCACTTCGGCGCGCAGGGCCTTGAGCTTTTCCTTGTCGCGCACACCGAAGCGGTGTTCCTCGTCGATGATGACGAGACCCAGGTTCCGGAAGCGCGCATCGGCGTGCAGCAGGCGGTGCGTGGCGACCAGGATGTCGATGCGGCCTGCCTCCAGCTGGGTCAGCAGTTCGCGTGATTCCTTCGCAGCGCGGAAGCGCGACAGGGATTCGATCCGCACCGGCAGATCGGCAAAGCGGTCACGGAAGTTCGCCGCATGCTGTTCGGCGAGCAGCGTCGTGGGTACCAGCACCGCCACCTGGCGGCCAGCCTGCACGGCCACGAAGGCGGCGCGCATCGCCACCTCGGTCTTGCCGAAACCCACATCGCCGCACACCACGCGGTCCATCGGCCGTTCACTGGCCAGATCCTTCAG
>CAYWDZ010000221.1:0-4646 GCA_964456255.1 uncultured Steroidobacteraceae bacterium | reverse complement strand
ACTGATCGGTTTTCAGGGCGAGTTCATGACGATGACGCGCGGTACCGGCCTCATCAGCCACATCTTCGACGGCTATGGCGTGGTCAAGGGCGAGATTCCCGACCGGCACAACGGCGTGCTGATCAGCAACGAGGACGGCGAGTCGGTCGCCTACGCGCTATTCGCGCTGCAGGAGCGCGGCCGGCTGTTCGTCGGCCACGGCGAGAAGCTCTACGAAGGCATGATCATCGGCATCCACAGCCGCGAGAACGACCTGGTCGTGAACCCGATCAAGACCAAGAAGCTCACCAACGTTCGCGCCTCGGGCAAGGACGATGCCATCCTGCTGACGCCGCCGATCGAGCTGACGCTCGAGTACGCGGTGGAGTTCATCGCGGATGACGAGCTGGTGGAGGTCACGCCCAGGTCGATCCGCATCCGCAAACGCCATCTCACCGACAACGAGCGCAAGCGCCACTCGCGCGCCGCAGAGAGCGCCGTCGCGGAATGACCCCGGTCGT
This sequence comes from uncultured Steroidobacteraceae bacterium, assembly GCA_964456255.1. GTDB lineage: Bacteria > Pseudomonadota > Gammaproteobacteria > Steroidobacterales > Steroidobacteraceae > ZC4RG30. The sequence continues at coordinate 4,146 of CAYWDZ010000221.1, read as the reverse complement.
CCGCAATCTGCTGATTGCCTGCGTTGCGGTGTTCCTGCTGCAACAGTTCATGCCGCTTGAAGGAGCCTTTGCGCTATGGCCCGTGGATGACTACCTCGGCTATGCGTCGCGATTCCAGATCTGGCAGCTCGTGACCTACTCCTTCCTGCATGGCGGGTTCGCGCACATCTTCTTCAACATGTACGCACTGTGGATGTTCGGCTCGGATATCGAGCGCCTGGTCGGATCGCGACGCTTCACGGTCTACTACTTCGTGTGCGTACTCTCCGCGGCGCTGGCGCAACTGGCTGTGCAACACATTGAAGGCGGCTTTCCCGCAGGCACGGTAGGTGCCTCGGGTGGGATCTTTGGCATCCTGCTGGCCTACGGCCTGGCGTTCCCTCGCCGCCGGCTCATGCTGATCTTTCCGCCGATCCCGATGCCGGCCTGGCTGTTCGTGACGCTTTACGGCCTGCTGGAACTGTACCTTGGCGTGTCCGGCCGCGAAGCCAACGTGGCGCACTTCGCGCACCTGGGCGGAATGGTTGGCGGCTTCGTGCTGATCCTGTACTGGCGCTATCGCCGCTCCGCGCCGCGCTGAACGCCTCTCAGCCGCTGACCACCCGGTTGCGGCCGCCATGCTTGGCCTTGTAAAGGGCCTGATCCGCGCGGTCGAACGCCGCGGTGACGGTATCGCCCTCCACCAGCTCGGTGATGCCGCAGGAGATGGTCACGGCCACCGGAACGCCACGGAAATGGAAGCCGGTTTCCGAAATGGCATCCCGGACCTGGTTGGCGACGACCATTCCGTTTGCAACCGATGTGCCCGGCAGCACCATCGCGAACTCCTCACCGCCATAGCGCGCCACGAAGTCGCTCCCGCGAATTCCGCCGGCCAGCAGCTCGGCGACGACCGCCAGCACCTTGTCGCCGGCGCTGTGACCGTAGCGATCATTGATGGACTTGAAATGATCGATGTCCCAGGCCAGCAGACACACCGGCTGGCGATTCTGCTGCCAGGCCGTCATTTCCTCAGCGATGCGCTGGTCCCACGCCGCGCGATTGGGGATCCGCGTCAGCGCATCCGTCAGCGATTGCTTCTTCTCGTCGCTGAGACGGGCCTGCAGTTCCCTGGCCTCGCCTTCCATCTGTTCAATGCGCGCCCGCATGCGGGCCGCGCGCTCGCGCGAACTGCGCGCGTGCTCGGCTTCGCGATCACGGAATTCCTGCATGTGCCGGCCGATGGCGCTCAGACGCGTGCTCAACTGCTCTCGCAGCGCCCCGATGTCATTGCTGTTCTGCACGCTCTCGCCCATGGCGCGCATTTCGCCGGTCATCTGCAGATTTAGGGCCGCATGGCTCGAGTGACGCTGGGATTCCGCTTCCACATTGCTCCTGACGTACGAGTTCAGCGCGTCGAGCTGGCCGACCATCTGGTCCAGCAGCACCGCCAGGCCGTCCCGTTCGTCCTCCAGGTGACGGATGCGCTTCATCAGCCACCCACCTGCCTGTTCGAGAGCGCCCGTCAGCTGCTCCGGCGTGGGCGCAGGCAGAACTTCTGCCTGCAGGGCGTCGACCTTGCCGGCCAGCTCGGGTTCCTGCCGCATATCGGCCAGCAGGTGCACCAGCACCTCCAGCAGGCGCGGATCGCCGCCGGGTTCGACGCGCTTCTGCGGGAATGCAGCGCGATCCGGCGGGTCTTGCTCGTGGGCGGAAGCGTCAAGCCTGGCGGAATTCCCGGTGGCTTCCAGATCCCGAATCACACCCGCCAGCGACTCGCCGAGAGCCTCCAGCTCGCCGGGCTCCGCCTGACGCCGCAGAGCCTCCCGCAGCAGCTTCAGTTGCGCATCCAGTGTGGACGACTGGCCCTGTGCGGCCGCACACAGGCGCCCCGCCAGGCGATAAAGAACCTCCAGCCGGGTCCGGTGCTGCCGCGCTTCTTCTTCGATCGCCTTGATGCTGTCGAAATACTTTCTGCGCCAGTCTTTTTCTTGGTTAGCTTGCGCCATCCCGGTTCCGCCAGAGAACTATGCCTCCGGATTATCGGCCGCCCCGCTGCCGAACTGGAGCTCGGCCAGCCGCGAATAGAGTGAACTGGTTCCCAGTAACGCAGCGTGGCTGCCAACGGCCACGATCCTGCCGTGATCCATGACCACGATCCGGTCGGCCTTCAGGACCGTGGCCAGCCGATGCGCCACGATGATCGTCGTGCGGGACCCCATCAAGCCGTCCAGCGCCTGTTGGATCAGCCGCTCGCTCTCGGCATCCAGGCTGCTGGTGGCTTCGTCGAGCAGCAGCACGGGCGGATCCTTGAGGATAGCGCGCGCAATGGCGATGCGCTGGCGCTGACCACCCGAAAGCCGCGTGCCACGCTCGCCCAGGAAGCTGTCGTAACCCTGGGGCAGTGCGCGAATGAAACCATCGGCCGCAGCAGCAACCGCGGCCACGGTCACTTCCGCATCACTCGCACCGGGGCGCCCGTAGCGGATGTTCTCGCGCGCGCTGGCTGCGAACAGCGCGGTGTCCTGCGGCACGAAGCCGATCTGCCGGCGCAGTACCAACGGATCAACGCGCGCGATGTCGATGCCGTCGAGCAGAATGCGGCCCGCCTGCGGATCATAGAAGCGCAGCATCAGCTGCAGCAGGGTGCTCTTGCCGGCGCCGGAGGGACCGACGATCGCCACCGTCTCGCCGGGCGCAATCTCCAGCGTCACGTCGTCGAGCGCGGACTGGTCGGGGCGGGATGGATAATTGAACCGCAGTGCCTCGAATCGCAGCGCACCGGTGACCCGTGCAGGCAGCTTCACCGGATTGACCGGCGCCGCAATGGCCGGCTGCGCCTGCATCAATTCCACCAGGCGCTCCATCGCACCCGCCGCGCGCTGCACTTCACCCCACTGTTCGACCAGCGAGGCCGCCGAGCCGGACACCAGCGCTGCATAGATCAGGAACTGCGCGAACTGTCCTCCGCTCATCTTGCCCGCCAGCACGTCGTGCGCACCGAGCCACAGCACGATGGTAATGGCTGCCATGACCAGCGCTGTACCCATTGCCGTCAGCAGGGCACGCACCTTGTTGCGGCGAATGGCCGTGGCGAATCCCAGCTCCACGGCCGCGACATAGCGGCTGGCCTGCAGCGCCTCCAGCGTGAAGGCCTGGATGGTCTGCATGGCGTTCAGGGTCTCGCCGGCCTGGCCGCTGGAATCAGCCACGCGATCCTGCGTGTCGCGCGACAACTTGCGCACGCGTCGCCCCACCGTGAACAGCGGCAGCATCACCAGCGGAATCAACACCACCATGACGCCCATCAGCTTCGCGCTGGTGACCGCCATCAAGGTCAGCGCCCCGATCAGGTTCAATGCCGAACGCAACGTGATGGAAATGTTCACGCCAGCCATGGACTGCACCAGCGTCGTGTCGGCGGTGAGGCGCGACAGCACTTCGCCGGTGCGCGTCACCTCGAAGAAGGTCAGATCCATGGCCAGCACGCGCTCGTAGACCTTCGCGCGGATGTCGGCAATCACGCGCTCGCCAAGCCAGCTCACCAGGTAGGCACGCAAGGCCGCGAACACACCCATCAGGCCCGCGGCGCCCAGGAAGGCAAGGAAATAGCGGTTCACCGTGGTGGCATTACCTGTCGCCATGCCTCGATCGATGACATAGCGCACCGCGATGGGCAGCACGAGCAGGGCGGCGGCTGCAACCAGCAGCGCACAGATCGAAGCCGCGAGCGTACGGCGATACGGGCGCAGGAACGGCCACAGGGCCTTCAGCGGCTGCAATGACCGGCCCTTGGGCCGGTCCTTCGGGCTCTCGCTCATTCAGGCCAGCCGGTTCAGGCCGTTGTAGGCGGCAATGCGATACGCCTCGGCCATGGTCGGGTAGTTGAACGTGGTGTCGATGAAGTAGCGCAGGTTGTTGATGTCGCGGCTGGCCATCACTGTCTGGCCGATGTGCACGATCTCCGAGGCATTGTCCCCGAAGCAATGCACACCGAGCACTTCCAGGGTCTCGGTATGGAACAGTATCTTCAGCATGCCCACCGGCTGCGCCGTCATCTGCGCGCGCGCCAGGCTCTTGAATTGCGTGTGGCCGATCTCGTAGGGAATGCCCGCTTCCTGCAGCTGCGTCTCGGTGCGGCCCACCGATGAGATCTCGGGAATCGTG
>CAYWDZ010000220.1:0-4684 GCA_964456255.1 uncultured Steroidobacteraceae bacterium | reverse complement strand
GCGGTGCGCAACGCCGCGAGCCGCCCGGGCTTCTGCGGGCGGACGACGGCAATCTCGTTGTCGGTTTCCGGTGTGCTCACAGGTTCGAGTAGTTCGGGCCGCTGCCGCCTTCCGGCGTGGTCCAGGTGATCAGCGCGTAGGGATCCTTGATGTCGCAGGCCTTGCAGTGCACGCAGTTGGCTGCATTCACCTGCAGGCGCCTGCCGCCTGCGCCGTCGTCGATCATCTCGTACACGCCGGCCGGGCAGAAGCGCGTGCACGGATTGCCGTATTCGCTGGCGCAGCGTGTTGCGCAAACGGCCGTATCGGCCACACGCAGATGCGCCGGCTGCGACTCGTTGTGGCTGGTCTGTGCGAAGAATACCGAAGCGGTGCGATCACGCGGGGGCAGCGTGCGCGGCTGCCAGTCGCGGTCGGGGGAGGCGAATTCCTCGAGCTTGTGCAGGGCCCGGTTGCTGCTGTTCGACAGCGTCCACGGTGCATGCCCTGCGGTGGCGGTTTCAAAGGCGGCATTGGCCAGGCCCCACCACAGCCCGCGTTTGAAGCCTGGCTTGATATTGCGCACGCGGCGCAGTTCCTGTCCGCCGGCCGAGGCGCGCCAGCGCGCATCGAAACCTTCGGTGCCATGCGTCTCATGGACATGCTCCGCAGCGAGGCTTCCGCACCGGAGCGCCTGGTGAATGCCCTTGATCTTCGCGAAGTTCAGCGTGCCGGCCGCGTCGCCGGCCAGGAGCGCGCCGGGCATGTCGAGCCGCGGCAGTGACTGCCAGCCGCCAGCGGCAATGGTGCGCGCGCCGGCCGCGAGGATTTCCCCGCCTTCGAGCAGCGGTGCTATCGACGGGTGATGCTTGAACTGCTGGAAGGCTTCGAACGGCGCGAGCCGCGGGTCCAGATAATCGAGCCCGACCACATAGCCCACGTACACCTGATCCTGGGGCAGGTGATACACGAAGCTGCCCCCGTAGCTCGCGGCGTCCAGCGGCCAGCCCATCGAGTGCTGCACCAGACCCGGTTCACCGCGACCACGCGGCAACTGCCACAGCTCCTTGAAGCCCAGCGCATACGTCTGGGGTGAACAGCCGGCATCCAGCCCGAAGTTGCGGATCAGCTGCTGCGCGAGGCTTCCGCGGCAACCCTCGGCGACAATGGTGGTCCGCGCGCGGATCTCCGGACCGGGCGCGAACTCCGCGCCCGGATTGCCGTCCGCATCCAGGCCCATGTCGCCCACGCGTACGCCAGCCACGCTGCCGGCTGCGTCGAAAAGTGGCGCGGCGCCGGCAAAGCCCGGCAGTACTTCCACGCCCAGTTCTTCGGCGTACTGCGCCAGCTGCGGCAGCAGCTGCCCCAGCGAGACGATCAAGTTTCCATGGTTGCGCAGTTGCGGCGCCAGGGGCAGCGCCACCGAACCGCGTGCACTGAGCAGGTGGAACTCGTCGCGCGTGACCGGCTGGCAAATGGCCGGTGTCTTGTCGCGCCACTCGGGCCAGAGGGTATCCAGCGGTCCCGGCTCCAGGACTGCGCCGGACAGTGTGTGCCCACCGATCGTGGCGGCTTTTTCCAGCAGGCAAACCGTGCGCGCCGGGTCCAGCTGTTTCAGGCGCACGGCCGCAGCCAGGCCGGCCGGTCCGCCGCCAACCACCAGCACGTCGTATTCGAGAGTGTCCCGCTCGGTCATGGGCGCGCAGTCTAGGCAACCGCCGCGCAGGTGCACAGGGGATTAATGCTCCGGTGCCAGATCCGGCTCGTCGATGCGTTTCAGGATCGCCTGCCGGGCGGCGGCAAGCGTGTCCGCGACGTCGTCCTTGCTGGTGGAGGCGGGCGGTGGCAGCGCCGGAGCGAGTTCGATGTGGATGCGCCCCGGGCACGGAATGAAGGTGCCCGCAGGCAGCAGTGTGCGCGTGCCGCGAATGGCCACCGGGACGATCGGCAGCCGCGCCCGGGCGGCTATCAGGAAGGCGCCGCTGCGAAAGGCCGCGAGGCCAGGCTGGTGCTCGAAAGTGCCTTCCGGAAAAAAGGCCAGTGCGTCGCCACCGTGCGCGCGTTTCAGCAGTTTCCTGGTATCGCGCGCGCCCTTGTGCCGGCCGCCTCGATCCACGTAGTGCGAGCCGATGCGCCTGAGCAGCAGGTCTGCCAGTGGCACGCGGCTCATCTCGCGCTTGATCACGAAGCCGAATCGCGGAGGCAGCGCCGCGTACAGCGCAATGCCGTCGATGTAGCTGGCATGGTTGGCGACCACCACGCAGGCGCTGCCGGGCAGATGTGCTGCGCCGCGCACCGTCCACGGCATTGCGCAGGCCAGCAGCGCCGCGCGCGCCGCGCTGCGCACCATGCGGCGCCGCAGTGACTGCCAGGGCACCGGCAGGATCAATATCAGCACCATGAGGCCCAGCAGCAGAAATACCGCGCAGGCCCACAAGGCAAAAGGCAAAAGCAGCCAGCGCTGCAGGGTCGTGTGTTTCACCGGAAGGAAGTGCAGTGGAGCGTGTGGGGGTATTGTGTGACCCGTTTCTCTTTATGTTAACGCTTGGTCCCAGCTGTGAAGGGCATCACGCAGTACCCGCAACTGGCTGGCGATACTGCTTTCCCAGAACACGTCATGAGCCCCACCCGGAAAGTCAAAGTGATCAAGTCTGCCAGCAACGCAGCAGTGGCCCGCTCCGCTGCAGAGAGTGTTGACCCGGCCGTGACCCGTTTCCTCGACGGCGCATGGATGGAGCGCGGTCTGTCGTCGAACACGCTGGCAGCCTACCGGGCGGATCTGATGGCCTTGTCGCGCTGGCTGGCTGCCCGCGGCACACCGATTACCAAGGCTACACGCGCCGACCTGCTCGGATTCATCGCCTGGCGAGTCGAATCCGGTGCACGGCCGCGTTCGACGGCACGACAGCTTTCGTCGTTCCGTCGCTTTTTCCGCAACCTCGTGCGCGAAGGTTCGCTGCGCGAGGATCCCACCGCACAGATCGCGATGCCGAAGATCGGCCGTTCGCTGCCGAAGTCCCTCACTGAGGAAGAAGTCGAGTCGCTGCTGAATGCGCCGGTGGTTTCCGACCCGCTGGGTGCCCGTGACCGCACCATGCTCGAGGTGCTGTATGCAACCGGCCTGCGCGTCTCGGAGCTGGTGACCCTGAAGTATTCGCAGCTGAACCTGAACCAGGGCGTGCTCCGCGTGACGGGCAAGGGCGATCGCGAGCGGCTCATCCCGCTGGGCGAGGAAGCCGTGCGCTGGCTGCGCGAGTTCATCGGCACCGGGCGCGGCGAGATCCTGTTGGATCGCACCACGGATCATCTCTTCCCGACCCGCCGCGGCGAGCACATGACGCGCCAGGCCTTCTGGCACATCATCAAGCGCTATGCGCGCAAGTCGAACATCAACAAGGAACTCTCGCCGCATACCTTGCGGCATGCGTTCGCAACTCATCTGCTGAATCATGGCGCCGACCTCAGGGTGGTGCAGATGCTGCTGGGGCACAGCGACCTGTCGACCACGCAGATCTACACCCACGTGGCCCGCGAGCGCATGAAGGATCTGCACTCGCAGCATCATCCGCGCGGCTGAGCGGCATGCCCCGGCGGGGGCATGCGCGAGAGAAGTGCTAGACTCGCGCCCATGAAAACCCGCTTCTTCCTGTTGTGCGCCAGCCTGCTGCCGTTGATGGCCTGTGGTGACAGCGTTGGTGCGGCTGCCGAAAGCACAACCACTTCGGCGGCTGCCGCTGCCGCACCCGCGCCGGTACCGGAAGGCGACCCGCGAATCGCGCTGGCTGCCAGGATCCCGGGCGCCAAACCCGAGGATCTGCGCGCCACTCCGGTTCCGGGCATCTTCGAGCTGGTGCACGAGGCGGATGTGTCCTACATCACCGCTGACGCCAAATACGTGTTTGCCGGTGATCTCTACCAGATCACCACGCGCGGTGATTTCCCCAATCTTTCGGAGTCGCGTCGCCAGCAGCTGCGCCTGGAAAAGCTCGCGGCGATTCCGGAATCCGAGATGCTGATCTTCGGTCCGGCCAGCGCCAGCCACACCATCACGGTGTTCACCGATGTGGATTGCCCGTGGTGCCGCAAGCTGCACTCGCAGATTGCCGACTACAACAAGCTGGGCATCCGCGTGCGCTACCTGTTTTTCCCGCGCACCGGGCCCGACACCGAGTCCTGGTACAAGGCCGAGGCGGTGTGGTGCGCCAGGGATCGCAAGCAGGCGCTGACGCGCGCCAAGAATGACGAGAAGATCGAGATGAAGCCGTGTCCGGATGCGCCAGTGGCGCGCGACTATGAACTGGGGCACCAGATGGGCGTGACGGGCACGCCGGGCATCGTGCTGGAGAACGGCGAGCTGGTGCCGGGCTACCTGGGGCCGAAGGACCTGCTGGCCCACATCAACAGCAGCCTCGCGGCCGCCGCGCAGTCGAACTAGCGTTCCAGCAGTTCCCTCTTGCCTGGCTTGCCGTCCCACTCCTTGCCGTCGGCCGGTCCGGGTTTCTTCTCGGTGATCACCGGCCAGCTCTTGGCCAGCTCGGCATTGATCTTGAGAAAATCCTGCTGGCCTTCGGGAACCTCGTCCTCGGAGAAGATCGCCTCGGCCGGGCACTCCGGCTCGCACAGCGTGCAGTCGATGCATTCATCCGGGTCGATCACCAGGAAGTTCGGGCCTTCGTAGAAGCAGTCCACCGGGCACACTTCCACG
>CAYWDZ010000219.1:0-4698 GCA_964456255.1 uncultured Steroidobacteraceae bacterium | reverse complement strand
TCTACATGTGGCTGCCCTACATGATCCTGCCGGTGGCCGCGGCGCTGGAGCGCGTGCCGTCCTCGCTGCTGTCGGCCTCGGCGGACCTGGGTGCGCGCCCGGGTCAGACATTGCGCAACGTCGTTCTGCCACTGGCGCTGCCGGGCATCGCCGCGGGATCCATCTTCACGTTCTCGCTGACACTGGGCGACTACATCATCCCCAGCGTGGTCGGCGCACCCGGCTACTTCATCGGCATGATGGTGTACCAGTCGCAGGGCGTCGCAGGAAACCTGCCGCTGGCTGCGGCCTTCTCGGTGGTGCCCATCGTGCTGATTGCCATCTACCTGACCCTGGCACGACGCGCAGGAGCCTTCGATGCGCTCTGATGCACGCGGCTCGCGCCTCGGCACCGCCGGAGCCTGGCTGGTACTGGCCTTCCTGCACATCCCGGTGCTGATCACCATCCTGTATGCCTTCACCACCGAGGATCGCACCTACCAGTTCCCGCCGCCGGGTCTGACGCTGCACTGGTTCGAGGTGGCATTCCAGCGCAGCGATATCTGGAATGCGCTGTGGCTGTCGATCCGCGTCGCGTGCTTCGCCACGCTGATGGCCTTGCTGCTGGGTACGCTGGCCGCCATGGCGCTCGCGAACAGCCGCTTCCGCGGTCGCGACGGCCTCACGCTGCTGTTCATCCTGCCGATCGCCCTGCCCGGCATCGTCACCGGCATTGCATTGCTGACCGCCATCCGCACCGCCGGGCTGTCGCCCTCGTACTGGACGATCGTTGCCGGCCACGCGACCTTCTGCCTGGTGATCGTCTACAACAACGTGGTGGCGCGCCTCAGGCGCCTGCCGGGCAATCTCGTCGAGGCTTCGATGGACCTGGGCGCCAACGCATTCACCACGTTCCGGCTGATCGTGCTGCCCCACATGGCCACTGCGCTGCTGGCCGGCGGCATGCTGGCCTTCGCGCTTTCCTTCGATGAAATCATCGTCACGCTGTTCACCGCAGGCCACGACCAGACGCTCCCTATCTGGATCTTCAACCAGCTGTTCCGCCCGCGCGAGCGGCCACTCACCAATGTCGTGGCGGTGATCGTCATCGCGGTCACGCTCGTACCCATACTGTTCGCCTATCGCCTGACGCGTCCGGCGGAAGAATCCCACTGAAGTTTTCGAACTGGAGAACACCATGCAGACGAAGCTGCTCATCAACGGCAGGCTGGTAGAGGGCAAGGGCGCACCACTGAAGGTCCTGGACCCGGCCAGCGGCAAGACGCTGACCACCGTGAACGAGGCGTCGGCCGCGCAGATCAGGGCCGCAGTGGGCGCAGCGGCCAGCGCGTTCGACGGCTGGTCAGCTACGCCACCCAGGGATCGCGCCGCGCTGCTGCTGAAGCTGGCGGACCGCATCGAGTCCGATGCCCAGGCCATCGCCACGCTGGAATCGCAGAACACCGGCAAGCCGCTGGCCGCCGCGTTGAACGACGAGATCCCGGCCATCGCCGATGTATTCCGCTTCTTCGCCGGCGCCGCGCGCACTATGCACGGCTCGGCCACCGGCGAGTACCTCGCCGGCTTCACCAGCATGATCCGCCGCGACCCGGTGGGCGTGGTTGCATCCATCGCGCCGTGGAATTACCCGCTGATGATGGCTGCCTGGAAGCTGGGACCGGCGCTGGCCGCCGGCAATTCTGCTGTGCTCAAGCCCTCGGAACAGACGCCACTGACCGCGCTGTACCTGGCGCCTGTGCTGGCTGAACTGTTTCCGCCGGGGGTGGTGAACATCATCACCGGTCGTGGCGAAACCGTCGGCGCACCGCTGGTCTCCGACCCGCGAGTGGCGATGATCTCGCTCACGGGAGACGTTTCCACCGGCGAAAAGATACTGGCCGCCGCGGCCAAGGGCACGCGCCGCACGCACCTGGAACTCGGCGGCAAGGCGCCGGTCATCGTGTTCGATGACGCGGATCTTGAATCGGTGGTCGGCGGTGTACGTACTTTCGGCTTCTACAACGCCGGTCAGGACTGCACCGCGGCCTGCCGCATTTATGCGGGGTCAAAGATATACGAGAAGCTGGTGGCCGATCTTTCCAGCGCCGCGGGCTCCATCAAGGTGGGCACGCAGCAGGAGGCCGGCGTCGAGATGGGCCCGCTGATCAGCGCCGCGCAACGCAAGCGTGTGGCCGGATTCGTGGAGCGCGCTTCGCGCCAGAAGCACATCGAGATCACGACCGGTGGCAAGAGCGGCACTGGCGGCGGCTTCTTCTACCAGCCCACGGTGGTCGCCGGCGCGACGCAGAATGACGAGATCGTGCGCCGCGAGGTATTCGGGCCGGTGGTTTCCGTCACGCGCTTCAAGGATGCCGATGAAGCCATCGGCTGGGCCAATGACTCGGACTACGGGCTGGCTTCATCCGTGTGGACGAAAGACGTCGGTCGCGCGATGAAGGTGGCTGCGCGACTCCAATACGGCTGCACCTGGGTCAACACGCACTTCATGCTGGTCTCCGAGATGCCGCACGGTGGCATGAAGCGCTCGGGCTACGGCAAGGATCTGTCAGCCTACGCGCTGGAGGACTACAGCGTCGTGCGCCATGTGATGGTGAAGCTCGACTAGCGGTCGAGCGGATTCAGGCCCTTGTTCCACGCCTCCGGGTCCATGGCCGCGAGGTCGGCGCGGTAGCTGACGGTGCTTGCCGAAGGGAAATCGCGCGGCACCGGCTGCGTGACCTTGCCTGTGGCGGCCCACTCGGTGCCGCGCTGGAAGGTCACCACGAAATCCACCGAACTCAGGGCCGCCACATCGTGTCCCAGCGTCGTGTGGAACACCCGGCCGCTGCCGTAGTCCAGCACCATCAGCATCGGCTCGTCGCGGCCGCTGCCATTGTTGGCCGGGTCCGAATACGCCGTGGCCAGCACGGTCATGTTGCGGGCCGGACCCTGCAGGTGCGCATAGAGTTCATCGGCCTGGTGCATCCACAACGGCGGCAAGCCTGCGGTGATCGGATGCTCCACGCGGCGGGTGATGGCGAACGGAATCCGCCTGCCGTGGCTGCCGGTGCGACCACGCCACCCGCCGAGGCCGGTCATCTCGTTCCACGCCTGCCAGCGTGGAAAGGCGTTGTCGGCCGCGTGCACAACCACCAGCCCGCCACCTCCGGCCATGTAGGACTCGAAGGAACTCTTCAATTGCGCCGGCCAGCGCTCGTCCGGCGCGTCGTAGTTGAAGACCACGGCCTGATAGTCGCCCCAGCGTGGATGGAAGGCGGAATAGTCAGCGCCGGATGGCGGTGCAGTCACCACGTCCACCTGGAACAAGCCGGTCTCTTCCAGCTCCCGCAGCAGTACGGGCGTGGTCAGCTGCCACTTGTGATAGGAGCCCGCGCTCTCGCCATCCAGCAGCATCACCCGGATGCGCGCGGGAGTTTCAGCTCCGGATGACATCGGCATGCCCGCCGCACCGGGCAGGAGCAACACTGCCACGAGGGGCCATCGAAAGAAGCGCTGCATTCATGCTCCCTGTTTCGGGATCGGCTCGCCTGGCACCGCCGAGGGCCGCACGAAGGCCTCGGCAATCCGGTACGCATTCTGCCGCTCCTGCTGGCGGACACTCTCCAGCATCTTCGTGCGCTGCTCCGGCGTGAGCGCAGGCGTGGCCTTCTCCATTGCCGCCCGGCGCATCGCCGCCGCCCGTTCGTGGGTCTCCGAGCCCATCGTGCTCCCGTCGCTGCGGGTCAGGTACCGCCGGACCGATTCCTCCCCGCCAACGGTCAGCAATTCGCCCAGTTCCAGGCCGACTCCGGCGAGAAATGCCTGCTCGCCATCCGGCGGGATGCCGAACACCCAGGGTTCATCCTTGAACAAATTCATCATGCGCTCGAGCGCCGGGCGCACGGCAGCCGGGACTTTCTGCAAATCAATGTTCCTGAACCCCACCACCATCGCATCGGTGGCCATGTCGAACACGATGCTCGTGCCCGGCGCGTGGCCCGCAACGTACTGGAACGTGGCACGCAGCGCCTCCTCAGGCACATACATGGTGAGGCCTTCCATGATCACGAAGGTCGGCTGCGCAGTGTCGTAACCATGGCGCGCGAGAGCGGCAGAAAGGCCCTCGTGTTCCACATCCCACGGCACATAGGTCAGGTTTGCCGGCGGCCCACCCAGCGCGGCATCCACTCGACGCCGCTTGAAAGCCGACGTTGCCGGCCGGTCCACTTCGAAGATGCGGGCACCCGCCAGCAATTCCCTGAGCCGATAGGCACGGGAGTCAAAGCCCGCACCCAGAATCAGCACCTGCGTCACGCCGCTGGCAATGGCGCGCGCCAGCGCCGCATCGATGAACCGCGTGCGCTCGGTCATGGCCCGCACCGTGCTGGCAACCTCGATGTCCTGCATCGCGGTCTCGTAGGGCTGGCCGAGCCCGGTCACAACAGGATGGTCCAGATTCAGCCCGGCCGGATCGCCCAGCAACTGTGCGGCGAGATTGTCGGGATTGCGTATGGCTTCATCCGGTTCGCGGGCGCCGATCGCGCGCGCAGCGGCCACCCAGATCGCAGTCCTGGACAGGCCATGGCCTGCTTGCGTATCGGCATTCGACTCGATTGCTGACATGGAACCATCTCCGCTGCGATGAGATCGGAGGCAATGTTCAACGAATTGAAGTTGGTAGCGGGGGCAGGATTTGAACCTGCGACCTTCGGGTTATGA
>CAYWDZ010000218.1:0-4745 GCA_964456255.1 uncultured Steroidobacteraceae bacterium | reverse complement strand
CGTTACTCGAACACGCCCAGGATCCGCTGGTATTTCTCGATGTACCAGCGGTTCTCGTTGTTGTAGCGCGGCAGCGCCACGGGAATGATGTCCTCGTCCTTTTCCTTCCACAGGCAGGGGCACTTCACCTTGCTGCCCTCCTCCAGCTCGCCCGCCGGGCGCAGCTGGTCCAGCTTCACGCCGGCCTTCTTCACCACCGCAGCGAGCTTCTTCACGTTCTTCGGTCCGCCGTTGTAGGCCGCGACCGGAAAGATGCCGAGCACCTTGCGATTGTCGGCATAGGCCTTGCGGATATCCGCGGTCATCTGTGCCAGCTCGATGTCGAACAGGCAGATGGCCGCCTTCATCGCGTTGAGCAGATTGGTGGCGCCGCGTTCGAAGTTCGGGTCCAGCTGCGCCGCCGGGCAGCGCCGCACCACCAGCGCGTAGGTGCCATTGCCCCTGCGGTTGGTGAACTGCATGGGCCCGATGGCCGAAGCGCGGGAAACACTGTAGCGGTAGGCCTCGTTGCGCTTGAGCCCGTACTGGCTCAGCACCGCGTTGTAGGCCTCCGCCCCGTTCTGCACGAACTCGGCGTCGTCGGTCTGCTCGATGACCGCCAGCGTGGTGATCACCTCGGGGGGGACCAGGTCCGCGAGCAGCTCGTCCGGATACGCACGCGACGGCGCAAACGTGCTGCGCAGCTCCGCGATGGCCTGGCGCGCGGTGTCGAGCAGGTAGTCCCGGCCGCCCGCGACGAACTCCGGGTCGAAGGTATCGTCGGTGTACGGCAGGTACACGATGGGCCGCGCGGTCTGGGCCACCGCCCGCCACTGCTTCTTCTTCAGCAGCTTGTCGTCGAACACCGGGAACTTGCGCCCGTAAACCTTCAGGGGCTCGCCGTCCTTCGAAAACGAGAACATGAGCCGTTCGGCGCCAGTGCCCTTCACGTGCCGGGCCTCGATGCCGGGCGTGATCACCGTGAACTTCATGGGCTTGCCGCCGGGCTTCCACTTGATCGGCGGACGCGGAATCTCGATGTGCGCAATGATCCACTTCGCTTCCGCTTCGCTCCACAGCGCAAAGGCGACCGGGCGGCCGCGCAGTGTCTCCTTCTTGCCCTTGCCCGTGAACACGTATTGCAGGTCCACGTCCTGCAGCAGGGATTGCGCCTCGGCCACGAGATCGTGGATTTCCTCGTGCCGGGCCGGAATCGTGACCAGCACTTCGGCCAGTTCATGCAGGCTCGGCGCTTCGGGTTGCTCGAATGCGGCAATCGAAAACGGCACTTCGGGTTCCGCTTCGGTCACTTCCTCCGCGGGCTCGTCGCTGGCCGGCTCGTCACTTGCAGGCTCGTCAGTTGCAGGCTCGGCGTCGGCTTCAGGCCCGGCTCCAGGCTCCTCGTCCTGCACAACCAGATCAGGCTCCCCCTCTTCCAGCGGACTGCTCGTGGATGCGCACCCGGCAAGCAGCATCAGGACCAGCGGCAGTGTGCGCAGCGCGTTGCGAAGAACGGAGTGGTGCAAATCAGATCCTGTCAACAGAACAAGCGAAGGGCTCCGGGGCCAATGGTACATCGCGGCCGGAGAGAATCCGCGGCACGAGGCCACAATCCGGCGTTGACGCCTGCAATGCCCACCGCGCAATAATCCACCGCAGATCAAGTCGGCCTTCAGGGGGTTTCCAGGCAATGCGGTCCAGCTATCGCACGCGCGCAAAGCTGTGGCGCTGGCCGGGTGAGAAGGCGAGCTGGTACTTCCTGTCCCTGCCGCGCAAGCTGGGCGATGAAATCAAGCTGGTGGATGCGGGGCCGGTGCGCCGCGGCTGGGGCGCGCTGAAGGTGCAGGCGACGATCGGCGGGTCGACCTGGACCACGTCGATCTTTCCGTCGGCCACACACAAGACCTACCTGCTGCCGGTGAAGGCGCAGGTGCGCAAGGCCGAGGGGCTCGAGGAGGGCAGGATGGTCGCATTGCAGCTCGAGGTGAACCGCGCATGGTGAAGCAGGCTCTCGGCATCGCGTTGTGGGCAATGCTCACACAGGCAGTCCTCGCCGCCGACGCGCCGCCGGGCCCGCCACGCGCCCCGGCGCGTGCCATCACCCAGGTCAAGGGCGATGTGTACCGCGCCAGCAATGGCGGCTGGTACGTGGCCATCCTCGACACACCCGATGGCCTGCTGCTGGTCGACACCATCAGCGTGCCGTTCTCCACCTGGCTGAAGAGTGAGCTGGCGAAGAAGTTCCCCGGCAAGCAGGTCCGGTACGTGATCTACAGCCACAGCCACTGGGATCACAGCGAGGGCGGCACCGTGTTTGCCGATACCGCCACGTTCATCGCGCAGGAAGGCTTCCTGCGCAACATGGACGGCCGCTATCCACAGCTGCCGGGCGACATGACCGACCGCAACAACGATGGCCACATCAACGTCGAGGAGTTCGTGGATCCGGCGAAGGAGCATCCGGGCTTCTGCGGCATGAATGCCGCGTCGGTCACGGTGAAGGACAAGGACGGCGACGGCCGCGCCTCGCCGGTGGAGTTCTACGCGGACACGCCGAAGCCCGACATCGTGTATGCGGATCGCATGACGCTGCGCTTCGGCGGCAAGACCATCCAGCTGGTGTTCCCCGGCAAGAACCACGCGAATGACGGCACGGCCGTGCTGTTCACCGACGAACGCGTGCTGTTCACGGTGGATTTCCCGGCCGACGCGCTGGTGCGCGATTCCATGCGCTCGCTGCCCAGCGCCTGCGGTCCCTTCGATTACCACCCCATGGACGAGTGGATCAAGTCGTACCGTACGCTCGAAGCGCTGGACTTCGACATCGCGGTGGGCGGCCACGGCAGCGTGCCATTCACGAAGCGGGACATCACCGAAGGGCGCGAGTTCATGGAGTACCTCAAGCACGAAGTCGAGGCCGCCATGCAGAAAGGCATGAGCCTGGCCCAGATGAAGCAGAGCATAATGCTCGAACCCTACAAGGACTGGCGCTATTACAAGGAGCTGCGCGAGGCCAACATCGAGGCGGCATACTTCAACCTGAAGATCTACCGATAAGAAGAAGGAATCACGTTCATGGCCATACCTTCCACCGCAGTGGGCGCAACTCCGGCAGCTGCCCGCACTTTCCGGCCCTCCTTCTTCTTCTGGATGACCGTGGTGATGGCCGTGTTCGTGTTCGGCGGCTTCGGCATGACCTACCTTTTCCCGCTGGCCACCGGCACCCTGCGGCCCGCGCCACCGGTGGTGCACCTGCACGGCATCGTGTTCTTCAGCTGGATCCTCCTGCTGGTGGCGCAGCCCATGCTCATCGGCTTTCGCAACATGAGCCTGCACCGGAGCCTGGGCACCTTCGGCATCGCGCTGGCCACGGCCATCATGTTCATGGGTTTCATCACGCAGATGCTGGGCGCGGCGCACAGCCGCGAACATCCGACCCCGAACCTGTACAACGGCGTGTACCTGGGCATCATGGCGGTGACCGGCTTCGGCACCATGTTCACCATGGCCATGCGCAACACGCGCCGGCCCGAAATCCACAAGCGCATGATCCTGCTGGCCATGCTGCCTATCCTGCCGCCGGGCATCCACCGCTTCTACATGGTGCCGCTGGGTCTCACGGCGTTTCCGATCCTGCCGATGTATCTCACGCTCGATGCGATGGCCATTGCCATCCTGGTGCAGGAGTGGCGCAGCGCGCAGCGCATCAGCGGCTACACGATGTTCGGCGTCGGGTGGATCCTGGTGCAGCAGGCGCTGCACTTTCCCGTGACGCACTCGCAATGGTTCGCCGACCTCGTGTACGCGCTCAGCGGCATGATGCATTACCGGTAACCGGATGAACGATTCCGTCTCCGGTTCCTCGCAACGGCTCGGCCGGCGGCTGCTGTTCGGCGCCGTGGCCGGAGTCATCGCCGGCGCGCTGGCGCACTGGCTGTGGGCGGATAGCGCGGGCCTTGCCGCGGTCATCCAGTACGGCAGCCAGCCCGTGGGGCAGATCTTCATCCGCCTGTTGTTCATGCTGGTGGTGCCGCTGGTGTTCTCTGGCCTGGTGGCGGGCGTTGCGGGCCTCGGCGACGTGCGCCATCTGGGCCGCGTGGGTTTCAGGACACTGGGCTATACGCTGCTGTTCTCCTCGATCGCCGTGCTGCTGGGCCTGTTGCTGGTCAACTGGCTGCAGCCCGGCGCCGGCGTGCCGGAAGCCACGCGCACGGCATTGATGAGCGGCGCCGCGGAGCGCGCCAGCGCAGTGAGCGGCGGCAGCGCGCCGCAGACCGGCTGGGCGCTGTTGCTGGCCATCATTCCGGACAATCCGGTCAAGGCCGCCGCGAACGGCGACATCCTGGCAGTGATGTTCTTCGCATTGCTGCTCGGTGTCGGGCTCGCACTGACCCGCACGGATGCGGCGCGCCGCTTCGAGAGCATGATGGAAGGCCTCTACGACGTGAGCATGCGGCTGATCGGCATGATCATCGCGCTGGCGCCCATCGGCGTGGCGGCGCTGCTGTTCACGCTCACCGCGCAGCTGGGCTACGAGGTGCTGCTGCAGCTCGGCCGCTACACGTTGCTGGTCATCGCGGCGCTCGCCATCCACCAGTTCCTCGTGTTCGGGCTGGCGGTGAAGTTCATCGGTGGCCGCAGCCCGATTGCATTCTTCCGCGGCATCCAGGGCGCCATGCTCACGGCGTTCTCCACGGCCTCCAGTTCGGCCACGCTGCCCACCTCGCTGAAGGTGGCCGACGAGCAGCTGCACCTCCCGCACCAGG
>CAYWDZ010000217.1:0-4770 GCA_964456255.1 uncultured Steroidobacteraceae bacterium | reverse complement strand
GCGCTTCACGCCATCGCTGGCCATGCAGTTGAGCACGATCTCGCCGGCGCCGCGGGCTTGCGCCTCCCGCACCCAGGCGAGGGTGTCACGGCCCGAGTCACGGCTGCGATCCGGGTCACCGGTGAACTGGTACACGCGAAAGCCTTCGGGCGTCGTCTGGCTGTCGATGCCGACGACCACGCATTGCGAGCCGAAGCGCGCCGCCAGCCGATCAATCAGGTCGGGATCGGCCAGGGCAGGGGAGTTCACGGAGATCTTCTCCGCACCGGCATTGAGCACGGCTTCGGCATCGGCCACCGTGCGGATGCCACCGGCCACGCAAAAAGGAATGTCGAGGACTTCTGCGACGCGACCGATCCAGGATCGATCCACCGAACGCCCCTGCGGGCTTGCGGTGATGTCATAGAACACCAGTTCGTCGGCCCCTTCGTCACGATAGCGCCGCGCAAGCTCCAGAATCTCGCCGACCACGCGGTGATCGCGAAAGCGCACACCCTTGACCACCTGGCCGTCACGGACGTCCAGGCAGGGAATCAGGCGACGGGCAAGTATGGCTGCAACTCCTCCAGTTGAATGCGGCCTTCCAGCAGCGCCTTGCCGCTGATGGCTGCGGCCAGTCCCATTTGCGCCAGGCGGGCCAGGTCATCCGCGCAGCGGATGCCGCCGGAAGCCTGCCAGGCGATGTGCGGGAAGCGTTGCTGTGCCTGTTCGTACAGCGCATACCCGGGCCCTGCCAGCGCGCCATCCCGCTCGATATCGGTGCACAGCACATGCTTGAGCGTCGTATCCGCGCAGGACTCGAGCAGTTCCCACAGCGACAGCTGGTGTTCCTGTACCCAGCCGCGGGTTCGCACGCGCGGTACGCCACCCTCATCGACACGGACATCCACGGCCAGGCAGATGCGCTCCGGCCCATGGGCATCCAGCAGTTCGCGCAGCAGCTCCGGCTGTTCGACCGCCGCACTGCCGATCACCGCACGACTCACGCCATTGCCAAAGGCTTCCTGGACCAGTGCGCGGCTGCGCAGTCCGCCGCCGAGCTGGATGCGGATGCGGGTTTGGCCGGCCATCTGCCGGATGAGCTCCCGATTGCCCGGGGTGCCGTCGCGGGCTCCATCCAGATCCACCAGGTGCAGCCAGCGAACTCCCGCGTCGGCATATTTCTCCAGCAGCTCGCGCGGGTCGATCGGGTAGCGCGTCTCGGCCGCGAACTCGCCCTTGAGCAGGCGCACGCACTGTCCGCCCCGCAGATCAATGGAGGGAATGATCAGCATGCAGAAGTATCCAGCGCGATGAAGTTCGCGAGCAGGCGCGAACCGACTGCGGCGGAGCGCTCCGGGTGAAACTGCACGCCACGAAAATTGCGGTGCTTCACGGCTGCGGCAAACGTTGAACCGTACTCGCACGTAGCCAGCGTGGCGGCGCCCACCGGCGCGGCATAGCTGTGCACGAAGTAGACGTAGTCACCGGTGTTGATGCCGTCGAACAGGGGGTCGGCCCGCAGGGGCAGGACCTGGTTCCAGCCCATGTGCGGCACCGGCAGGTCCGGTGTGGCAGGCAGGCGCGTGACCCGGCCCGGCACCACGCCCAGCGTGGTGGTCGCGCTGGATCCGCCTGCGGCTTCCTCGGAACTCTCGAACAGCAGCTGCATGCCAAGACAGATGCCCAGCAGTGGCTGCGCCAGCGCAGGGATTACCTGATCGAGGCCCTTGCTGCGCAGCCGGTCCATGGCGTCGTGGGCTGCGCCCACACCCGGCAGCAGCACATGCGAAGCCGCGCGGATGCGATTCGCGTCGGTGCTGACTTCGGCCCTTGCGCCGAGTCGGTCCAGGGCAAACAACAGCGATGCCAGATTCGCACCACCACTGTCGATGACCACGACATCGCGTCTGCTCACAGCACTCCCTTGGTGGAAGGCAGCTCGGTGCCTTCGCGGCGCAGGGCCATGCGCAGTGCACGGCCCACGCCCTTGAAGCAGGCCTCCACCATGTGGTGGGTGTTGTCGCCGGTCACGCTGACGTGAATGGCTGCGCCCAGCGACTCAGCCAGCGAGCGAAAGAAGTGCGGCACCAGTTCCGTGGGCAGGCCACCCACTTCATTGCGACCGAAGCTGCCTTCCCACACCGCGTAGGGCCGGCCGGAAAGGTCGATGGCCACCTGCACGCGCGCCTCGTCCATGGGCAGCAGGAAACCGTAGCGCGCGATGCCGTGTTTGTTGCCCAGCGCCTTGCGCAGCGCTTCACCCAGTGCCAGCGAGCAGTCCTCCACCGTGTGGTGTTCGTCGATGTGCAGATCACCCCTGCAGGTCAGCTGCAGCGAGAAGCCACCGTGTTTGGCCAGCTGTTCCAGCATGTGGTCGAAGAAGCCGATGCCCGTTGCAACATGGATGGGCAGTTCGGCGTCCAGATCGACCTGCACACGGATGTCGGTTTCCTTCGTGCGCCGCTCCACGGTGGCGCGGCGTGCCAGCAGCTCGCGCGCAATGCCCTGCCAGGTCTCCTGCGCAGACCCGTCGAGGCGAATGCGCAGTGCCCGTACCCCGAGGTTGGCGGCCAGGTCCATGTCGGTTTGCCGGTCGCCGATTACGGCGCTGGCTGCAAGGTCGACGCGATGGCTGGCCAGAAACTCGCGCAGGATACCCACGCTGGGTTTGCGGCAGTCGCAGTTGTCCGCCGGCTTGTGCGGGCAGATGCAGATGCCCGCGAAGGTGATGCCCTGCGAGGCCAGCGTGTCCAGAATGAACTTCTGCGTCAGTTCGAAGCGCGGGCGCGGGAAGCTGGGCGTACCGAGGCCATCCTGGTTGGTGACCATGACCAGCTGGAATCCGGCCGCGGTCAGCTGATGCAGGGCTCCGAACACGCCGGGCATCCAGCGAATCTTCTCCAGGCTGTCGACCTGTTCATCCGCGGGCTCCTCGACGAGCGTGCCATCGCGATCGACAAAGAGGTATTTCTGCGGTGTAGTGCTCATGCAAGGCTCTCCAGCAGGCGCTCGTTCTGCGCCGGGGTACCCACTGAAATGCGCAGCGAACGGGGCAGGGCAGGCTGGCGCACATCGCGGATGATCAGGCGGGCATTGCGCACACGCGCCAGCACCTCGTCGGGATCAGTGCAATCCACCAGCAGGAAGTTGCTGTCACTGGGCCAGACCCTGGTGATCAACGCGCAGCGGGACAGCCCTGCGGCAAGCCGCGCGCGCTCGGCCAGGATCTCGGCAACATTCACGCGCATGGCCGCGATGGCTTCGGGCTGCAACAACGGAATCACCGCTTCGACGGTCAGCTCGGTGATGGCGTAGGGCGGAATGACCTTGCGGGCCAGCGCAATGACCTCGGGCGCGGCAAGCAGGGCCCCAACGCGCGCACCCGCGAGGCCGTGCGCCTTGGACAGTGTCTTCAGAACAGCCAGATTGGGCGTGTCGTCCAGTCGCGAGCACAGACTCTGCACGGCGGCGAAATCGATGTAGGCCTCATCCACCACAAGCATGGCGCGTGGCGCAAGCGAGCGTGCCAGCCGCAGCAGCTGCTCCGGAGCAAGGGCATTGGCGGTCGGATTGTTGGGCGAACAGACGAACACGAGCTTGGTGTTGTCGTCTGCGGCGGCCAGCACCGCGGCCTCATCCAGCGCAAAGCCCGCATCTGCGCGCAGCGGCACCGCGCGCACCTCGGCTCCCTGGATGCGCGCCGCGACGGCGTACATGCCGAAGGTCGGCGGGCAGTGAATGATGTTGTCCACACCGGCGCGGCAGAACACGCGCATCAAGAGGTCGATGGCCTCGTCGCTGCCACGCCCGACCAGCAACTGTTCGGCGCGCACGCCGTACAGACGCGCCAGGCCCTGCACCAGTTGCGGTGGCTGCGGTTCGGGATAGCGGTTGAGCCCCGCGGCCGACGCATCGCCCGTCACGCGCCATGGCAATTCATTGGCGTGCATGCGTTCGAGGGATGGTTCCCATGCGGCATGACTGTATGGAGTCAGCGCACGGATTTCGGCGCGCGCACGCGCCACCACCCAGTTCGCGCCATCCCTGTTCACGATTCGCCCTGCAGCGCCTCGAGGCGAATGGTCACCGCCCGCGCGTGTGCGTCCAGACCTTCCATGCCGGCCAGTGTCTCGGCTACCGGGCCGAGCGTGCGGATCCCGTCGCTGGTCAGCTCCTGCACCGTGACCCGTTTCTGGAAGTCCACCAGGGACAGGCCGCTGTAGGCCCGCGCGTAGCCGTAAGTGGGCAGTACATGGTTGGTTCCGGAGCAGTAGTCGCCCATGGATTCGGGCGACCATGCGCCGAGGAAGACGGAGCCGGCGTTGGCCACGCCATCCAGCAGCGCACGCGGTTCGCGGGTCTGCACGATCAGGTGCTCTGGCGCGTACTCATTGGAGACTTCCAGCGCCACGCCCAGGTCTGCCACCAGGATGATGCGACAGTTGGCCGAAGACTGCTCCAGGATGCCCTGTCGCGAAAGTGTGCGCAGTTGCTGCTGGAACTCTTCGGAGACTCTCCTGGCGAGCGACATCGAATCCGTCACAAGCACTGACTGCGCGCGCACGTCATGCTCGGCCTGGGCCAGCAGATCAGCGGCCACGAAGGCGGGGCTGGCGCTGTCGTCGGCGATGATCAGCACTTCGGAAGGGCCGGCGGGCAGGTCACAGGCGGCGCCCTGGGGATCACCGGCCACAATCTGTTTGGCCACGGTGGTCAATGCAGTGCCCGGCCCGAAGATCTTGTCGACCTTGGGAACGGTGGTGGTGCCATACGCCATCGCAGCCACCG
>CAYWDZ010000216.1:0-4963 GCA_964456255.1 uncultured Steroidobacteraceae bacterium | reverse complement strand
CAAGCCATTCAACGTGTTCATCAGCACCAAGCGCATCGAGTGGGACACGCTGCTGTTCTTCTACGGCGTGGTGCTGTGCGTGGGTGGCCTGGGCGCGCTGGGCTATCTCTCGCTGCTGTCGAACCATTCCTACGCCGCACTCGGGCCTTCGGTGACCAACATCGGCGTGGGTCTGGCCTCGGCCGTCATCGACAACATTCCCATCATGTTCGCCGTGCTGCAGATGAACCCTGAAATGGCCCATGGCCAGTGGCTTCTGGTCACGCTCACCGCGGGTGTTGGCGGCTCGCTGCTGTCCATCGGGTCCGCTGCCGGCGTGGCGCTCATGGGTCAGGCGCGCGGCATCTACACCTTCATGTCGCACCTGAAGTGGATCTGGGCGGTGGCGCTGGGCTATGCAGCCTCGATCTGGCTGCATTTCCTGCTCAATGCCGCGCTTTTCTAGCCCGGCGCGCCACCAGTCCGTCGCCCACGATCTCGGCCTCGAGGCCCGCCTTCTTCAGGCGCAGCTTCACTTCCTTCTGCATGTCGCGGCCGCGGCTCTTCTTGTTGGGTGAGCCGGTGTAGTGGAACAGGATGCCGTTGGTCGCGAGCACCCGTTCCAGTTGCTGGTAGAAGTCCAGCGAGTACAGCTCGCCGGCGATGCCGAAGCGCGGCGGGTCGTGCAGGATGGCATCGAAGGTCCGCGCCGGCAGCTTGCCGATTTCCTGCGTGACATCCGCATGCTGCAGCGTGAGCCGCGCATCGCGGCGCGGTGACCACGGGTTCACCGTGCGCAGCCACAGCACCGCCTCGCTCTTTTCAAAGGAGAGGATCGATGCGGCCTGGTCCACCAGGCACCAGTGCGCGAAGTACCCGAGGCCGCCGCAGCAGTCCAGCACGCGCCGGCCGCGCGGCTCCACCAGCGCCACCTTGATGCGCGCATCCTCGAAGGGTGAGAGCTTCAACGTCGGCAGCATCTTGATGCCGTCGATCTCGAAGGTGGGCGGGCCCCATTCGGTGGGCACGAGCTTGTACAGCCGCGCGTCGAAGCGCGTGATGGCCTCGAACGCCGCGCCGTTCCAGCCGTACACCGTGCGTTCCTTCAGGTCTTCGGGGTAGGGGTAGCGCGTCTTCAGCCACACCCAGCCAGCGGGGGTCAGCTCCACCGTGGCGGTACTGCGGCCCAGGTCCAGCGACAGGGTCAGGCGCTCCTCGCCGCGATCGCGCGCCGCTGCCAGTTTCTGGAGCACCGGCAGCGTCAGCAACGGCAGTGTTGGGGCGCCCTCAGCCATGCGCGCACCATTTTACGGCAGGGAAATCAGGGCAAGGCACGCTTCTTGCTCCTCAAGCCTTCATATGAGATTCGGCAGCGAAGACTACCAGCCCCACGATCTCTTTGATGAGCTGGTGGACCACGATGGTGCGCCCCGGCCGGCGGCGCGCGCGCTGTGCGAGTACCTGGCGACGCTCGATGCGGGGGAAATGCGGCGGCGCCGGCAGGCCATCGATGCGGCCATCGTCACCATGGGCATCTCCTTCACCACCTATAACGATGGCCAGAACATCGACCGGGCCTGGCCCTTCGACCCCATCCCGCGCGTCATGCCGGAAAGTGAATGGCGGCGCATCGACGCGGGCCTGCGCCAGCGCCTCACGGCCCTGAACCTGTTCATCGACGACCTGTACAACGCCCAGAAGATCGTGAAGGACGGGGTGTTCCCGGCCGAGCTGCTGGCCGGCTCGAAGAACTACCGCCGGCAGTGCCGGGGCATCTCGCCCCGTTTTGGGGTGTGGGCAAATATCTGTGGCACCGACCTGGTGCGTGACAGGGACGGCACGGTGTACGTGCTGGAGGACAACCTCAGGGTTCCCTCCGGCGTCTCCTACATGCTGGAAAACCGCATGCTGATGAAGTCGGCCTTTCCGGAGGTGTTCGGGGCCAACCGCATCCTGCCGGTGGATGGCTACACCGCCGCGCTGTACGACATGCTGGCCGCGCTCTCGCCGCGCGAGGACGACCGGCCGGTGATCGTGCTGCTGACGCCGGGCATCTTCAATTCCGCGTACTTCGAGCACAGCTATCTCGCGCAGCAGACCGGCGCGCAACTCGCGCAGGGTTCGGACCTGCTCGTCGGCACGGACGACGTGGTCTACATGAAGACCATCGCGGGCCTCCGGCGCGTGGACGTGATCTACCGGCGCATCGATGACGACTTCCTCGACCCCGAATCCTTCCGCAGTGATTCGGTGCTGGGGGTGCCGGGCCTGATGCGCGCCTGGGCGAAGGGCAATGTCGCGATTGCCAACGCACCCGGTGCGGGCGTCGCCGACGACAAGGTGGTCTATACCTACGTGCCCGCCATCATCAAGTACTACCTGGACCAGGATCCGCTCCTCCCCAACGTACCGAGCTACCAGTGCAACGACCCGAAGCAGCGCGAATTCGTGCTTTCAAACCTGGACAAGCTGGTGGTGAAGCCGGCGAATGAATCCGGCGGCTATGGCCTCCTGATCGGTCCGCGTTCCACCGAAGCAGAACGCATCAAGACGGCCGAACAGATCATCGCCGATCCGCGCAGCTGGATGGCGCAGCCCATGCTGATGCTGTCCACCGCGCCCACCTGGGCCGGCGACACCATCGCGCCACGGCACCTGGACATGCGGCCCTTCGTGCTGCAGTCGCAGAGCCTGTATGTCACCACCGGTGGACTCACGCGCGTGGCGATGCGCGAAGGTTCGCTGGTGGTGAACAGCTCGCAAGGGGGTGGCAGCAAGGACACCTGGATAGTCGGGGGAGCCTAGCCATGCTGTCACGAGCCGCTGAAAGTCTTTACTGGATGGCGCGCTACCTGGAGCGCGCCGAGAACACCGCGCGCCTCATCAATGCCACGCAGCAGTTGCTGCTGGATCTGCCGCCCGGCGCCTCCTTTGGCTGGGATGCGCTCACGCGCATCGTCGGCCTCGACAAGCTCTTCGCGCAGAGCTACAGCTCGCCCGATGAGTCGAGCGTGGTGGATTTCCTGATGACCAGCTCGCGCAACCCGGGCTCGATCCAGTCGTGCGTGCGCTTCGCGCGCGAGAACTGCCGCGTGATGCGCGATGTGTTGCCGCGCGATCTGTGGGAGCGCGTGAACTCGCTGTTCCTCGCCTCGCGTCGCTACTCGCAGCCCGGCCTCTCGCACAACGACCGGCGGCAGATGCTGGAGGAGCTGATCTACGATCGCCAGTCGGTGACCGGCGTGCTCGCCTCGTGCATGAGCCATGACGTGGCCTGGCAGTTCATCGGCCTGGGCGAGCACATCGAGCGTGCCGACATGACCACGCGCATCCTCGACATCCAGTCGGCGGTAATGCTGCCGCAGGCAGAAGGTTCGGATCCCGCACAGGCGCTGCTGTGGGTGGGCGTGTTGAACTCCCTTTCGGCGCTGCAGATGTACCGCCGCCACGCGGCCAGCGCCGGGACCGGCGATGGCGGCATCACCGGCGACTCGGTGGTGCGCTACCTGGTGGCGGACGAGCACTTCCCGCGCTCCGTGGCCTTCAGCCTGGATGCGCTGGAAACCCACCTGGCCGAGCTGCCCCACAACCTGGACCCCCTGAGGGCGCTGCGCATTGCGCAACGCCGCGTGGACCGGGCGGGACCCCCGGAACTGGGTACCGCCGGGCGGCACGACTTCCTGGACGCGATCCAGGGGGATCTGGCGCGGATTCACGATGCCATAGGCAGTGAATATTTCCATCTGCACCAGCGAGAAACGGCGCTGGGTGTGGCGGTATAGTCCGCGCCCGCAGAGCCACACGAGACCCCGGAATGTCCATCCACGTCGCGCTGAACCACGTCACGCACTACCAGTACGACCGGCCCGTCGAGCTGGGTCCACAGGTGGTGCGTCTCCGGCCAGCGCCGCACAGTCGCACGCGCATTCTTTCCTACTCGATGCGCGTGGTGCCCACCGAGCACTTCCTCAACTGGCAGCAGGATCCGCAGTCGAACTACCTCGCGCGGCTGGTGTTCGAGAAGCCCACGACGGAGTTTCGCGTCGAGGTGGATCTGGTCGCCGAGATGGCGGTACTGAATCCGTTCGATTTCTTCATCGAGTCGTACGCCGAGAACTATCCGTTCGCCTACAGGAAGGAAGAGCGGCACGAGCTCGCGCCATTTCTCGAGGCCTCGGCCGACGGCGAAGAGTTCGCCGAGTTCGTGCTCTCCATCGACACCACGCCGCGCCGGACGATCGATTTTCTGGTCGAGCTGAACCAGCGCCTGCAGCAGCAGATCAAGTACCTCATCCGCATGGAGCCCGGCGTGCAGACGCCCGAGGAGACCCTGGTCAAGGGCTGCGGTTCGTGCCGCGACACGAGCTGGCTGCTCGTGCAGCTCCTGAGGCACATGGGTTTCGCCACACGCTTCGTGTCCGGCTATCTCATCCAGTTGAAGGCCGATGTGAAGGCACTGGATGGTCCCTCCGGCACGGAGAAGGATTTCACCGACCTGCACGCCTGGTGCGAGGTGTATCTGCCGGGTGCGGGCTGGATCGGCCTCGATCCCACATCAGGATTGCTGGCAGGTGAAGGCCACATTCCGCTCGCGTGTTCACCCGACCCGACTTCGGCTGCGCCCATCACCGGCTCGCTGGGCGAAGCCGAGGTGACGTTCGCGCATTCCATGAGCGTCACGCGCATCTGGGAAGCTCCGCGCGTCACGCTGCCGTATTCGGATGAGCAGTGGGCGCGCATCGAGGCGCTGGGCCATGTCATCGACCGCGAGCTGAAGAAGGGCGACGTGCGCCTCACGCAGGGCGGCGAGCCGACGTTCGTTTCGATCGATGATCGCGACGGCCCGGAGTGGAACACCGAGGCCATGGGTCCGAAGAAGCGCGTGCTCGCCGAAACGCTGCTGCTGAAACTGAAGGAGCACTACCCGCCCGAGGGCCTGCTGCACTTCGGGCAGGGCAAGTGGTACCCGGGCGAGCAGCTGCCG
>CAYWDZ010000215.1:0-5005 GCA_964456255.1 uncultured Steroidobacteraceae bacterium | reverse complement strand
GCGCCGAATACCTGATCGCCGCAGGCTTCACCACGCAGCAGCAGCTGGACTTTCGCTGCGGATCCAACGGCGGGCTGCTGGTCGGCGCGGTGGTCAACCAGCGCCCCGATCTGTTCGCGGCGGCGCTGCCGCAGGTGGGCGTGATGGACATGCTGCGCTTCAACCGCTTCACCGCCGGGCGTTACTGGGTCGATGACTATGGCGACCCGGGCGTGGAAGCGGATTTCAAATTGCTGCGCGCCTACTCGCCGTATCACAACATCCGCTCCGGCGTGGACTATCCACCGATCCTGGCCACTACTGCCGATACGGATGATCGCGTGGTGCCCGGCCATACATTCAAGTATGTGGCTGCATTGCAGGCCGCCGAGATCGGTGACCAGCCGCACCTGGTGCGCATCGAAACGCGCGCGGGTCATGGCTCGGGCAAGCCCACCGACAAGACCATCGCCGAGTACGCCGACATGTGGGCCTTCATCGCCCACTGGACGGGGCTGAAGATTCCCTAGCCGAGCGGGTAGCTCCCCAGCACTTCGTGGTGACCGCGCCCGATGTGGCTCTGGATCAGCAGCACCTCGGCTGCGTTCCAGGAAATCGGCGTCACGGGCTGCGCATGGATGAATTTCTCGGCGTACATCAACGTGACATGTGGTCTGAACGGCCGCGCATCCAGGTTGAACAGGTTCGATTGCGCAAGAGGCGCAGTCAGGCTGTCATGCAGCTGGTGAAGCGGTGCGCTGTGTCGTGCATGACGGAGCACCAGTGGCGCGGCACCCCGGTTGCGCCCGAAGCTCTCCACATGATCGAAGACCAGTTCGAACGGCCCTTGCCGCAAGCTCCTGCCCGCCGCGGCAGCCACAGCAAAATGCTGTGCAGACACGCCCGCATGGTCACCGAGAAAGCACAGCGTCACATGCAGTCGCTCGATGGCCAGCGGACGGGTCTTGAGGCCGTGGGTCACGCACAGTTGCAGCGTGAGCTCATGAATGCGCTCGGCCGCGGCCGCATCCGGCCGAAGAGCGAAGAACAGGCGTTCGGTGGCCGGGGCTGCCGGCATGCGGTGATTCTCCCGACTGGCGCTGGATCATACTGCTGCAATGAGTGAGTCCACTGGATCCCTGTCCGGGCGGTTGCTGACCGGCTGGCTGGCAGGATTATCCCGGGGCCGCCAGAAAGGCGGCTGTCGATGGTAAGGTCGTGGTAGACCTGCTGCTGGATGTGGCCAGGACCTGTGAATTCGAGAATCCGCTGAAGCGACTGGTATTGATGTCCATTGCCGTGGAGTTCGTGCCTTGAAGCGCGTCAAGATCATCCCTGCCCTGTTGGCTGCCTTGCCGCTGGCACTTGCCGCACAGGTCGCCCTGGCCGATGCGAACAGCGATCTGCTGGACGCAGCACATGCCGGTGAGATCGAGCGGATGAACGTTGCGCTCGAGCATGGCGCTGATGCGAATGCCACGGGTGAAGCGGGCATCACCGCGCTGATGTACGCCGCGGCAAGCGGCCACCCCGAGGCGGTGCAGCGGCTGCTCGATGCGCAGGCGCGCGTGAACACTCGCGTTGGTCCCAACGGCATTACCGCGCTGCGGATTGCGGTTGCCGCCGGCTCGGCGGATGCGGCGCAGCGCCTGCTGGCTGCCGGCGCCGATCGCAATGACACGGATGTGAATGGCTCGCGCCTGTTGTTTGCAGCGGCGGGCAATGGCGACGTGCAGTTGCTCGACCTGTTCCTCACCGAGGGCGAGGACGTGAACTTCAAGCGCAAGGCCGGCGGTTATACCGCCCTTGATGCCGCGCTCGAGGGCCAGCACTGGGCCGCCGCGGAGCATCTGCTGTCGCACGGCGCGAAGCTTGCGGCTTCGGTCACTGGGCGCGACGAGGCGCTGCTGAAATTGCTGGAACTCGAGCCTGTGGTGAAGGTGGGCACGATGACGCTGGTGCAGACGGTGGACCTGCCCTCGCCCGGCCTGTTTCGCGCGATGCTCGAACAGGGCGCGCGCACCGACGTTACCGATGCGCAGGGAAACTCCCTGCTGATGCTGGCCGCCAAGCGGCACCACGTCACTGCCCTGGCGGCGCTGCTCGCAGCGGGGCTCGATGTCAATGCGCGCAATGGCGACGGCGATACGCCACTGGCCTTCGTCGCGGGCAAGAGCGAATACGAGCTGATGGTGGTGGGTATTGGCCTTGCGCTGGGACAGGACCGCACTTCGCTGATGAAGCTGATCTTCCGGCCCGCGCAGAAGAGCACGGAGTCGGCCGCCACGAAGCGGCGGCTTGAGGCAGCCAGCCTGCTGCTGGCTGCGATGGCTGATCCGAATGCGGCCGATTCAGAGGGCGACACGCCCTTGCTGGAGGCCACCCGCTCAGGCGATGCTGAACTGGTATCGCTGCTGATTGGCGCCGGCGCAGAGGTCGACGCGCGCAGTGCATCCGGCAGTGCGCCGCTGCTGCATGCCGCGCAGTTCGGCTTGCAGGAGATAGCCCGCATCCTGCTGGAGGCCGACGCCGATACGGCCGTCACCGACAGCCAGGGCCGCACGCCTCTGGAACTGGCCGAGGCCGGCGGGTTCGATGCCATCGTGCGCCTGCTGAAGGCGCGGGGCTGAGGCAAGGCACCTGACCAATCCCCGGGGGGGCAAGGATGCGCCTGGTATTCGTCCACGGCTGGAGCGTCACCAACACCGATACCTACGGCGGCCTGCCCGCCGCGCTGGTCGCCCATGCGCCGGCCGCGCTCGGGTTGATCGTCGAGCACCTGTATCTGGGCAAGTACGTCAGCTTTGCCGATGAAGTCACCGTCGACGACATCGCGCGCGGCATGGAGGCGGCCGTTGCCGCCGAGATCATTCCCAGGCTGGCCCGCGGCGAACGCTTTGCCTGCATTACCCACTCGACCGGCGGACCGGTGGTGCGCACGTGGATCGATCTGCACTACCGCGAACGGCTCACCCGCTGCCCGCTTTCGCACCTCATCATGCTGGCACCGGCGAATCATGGTTCAGCGCTGGCGCAGCTCGGCAAGGGCAAGCTCGCGCGGATGAAGTTCTTCGCCGAGGGCGTGCAACCCGGCACTGGCGTGCTCGACTGGCTGGAACTGGGCAGCGAAGAGAGCTGGACGCTCAACCAGGCCTGGCTGGAATACGACCTCGCCGCGGCCGGCATGTTTGCCTTCGTGCTGACCGGCCAGTCGATCGACCGGCATTTCTACGACAACCTGAATTCCTATACCGGCGAGGCCGGTTCGGATGGTGTGGTGCGGGTCGCCGCAGCCAGCATGAACTACGGCCTGATCCGCCTCGAACAACGCGGCGACTCGTTCAAGCTCGCCCGGCGGGGCCAGTCCTCCGCGACGGCTCTGGGCGTATTGCCAGGCCGGTCCCACTCCGGAGAGGAGATGGGAATCATGGCCAGCGTTGCCGCTGCAGGAAGTCGCGGCCATCCCACGGTGAAGGCCGTGCTGCAATGCCTCTCGGTCGCCAGCCAGGCCGGGTACCGCAACTGCAGAAAGGCCCTCGAACGGCTGACAGCGCGAACCCAGGCAGACGAGCGGGTGAGGCGCAACCGGCAGCTGTTCCTGTTCTCCCGCAAGTTCGAGACCAGCCGCTATTTCATGCTGGTGTTCAGGGTGGTTGATGATCGGGGAAACGACGTGCGCGACTACAACATCGTGTTCACGGCCGGTCCCGACTACAACCCGAACCACCTGCCGCCCGGCTTCTTCGTGGACCGGCAACGCAACAGTCGCAGCACCGGCCGGCTGACCTATTACCTGGACTACGAAGTGATGGCGGACTGGTTCGCGCGTCCGCAGCTGGAGGACCGGTTCGGCTTCGAGATCTCCGCACGACCGGATGCCGGCTATGCGTTCTACACCGTGGGCAGGTACCAGGGCTTGTTCTCTTCCCTGAAGAAGTACTTCGCGCCGAATCAGACCGTGATGGTCGAAATCGTGCTGCAGCGGCAGGTGATGGAGGGCGTGTTCCGGCTCACGCAGCAGCTCGAACCCGAGAACTTCAGGAAGCAGCTTCCCGGCAAGCCTGTCTGAAGCGCTGGCTACATCGGCCGGGCGTGCCGGAAGACCCGGCGCCCGGCTGAAGGATCAGATATCCAGGTTGGCCACCGAAAGCGCGTTCTTCTCGATGAACTCGCGTCGCGGTTCTACCTGATCACCCATCAGCGTGTTGAAGATGTCGTCGGCCGCAATGGCCTCCTCGATGCGCACCTGCAACAAGCGGCGCGTTTCGGGATTGATGGTGGTCTCCCACAGCTGCTCCGGGTTCATCTCGCCCAGGCCCTTGTAGCGCTGCATGGTCTGGCCCTTGCGGGCCTGATCGAACAGCCAGTTCACGGCCTCCTTGAACGAGCCCACATCCTTGCGCTGCGTGCCGCTGACCACATAGGCCCCCTCGCCGATCATGCCGGTGAGGGTCCTGCCAAGTTCGGCGATGGCGCCATATTCGGCTGAGGCAAAGAATTCGCGCGGCAGCGCCTTCTCGCTGGACGTGCCGTGCTCGGTGCGGCGCACGACCAGACGCACTGGCCTGCCACCATCGCCCTCCACGGATTCGGTCGCGCCAGTGACTTCGATGGCGTAGCGGGCAGTGGAGTCGTTTGGAGCATTCAGTGCCTGCTCAAGCTGCCTGGCCCAGGCGCGCAGCGCATCGACAGACGCAAAGGAATCCGCGGACAGCGTCGGTACATAGATCAGCTGCTCCAGCAGCCGGGCATCATAGCGCCGGCTCCAGCGTTTGATGATGGCCTGCACTTCCATGTACTGACGGGCCAGCATCTCGAGGCTGGATCCGGCCAGTGGTGGCGCGCCGTCGTTCACGTACAGCGCGGCTTCATCGATGGCATTGTTCAGCAGCAGGGCATTGAGCTCGTTGTCGTCTTTCACATAGAGCTCGTGCTTGCCGCGCTTGACCTTGTACAGCGGCGGCTGGGCGATGTAGACATGCCCGCGCTCGATCAGCAGGGGAAGCTGCCGGTAGAAGAAGGTCAG
>CAYWDZ010000214.1:0-5013 GCA_964456255.1 uncultured Steroidobacteraceae bacterium | reverse complement strand
TGTAAACGGTGATGGGTTTCTTGATATTTATGTGTCTGTGCTTTCTGGTGTGTATCTGGCGCTGGGGGGGTTTGTGGGGGGGTAACCCCACCTCATGGCCCCCGGCCGTGCCGACCGGGGCGGGGCCGGGGGCCCGGGGGGCGCGCCGCGCCGCCGCCAGTTCCGGATCGGTGAGCGCAAGCAATTCGAGTCCGGAGCCGTCGAGCAGGCGTTGCAGAGCGCCATCGAGCGGCGTGTACAGCACCACGGCGCGCCCTTCCCGGTGCGCCGCGAGCAGCGCATGAGCAGTGCCCTGTCGCATCAGCTACTCGAGCGCTTCCACATACACGCGGATGCGCCCGCCGCAGGCCAGTCCAACGCTGAACGCCAGCTCATCGCTGACCCCGAACTCAAGCAAGCGAGGCGCGCCTTCACGCATGACCTCGGCGGCTGCTTCGATCACCGCGACCTCGACGCAGCCCCCGGATACCGAACCCGCGAACTGCCCGGCTTCATTGCAGACCAGCTGACTGCCCGCGGGCCGTGGCGCCGAACCCCAGGTCGAAACCACTGTGGCAATGGCCGCGCGTTGACCGGCCTGGCGCCAGGCCAGCGCCTGGGCGAGCAAGTCGGTTTGTGGGGACAGGTCGGTCATAGGCGCGCGATTGTAGGATACTGCGCGGGCCCGCTGGGCTCGTCATTCCCCTGCCTTTTTCGGAGATCCAGATGATCACGCTCAATATCAATGGCCAGGATCTTGCGGTGGATGTCGCCGGCGACACCCCCCTGCTCTGGGTGGTGCGCGACAGTCTGCACCTCACCGGTTCCAAGTTCGGCTGCGGCATGGCCCTGTGCGGGGCCTGCACCATGCACGTCGACGGGGTGGCCACCCGCGCATGTGTAGTGCCGGTCTCGGTCGCGGTGGGCAAGAAAATCACCACCATCGAGAACGTGGCCGCCGACCCGGTGGGCAAGGCCGTGCAGGATGCGTGGATCGCCGAGAGCGTGCCCCAGTGCGGCTACTGTCAATCCGGCCAGATCATGAGCGCCACTGCCCTGTTGCAGCAGAAGAAGGCGCCCACCGACGCCGACATCGATGCCGCCATGAGCGGCAACATCTGCCGCTGCGGCACCTACCCGCGCATCCGCGCCGCCATCCACCGCGCCGCCGCCGCGCTCGCGTAACCCGCTACAGGATTCCCGCCATGAAATACATTCAGAAGAATGCGGCAGCTTCCACCGCTACCATCGTGAAGACCGATGGCCTCGAGTTGACCCGCCGCGATGTCATCAAGGGCGCCGGCCTGACACTGGCCGTGATGAGCAGCGGCACCCTGCGCAAGGCCTACTCGACCAATTCGCCCCACGCGCCCCTGGCACCGGACCAGTTCGTGAAGATCGGCACCGACAACAAGGTCACGCTGATCTGCTGCCAGACCGAGATCGGCCAGGGTGCGTATACCGGCATGGCCACGCTGCTGGCCGAGGAACTTGATGCCGACTGGAGCCAGGTGGTCGTCGAAGCCGCGCCCACGAACACGAAGCTGTACGGCAACCCGGCCTTCGGCGGCGCGCTGCAGGGAACCGGCGGCAGCTCGACCATCAAGGCCTACTGGGGAGTCATCCGCAAGACCGGCGCCACTGCCCGCGCGATGCTGGTGGCTGCAGCAGCGCAGCAGTGGGGCGTGCCCGCAGCAGAAATCACGGTCAGCAAGGGCATCGTGAGCCACGCCGGCAAGAAGAAGAATGCCGAGTTCGGTTCGCTGGTCGTTGCGGCCTCCAGGCTGGCTGTGCCCACCACGGTCAAGCTCAAGGACCCGAAGGACTTCGTGCTGATCGGCAAGGACATCCGCCGCATCGACGCAGCGGAAAAATCCACCGGCCGCGCAGTGTTCACCCAGGACATCCAGCTGCCCGACATGCTGGTGGCCATGGTTGCCTACCCGCCCCGCTTCGGCGGCAGGGTAAAGAGCGTCGACGCTGCGGCCGCCAAG
The DNA here is from genome assembly GCA_964456255.1 of uncultured Steroidobacteraceae bacterium. Classification (GTDB taxonomy): domain Bacteria; phylum Pseudomonadota; class Gammaproteobacteria; order Steroidobacterales; family Steroidobacteraceae; genus ZC4RG30. The sequence goes on along the minus strand of CAYWDZ010000214.1, from coordinate 3,040 downwards.
GCCATGCCCAATGTGGTCAATGTGGTGCCATTCAAGACCAGCTTGCGCGAGGGCGTGGCGGTGCTCGCCACCGACACCTGGTCTGCGAAGAAGGCGCGCGATGCGCTGAAGATCGAATGGGACGAGACCAATGCGTTCATGCTGGGCTCCAGGGCCATCTTTGCGCAGTACAAGGCGCTCGCCGAGAAGCCGGGCGCGGAAGCCCTCAAGACGGGCGATGTCAACAAGGCTCTGGCCGATGCGCGCCGCATCGAGGCGACCTACGAGTTCCCGTTCCTGGCACACGCCTCGATGGAACCCATGAACTGTGTCGTGCAGGTCAGGCGGGACGGCTGCGAGGTCTGGAACGGAGAACAGTTCCACACGGGCGACCAGAACGTCGTCGCCGCCACGCTGGGCCTGAAGCCCGAACAGGTGAAGATCAACATGCTGTTCGCGGGCGGCAGCTTCGGCCGCCGCGGCAATGCGTGGTCGGATTACCTCGCCGATGCCGCCTCGATCGCCAAGGCTGGTGGCAATGGCAGACCGGTAAAACTGATATGGACGCGCGAGGATGACATGCGCGCCGGTCTCTATCGCCCGGCGTACCTGCACAAGGTCACCGCCGCCATCGACAAGAGCGGCAGGCTCAGCGGCTGGCAGCATCGCATCGTGGGGCAGTCGATCATGGCCGGCACCTTCCTCGACAGCGGCGGCCCGGTGGACAGCAGCTCGGTCGAGGGCATCAATAACATGCCCTATGAGATCCCCAATGTGCTCGTCGATCTGCACAGCCCGAAGCTGGGCGTGCCGATCCAGTGGTGGCGTTCGGTGGGCTCGACGCATACCGCCTACGCGATGGAAGTCTTCATGGATGAGGTGGCACGCGCCGCACGCGTGGACCCCGTGGAACTGCGCCGCTCGCTGCTGGCCAAGCACCCCAAGCACCTGGCGGTGCTGAACATGGCCGCGGAAAAGGCCGGCTGGGGCTCACCGCTGCCGAAGGGCACGGCGCGCGGCGTTGCGCTGCATGAGTGCTTCAACACACCCGTGGCGCAGGTGGTCGAAGTGCGCAAGCAGGGCAATGGCTACAAGGTCGAACGCGTCGTGTGCGTACTGGACTGCGGTGTGGCGGTGAACCCCAACGTGATTGCGATGCAGATGGAGTCGGGCATCATCTACGGCCTTTCGGCCATCGCCACCGGCGAGATCGAGCTGGAGGACGGCCGCGTGAAGCAGTCCAACTTCCACGACTACCCGGTGCTGCGCATCAACCAGATCCCGAAGATCGAGACTTACATTGTGCCGTCAACCGAAGACCCCACCGGCGTGGGCGAACCGGGCACGCCGCTGATTGGTCCGGCAGTGGCCAATGCCATCGTGACACTGGGCGGACCAACGGTGCGCTCCCTGCCGTTCTCCAAGGCGGGGGTGACGATCATCTAGCGCACCGCCGGCGCTGGCGCCACCACTGGCGTCAGTGCTGGCTCTGACTGCGGGGTGGTGTCATCCGGGCCGTCGGTTGGAATCAACGGAGCCAGCTGGCCACCAGTGGAGCAATCCGGCCCGCGCTGGACGCCGCTCACTCGGGCTTGCAGCGGAATGAAGCCGGACTGCTGCTGGTCCGCCGGCATGACCGGCTTCAGCGTGCGGATGAAGTAGCACGGGCGCTGCGGTGTAATCACCATCAGCCCCGGCAACTGCTGCGGCATGCGCTGCCGCAGCTCGGCCATCTTCTCCCGGTTCTTTTCCAGCAGCCGCTGGATTTCTGACTGTTGATCAGCCGGCCGGTCCGCCGGTGTTGCGGGCTGAACCGCGGCGGCAGCGGGCGGCGCGACCGGCGCCTTGGGTTCTTCGGCCGCCACTGCGACGGCACTGGCAACCAGCAACAGAATGATTCCACGCTTCATGCGTATCTCCCTGTGACAGCCACTACGGCCGGAGCATACGCCTCTGACGCACTCCGGACGTCAATCCCTGGTGCCGGACCCTTAAACTGGCGTCATGAGCACCGTCCTCGTTACCGGCGGGTCCGGATTCATTGCCGGCCACTGCATATTGCAGCTGCTCGCTGCCGGGCACACCGTTCGCACCACGGTGCGCAGCCTGGGACGCGAGACCGAAGTGCGCGCCAGGCTGCGCGCCGCCGGTGCTGCCGTGGATGCCCCACTCACCTTCTTCCCGGCCAATCTCACCGCGGATGCGGGCTGGGCCGAGGCCGCGCGCGGCTGCGACTACGTGCTGCATGTCGCCTCGCCGCTGCTCAATCGCGTGCCGCGGCACGAAGACGAGCTGGTTGTCCCGGCCCGCGAGGGCACGCTGCGCGTGATGCGCGCCGCGCGTGACGCCCATGTGCGCCGCGTGGTGCTCACCTCCTCGTTTGCGGCGATCGGCTATGGCCATCCGCCGCAGCAGAAGCTGGATGAAACCACCTGGACGAACCTCAATGCGCGCGTTGCGCCTTATCCAAAATCCAAGACCCTGGCCGAATGGGCCGCATGGGAGTTCATCGCGCGTGAAGGTGGCGCGCTGGAGCTGGCCGCAGTCAATCCTGTTGTGGTGTTCGGTCCGGCGCTGGATGCGGATCTTTCCCCTTCGTCGCAGATCATCCAGAGCATGCTCGATGGCCGCATCCCCGCCCTGCCGAAACTGCACTTCGGCGCGGTGGACGTGCGCGACGTGGCCGACCTGCACCTGCGCGCGATGACCAGCGACGCTGCGGCGGGCGAGCGCTTCCTCGCCGTTGCCGGGCCCCCGTTGTCGCTGCTGCAGATCTCGCAGGTACTGCGCGCGAACCTGGGCGCCGCGGCGCGCCGCGCACCTCGCCATGAGATTCCCGACTGGATCGTGCGCACACTGGCCGCGTGTGGTCTGCCCGTAGCCCAGATGGCTGCGCCTGAACTGGGCAAGATCAAGCACGTGTCGAACGACAAGGCACGGCGCCTGCTGGGCTGGCAGCCGCGCAGCAATGAAGAGAGCATTCTCGCCGGTGCGGAGAGCCTGCTGCAGCTGGGGCTGATCAGGAAATAGATGGCGTCCCCAAGGGGATTCGAACCCCTGT
>CAYWDZ010000213.1:0-5024 GCA_964456255.1 uncultured Steroidobacteraceae bacterium | reverse complement strand
ATGGGCGAACTGTCGGCGCGCCACCTGCGCGGCGATTCCATGACCGACGTGATCTTCAACGGGTCCGGCGGGCGGCGCCCGGTCGGCACGGCCTCGGTTGAGCTGGTGTTCGACAACAGCGACGGCAAGATCGGCGGTTCATACGCGAACTACACCGAGATCTCGCTGAAGCGCGTGGTCTCGCGCGACGGCAACAGCGCGTACTTCATCAATGGTTCGCGCTGCCGGCGCAAGGACATCACCACGCTGTTCCTGGGCACGGGTCTGGGCTCGCGCAGCTACGCCATCATCGAGCAGGGCATGATCTCGCGCGTGATAGAGGCGCGCAGTGAAGACATGCGCGCCTTTGTCGAGGAGGCCGCCGGCATCTCGCGCTACAAGGAGCGGCGCAAGGAAACCGAAGCGCGCATTGCCGACACGCGCGAGAACATGGAGCGCCTGCAGGACCTGCGTGACGAGGTCGACAAGCAGATTCGCCATCTGACGCGCCAGGCCAGCCAGGCGCGGCGCTACCAGGAACTCAAGAACGATGAGCGGCGCCTGTCGGCCGAGGTGCTGGCCCTGCGCCTGCGCGAGATCGACAGCGGTGCCGCGATCAATGATCGCGCGATGCGTGATGCGGACCTCAGGCTGCAGGAGAATCTGGCCGCGCAGCGTGCCGCAGAAGCCGCGGTCGAGAAGCAGCGCGAGTTCCAGTTTGCGGCCAGCGAGCGCGTTTCCGGCGTGCAGGGCAGCTTCTATCAGCAGGGTGCCGAAGTGGCCCGCGCCGAGCAGCAGTTGCAGCACACGCGCGAGCTGCGCGAGCGCCAGCGCCGCGAGCTGGCGCAGCTGCGCGAGATGCTCACCGAGGTCAGTGGCCAGCTGGTGCGCGACGAAGCCAGGGTCGAAGAGCTGCGCAGCGAGATCGCCGCGCTCGATCCCGGCGCCGGCGCCGCACAGCAGGCCGAGAGCGCGGCCCAGGCTCGCCTGGAGGCGGCCGATGGTGATCTGCGCGACTGGCAGGACCGCTGGGAAGCTTTCAATCGCGAACATGGCGGCACCTATCAGACCACCGAGGTGGAGCGCACGCGCATCGAACAGCTGGATGAACAGCTGCGGCGCGTGGGCGCACACGCCGATCGGCTGGCGGTCGAGCGCGAGCAGTTGCTGCAGACCGGTGCGGGGGCCTCGCTCGGCGAACTCGAGCAGCGCGAACGTGCGGCCCATGGCACCGATGAGGCGCTGGCGGGCGAGCTGCAGGGTTGTCTGGCCCGCCTGCAGGAATTGCGCTCGTTGCAGCACGCAACCGAATCAGCCCTGGAGCAGGCGCGGACTGAACGCGAGCGCTCCCGCGCCGAAATGGTCTCGCTCGAGGCGTTGCAGAAGGCGGCGCTGGGCGAGGCGGATCGGGATGCCGGCAAGTGGCTGAGTGCCGCGGGGCTCGCAGGGCGACCGCGGTTGACCACGCGACTGGAAGTCGAGCCGGGCTGGGAGCGCGGCGTGGAAGCCGTACTGGGCGACGCACTGGAAGCCGTGCAGGTCGAATCGCTGGATCAGGTGGCCGGGCGCCTCGCGGAACTGGCCAGCGGCAATGTGATGCTGGTGGAGGGCGAGAGTCAGGCCGATGGACAGGGCAGCACCGCGCTGGGTGGGAAGATCCGCCGCGGTCCGCCGCTGGTGCTGCGCCGGCTGGGCCGCGTGGGCACGGCCGCCTCGCTGCAGGAGGCCCTGCAGCAGCGGCACAGTCTGCCGGCCGGACATTCGCTGGTGACGCCCGAAGGCATCTGGGTCGGTCGCGACTGGCTGCGGGTGGCGCGCGGGCGCAATGCACAGGCCGGCATGCTGGAGCGCGAAAGCCGCATGCGCGCGCTGCGCGGGATCTGCGCCACATGCGAGGCGACGGTCGAAAGCGTGGAGCAGAAGCTGCGCGATGTGCGCGCTGAAGTCACTGCCGCGGAAGGTGCGCGCGACGCACTGCAGGTCCGCATCCAGGCGGCGCATCGCGAGTATTCCGAGGCGCGCGGTCAGCTCGAGGCCATGCGGGCGCGCAATCAGCAGACCGCGCTGCGCATGGAACGGCTCGAGCGTGAGACTCATGAACTGGCGGCAGAACGTGAGCGCAATCAGCAGGCGCTGGCGCGTTCGCGCGCGGCACTGGACGAGGCAACTGCCCGGCTGGACCAGCTGGAGTCGCGCAGGGGCGAGCTCGAACAGGAACGGGAAGAGAAGCGCGCGGCCGCCGAGGCTGCGCGCGAGGCGGCGCAGCGCGCCCGGGCCCATGCCCGCGAATTGCTGATCCAGCTCGAGGGGCGGCGCTCTTCGGAGAGTTCACTGGCGGCAACGCTGAGCCGCATGCAGGAGCAGCGCGCCCAGCTCACCACGCGCCAGGAGCAGCTGGAGAATGAACTGGGCGATGGCGACGAACCCATCGTGCAGCTCACGGAATCCCTGAACCAGCTGCTGGCCCGCAAGCTGGAAATCGAAAACGAGCTGCAGGCTGCGCGCCGTGACCTGGAGAGTGTGGATGGTGGCCTGCGCTCACTGGACGAAAAGCGGCTGCTGGCGGAACGCGAAGTCGGCACCGCGCGCGAAGCGCTGGAGACAGCGCGTCTGGCGGCACAGGAAACCCGCTTGCGACGTGAATCCGTGGTCGAGCAGTTCGTGCAGACGCGCTTCGAGCTGGCCGACGTGCAGGCTGAGCTTGCCGCCGACGCGACCATCGTGGAGCGTGAGGATCGGCTCGCCGAAGTGCAGACCGAGCTCAACCGGCTTGGGGCCGTGAACCTGGCGGCCATCGATGAGCTCAAGGAGCAGAACGAGCGCAAGACCTTCCTCGATGCGCAATGGCAGGATCTCACCGAGGCGCTGAATGCGCTCGAGGACGCCATGCGCAAGATCGACCGGGAAACACGCACGCGCTTCGAGTCCACCTTCGAGCGCATCAACGCCGGCCTGCAGGACAAGTTCCCGCGCCTGTTCGGTGGTGGCCACGCGTATCTGGAGCTGGTGGGCGATGACGTGCTGACCGCCGGCGTTGCCGTGATGGCGCGCCCGCCCGGCAAGCGCAACAGCACCATTTCGCAACTCTCGGGCGGCGAAAAGGCGCTGACGGCCGTGGCGCTGGTGTTCTCGATCTTCGACCTGAACCCGGCACCGTTCTGCCTGCTGGACGAGGTCGATGCGCCGCTGGACGAGTACAACGTCGGGCGCTTCTGCGACATCGTGCGCGACATGTCCAGTCGCGTGCAGTTCATCTTCATCACCCACAACAAGGCCACCATGGAGCTGGCCGAGCAGCTGGTGGGAGTGACGATGAGTGAGCCGGGGGTATCGCGGCTCGTCAGTGTGGATGTGGACGAGGCCGTGCGTATGGCGGCGGTTTGAACACCAGGGGAAGGTCATGCCGGAACTTCGCTGGGCACTGATCGGTCTGGGGCTGGTCTTCTTCCTGGGGCTGGCCCTGTGGGAGTGGCGCCGCACCAGCCGCATGCCACGGCGGGGCGCGCGGCCGGAAGCTGCCGCGCCGGATGTCACGCTGGTCAAGGAACGGCCGCGCCGCGTTGAACCCGGTCTGGGTGAAGTGCCGGGCATGCTGGTGTCCGGGCCCGATGACGTCTTCGAAGTGCCAACCATCCTGCCGCGTGAGATTCCCATCTCGGACGAGGCCGCGGTGGATGTGCCGGGCGCGCACCACGGGAGTGGCGACACGCAGTTTTCGGCCACGTCGACCACCGTCTCCGCGGAAGTTCTGCAGCCACCCGCGGTGAAGATCCGCTGGCCTCCCGAAAGGGCCGAGCGCGTACTGACATTGCGCATCGTGAAGACTGGCGGGGAGTTGCTGCCGGGTCGCGCGCTGCGCATTGCGCTGGAAGGAGCGGGCCTGTCGAGCGGGCCGCAACAGATCTTTCATCGCGCAGATCCGGATGGAGCAGTCGTGGTCAGTGCTGCAAACCTCGTGCAACCAGGCATTCTGGATCCTGCCCACATGGATGCCAGCGAATACCGGGGGCTGTCGCTGTTCAGTGTGCTGCCCGGGCCACTGCCGCCGGTGCGCATGCTGGAGGAACTGGTCGCGACCGCACGTTCGATTGCGCATCGCCTGGGGGCCATCGTGGAAGACGAGCATGGCGGCGACCTGGATGGGCGGCGCCTGGCCGAACTGCGCCGCTCGCTGCCGGAGGGGGGTGGCAGCGTCGGCGGCCGCCCGTGAGCAGCTCCGCCGAGCGGCGCGTGCGTGAGCTGCGCGCGCAGATCGAACACCACAACGAGCTGTACCACGGCGAGGACGCGCCCGAGATCACCGACGCGCAGTTCGATGCGCTGATGCGCGAGCTGCAGCAGCTGGAAGCCGCGCATCCGGAACTGCTGACACCGGATTCCCCCACCCAACGCATCGGCAGCGCACCGGTCAGCAAGTTCACGGAGGTGCGCCACTCGGTTCCGATGCTGTCGCTCTCCAACGCATTCAGCGACGAGGAAGTGCTCGCCTTCGTCAATCGCATCGAGGCGCAGCTGGGGCGGCGGCAACTGAAGTTCTCGGCCGAGGTCAAGCTGGATGGCCTCGCCATCGGCCTGCGCTACGAGAACGGCGTCTTCGGGCAGGGTGCCACGCGCGGCGACGGCGCCAGCGGCGAGGACGTCACCGCGAATCTGAAGACCGTGAGGGCCGTGCCGCTGAAACTTTCCGGCAAGGGCTGGCCTCGGGTGCTGGAAGTGCGTGGCGAGGTGTACATGCCCCGCGCGGATTTCGTGCGCTACAACGAACGTGCGCGCGCCAGTGGCGAGAAGGTGCTGGCCAATCCGCGCAATGGAGCCGCGGGTTCGCTGCGGCAGCTGGATCCGCGCATCACCGCCAGAAGGCCGCTGTCCTTCCTGGCCTACGGCCTCGGCGAAGTGCAGGGCGGTGCCTTGCCCGATTCGCACTCGGCGCAACTCGCACGGCTGCAGGAGTGGGGCCTGCCGGTCAGTCCGCTGAACGAGGTCGTCACCGGCAGCGAAGGCCTGCTCGACTACTACCGTCGCATTGGTGCGCGGCGCGATGACCT
>CAYWDZ010000212.1:0-5026 GCA_964456255.1 uncultured Steroidobacteraceae bacterium | reverse complement strand
CCTGGTGCACATCTCGCAGATCTCCGACGAGCGCGTCGAGCATGTCGGCGACAAGCTCAAGGAAGGCGACGTGGTGCGCGTGAAGGTGCTCGAGGTGGATCGGCAGGGCCGCGTGCGCCTGTCGATGCGCAGCGTCGAAGGCTGACGCGTCGTCCCGGGTCAGGAGTGCCTTGCCCGGATCTGAAAATCGCCGATGAGGATCACGTCGTCCGGGTTCAGGTCCCGGGCGGTGGTGCGCTCGAAATTCACGTGCGTGCCATTGACGCTGTTCAAATCCTTGATCGAAACCGACGATCTGGTGCAGATTAGCAGCGCGTGGTGCCGGCTCACGCCCTTGCTGGTCAGGCGTAGCTCGCAGTCCTCGCCACGGCCGATCATGCAGCGTGTGGAGATCTCGTCGCGGCTGATCGTGCGCAGGAGCTTGCCCTCGCGCATCACGTCGAAACGGGTAATGGCGTTCTCTGGCCAGGCCTCAGGCTCTGCTTTCGAATCCGGTTCTTCAGGACTTTCCGGGCGTCCCGCCAGTACCGGCTGGCTTGAGGTGGAATCCAGGTCCTGACCCGCGAGCTCCGCCCGCAGTTTCTCGATTTCGGAATCCCTCTCCGCCAGGCTCGCTTCAAGCTCGACCTTGGCCACAGCCACCGACTGCAGCCGCGAGCATTCCTCGCGAGCCGCTGCCAGCTCACTCTGCAGGGACTCGATTCGACCCATCTTCTCGGTGGCAATCTCAAGTTCGCGTTGCAGGACGACGGCGCGAGCCGCCTTCTCGTTGGAGACTTCAAGTTCCTTGCGCAACGCTGCGACCGTTTCGTGCAGTTCCGACTGCAGGCCTTCGAGCTTGCTGATCCTCTGCTCTGCTCTCTCGAACACCTTGCGCGCGGATCGTGCCGTGGACGATTCGGATTTCAGGTCGGCGGTAAGCTTGCGCACCAGCTCTGCGCTCTTGTTCAACTCCTGCCCGTTCGTGGCAAGCGAGGATCTGAGGCGGTCGAGTTCCCGCGCGTTTTCGCGCACGGTCTCGGCGAGTGCCCGGGTCCGGGTCGATTGCGAACCGAGCTGCTCGGTCAGTCCCGCGATCGTCCTGTCGCGTTCAGTGATGTCCTGGCGGGCTTTCTGCTTGTCGGAATTCAGGCGTTCGATCTGCTCGGACACGCGCGCCAGGCGCGCCAGCAGATCGGCCGTGTCGACGCGCAGGTTCTCGCGCCTTGGGGGCAGGGTCGATGTGTTCGCGGAACTTGTGGTGTTCGCGCTGCGAGCTGTGATGGCAACGCCCTCCTGGCCGGGTACATGGGTCTGGCCCGCCGCGCGATCGGACTTGCGTCGGCCCTTGCCCTGCACCGGGATGAGATGGGGTGGAAGCTGTCGCGACTCGGCCAGCGAGCGCACCAGCTCCGCGTTGATCGACCGCACCTTCCGCTCCACGGCTTCGACCAAGAGCGCACTGCCGAACTTGTTGATCTGGCCGGGGATGCCACCCGAGTAGCGGTGGATCATCGCGTAGCTGTCGGGTTCGAATATCGCGTCGGCCGCATCGCCCGCCAGGCGCAGCCGGTGGCGGATGTACGCACCGGTCTCGCTCTCGCTGTAGGCGCGGATGTGAAAGTCCACGTACTCGCGGAACTTCAGGCCATCCATGGCAGGGGAATCCATGATGCGGCGGACGTGCGAGTTTCCCGTGATGACCGTGCTGATGACCCGGTGCGCCTCAAATCTGGTGGCCGCGATGTTGCGCAGCTGTTCCAGCACGGACGGGCGCACGTGATGCACATTGTCGATGATCAGCAGCACCGTGTCGTTGGCACGGGCACGATGAATCAGGAACTCATTCGTGATGTGCCGCAATTCGGCTGGCTTGCCGCTGATGCCGTCGAAGCCCAGTTGCTGCAGGAAGGTACAGTAGAAACTGGTCTCGTTCTCGCAGGACTGGTCGACTGTGGCGAAGAACGTGTCTTCGCCGAGACTGGTCACATAGCGATTCAGCAGGGTGGTCTTTCCCGACCCGTCCGCGCCGCGCACCACGACCAGATGGTCGCAATCCCTGGCAGCCGCGTCGAGATGCCTGCTGAGCAGGGAGTACTGCTCGGCGTCGTAGATCTCACCGGGGTCCGACAATGGCGCAAACGGTGCTCGGGCCAATCCGAAGTAGTCCAGATGGTCTTGCTCAGCAGCCGGGTTCTCTTGCGCACGAGCCACGCGTGGATTCCCTTCAGTGAACGAGTACTAGCGCGGAACCCGCCATGGGCGAGCCGGACTCCACGCCGCCTTGTCGTTACCCCTTGTCAGCGAACGCACCTATTTTGGTACATGAATCAACGGCTTGGTGAGAAAACTTTCCGCGCTCTGAAGATACGCTTTCAAGTCATTGAATAAAAAAAGATTTCAGCGGGAGCTACAGATCCGAAACCGCGCCGTGCCTTGCGCCGGTGGGCTTCTCTCAGGCGAACTGCCTGACCGACTGCTCCAGCGCGCCGGCTACGCCGCTCTGGGTCGGCGTGCCATAGCTGCGAATGACCTGCGACAGGAATTCGCGGCTCATGATGGGCTGGGTGCCGTGCTCCTGCTCGGCGATGACCTGCAGCAGGATGCTGCGGGTGATGTCGGTCTGGGTCTTCTTGTCGATGACGATGAAGTCGACCCGCTCGATCACCAGCCGCCGGATATCGGCCAGCGTGATATAGCGGCTCTCCACCGTGTCGTACAGGCGGCGGTTCGGGTACTTCTTGATGATCCTCGACTCGCTCATCCGTGTCCTCACGCGAGTTGCGATCCAGCAGGCAGTGGCACAGAACGTATGCCCGCCATGAACTTCGGGCTCCAGTGTTGCACGGCCCAGTGCAGGATGTCACTGACTGGAGCAGCTTTCAATCGCGATGTCAGCGGCAGCCCGAGCAGCGCGAGCGTGGCGGACAGCACCTGCACCGGCTCCATGCCTGCGATGGGCAGGGAACGACGGGATTTGGCCAGTTTCTGACCGTCTGGCTCGGTCAGCAGTGGCACGTGCGCGTAGTACGGCACCGGCAGCTCCAGCGCCCGGGCCACCGCAATCTGCCATGCGGTGCTGTCCAGCAGGTCGGCACCCCGGACCACATGGGTGATGCACTGGAATGCATCATCAACCACCACCGCCAGCTGATAGGCAGCGAGGCCGTCGCGGCGCATCAGCACCGGGTCACCCAGGCTTGCGACCGGAAATTCCTGGTGACCCTGGATCAGGTCGTCGAAAGCAATCGTTGCGCCCGGCTCCAGTCGCAAACGCCAGGCCGAGTCGGGATCGGTAATGCCGAGCTCGCGGCAGCGTCCCTCGTATGGGCCCTGGATCTCGCTGCGCGAACAGCGGCAGCGGTAGGCGAGGCCGCGCGCGGCAAGGGATTCGAGCGCGTTGCGATAGCTGTCGGAACGGGTGGACTGATACAGCACTGGCTCGTCGGATTCGAGGCCGAAGCGGGCCAGTGTGGACAGGATGGCATCGGCCGCGCCGGGCACGACGCGCGGACCATCCAGATCTTCCATGCGGATGAGCCAGGTTCCGCCGTGGGCGCGGGCGTCGAGCCAGCTGGCGACGGCGGCGAGCAGCGAGCCCTGGTGCAGCGGGCCGGTCGGGGAAGGGGCGAAGCGGCCGCGGTACGGCGGCTTCGCGCCGGGACTAGCGGTAGCGGTCGTCCCGGTCGCCGTACTGCTTTTCACGGCGTTCGCGGCGCTCCTGCGCCTCAAGACTCAGCGTGGCCACAGGCCGTGCTTCCAGGCGCTTCACGCCGATGGGCTCACCGGTTTCGAGGCAGTAGCCGTAGCTGCCGTCCTCGATGCGCGCCAGCGCCTCGTCGATCTTGCGAATCAGCTTGCGCTCGCGGTCGCGGGTGCGCAGCTCGAGGCTGAATTCCTCTTCCTGCGTGGCACGGTCGTTCGGGTCGGGAAAGTTCGCCGCCTCGTCCTTCATGTGCGAGACAGTGCGGTCCACTTCCAGCATCAGGTCCTGCTTCCAGCTCTGCAGGATCCCGCGGAAGTGTTCGAGCTGCTCCTTGCTCATGTACTGCTCGCCACGCTTGATGACGTAGGCCTGCACATTGCGCGGGCCAGAAAGCAGGTTGTCGCCGGCGTCGCCATCTTCGACCGAGGTGTCAGGCCGGCGCGGCTCCAGCACGCGGATGTTCGAGGCGGGAGGCGCCGGTGGGGCGATCTTCTTCTCGGTTGCCGGAGCGGCCTTCTGCGCTGCTGCCTTCCGCGGCGCGGCGGCGGTGGCCTTGGCGGCAGGCTTCTTGGCAGCGGGCTTCTTCGAGGCACCCTTGGCAGCAGCAGCGGGGCTGGCTTTCGTTGACGGCTTCTTCACTTTGGCGGACTTGGGCGCGGATTTCTTCGCGGCCATCTTGTGGCTCCCGTAACGATCCCCGTAAAGGGCCTGCATCAAAAGGGGCGGGGATTATAACGGCCCCGCTCGGGCTGTACAGCGCGGATTCCGCCTGATTCCCGGGGGTCGCGAGGCCCCGGCAAATCAGGGCAGCCGCACCTCTGCAGGGGCCTGCCAGCCGGGCAGGCGCTGTTCGGCCACCACCGTGGTGTAGATGCCGCCACGCACGTAGAACTCGGCGGTAAGGCGCATGAAGCGGGGCGAGGTACTGCCCGCAAGATGGCCCAGGATCTCGTTGGTCACCGTCTCGTGGAAACAGCCGCGATTGCGGAACGACCAGATGTACAGCTTGAGGGATTTCAGCTCGATACAGAGCTTATCCGGCACGTATTCGAGCTTGAGCGTGGCGAAGTCCGGCTGCCCGGTCTTCGGGCACAGGCAGGTGAACTCCGGCATCGTCATGCGGATGGTGTAGTCGCGCTCGGGCGACGGGTTGGGAAAGGTCTCGACGAAGGTCGCAGGCTGGGTGCTCATGATCGGTGCACTAATCTACACTACGCCACGTCTTTTTCAGCCGGTACACCGATTCCATCCTGATGCGCCTGACCAGAGTAAAGCTCGCCGGGTTCAAGTCCTTCGTGGATCCGACCAATGTCCCGTTCCCGACCAACCTCACCGGCGTCG
>CAYWDZ010000211.1:0-5035 GCA_964456255.1 uncultured Steroidobacteraceae bacterium | reverse complement strand
ACATTGCCGACTACGGCGCGTTCGTCGAGATCGAGGATGGCGTCGAGGGCCTGGTCCACGTGTCCGAAATGGACTGGACCAACAAGAACGTCAATCCCTCCAAGGTCGTCCAGACCGGCGAAGAAGTCGAGGTCATGGTGCTGGATGTCGACGAAGAGCGTCGCCGTATCTCGCTGGGCCTGAAGCAGTGCAAGGCCAATCCATGGAAGGAGTTCGCCGAGAACTTCAATCGGGGCGACAAGGTTTCGGGTCAGGTCAAGTCGATTACCGACTTCGGCGTGTTCATCGGCCTGTCGGGCAACATCGACGGCCTGGTGCATCTGTCCGACATCTCCTGGGACGTGCCCGGCGAAGAAGCCGTGCGCAGCTACCAGAAGGGCCAGCTCATCGAGGCCATGGTGCTGTCGATCGATCCGGAGCGTGAGCGCATCTCGCTCGGCATCAAGCAGCTGGCCAAGGATCCGTTCTCCGGCTTCGTGGCCGAACATCCGCGCGGCAGCATCGTGAATGGCACGGTCACCGAGGTGGATCAGCGTGGCGCACTCATTGACCTGGGCAATGGCGTCGAGGGTCAGCTCAGGGCAACTGAGCTGGGTCGCGACCGTGTCGACGACGCGCGCACCGTGCTGAAGGTGGGCGACGCCGTGGAGGCGAAGTTCGTCGGTGTGGATCGCAAGACGCGCTCGATCACGCTGTCGATCAAGGCCAAGGAAATGCACGAAGAGGCCGAGGCCGTGCAGAGCTACCGCACCGATCAGGGCGGCAGTTCTTCAGGCACCAGCCTGGGAGACCTGCTCAAGGAGCAGATTGGCAACGATCGCGACGACGAGTAGGCGAATGAGCATCCGTCGGGCCTTTGGCGCCACGCGGCGCTGAAGGCTTGCCGGATCCAGGATGGGCCCGCATGACAAAGTCGGAACTCATAGAGATCATCACAGCGAAGCAGAAGCACCTGCCGGCGCGCGATGTCGAGCTTGCGCTGAAGCAGATCCTGGAGATCATGAGCGACGCGCTCGCGCAGGGTGAGCGGATCGAGATCCGCGGGTTTGGCAGCTTTTCGCTGCACTTCCGTCCCCCGCGCCAGGGACGCAATCCAAAGACCGGCGAGGCCGTGGCGCTTTCCGGCAAGCATGTGCCGCACTTCAAGCCGGGCAAGGACCTGCGCGAGCGGGTGAACGACAGCGCCGGCTCTCCGATCCGCGACTGATCCGGTCGGGACGCGCATTTCGCCATCATCGCGCCTGATATCCGCACCCGCGGCGTGAGCGCGAAACCATAGGCTGATCCCTCCAGGCTGGTCATGTCGACTGGCCATCAAGCGGAGGTGTTGCATGTTCAATCGCAATCGATCGTGGCTCGCGCTGGGTGTTGGCTGTGCGCTGTTGCTGTGCAGTGGCCAGCTGCTGGCCGGACCGGTCAATGTCAATACGGCCGACGCGGCCACACTGGCAAAGGAGCTGAAGGGTGTCGGGCCCAAGCTCGCCGAAGCCATCGTCGACTACCGGCAGAAGCACGGCCCATTCAAGTCGGCCGATGAGCTGGCCCTGGTCAAGGGCATCGGCGCGGCGGCAGTGGCCAGGAACCGTGAACTCATTCGTGTCGAAGGCAGCGGGAAGGAGGGTGCCAAGGCCGCTGCGAAGGCCACTGCACCATCGACTCCGTCACCTTGAGGCAAAGGCCGGTCCTGTAGACTCCGGGGCTCACGGCAGTGACCCCGGAGTGGCACATTGTGAAGAGAGCAACGGATCTCAAGCAGATCAGGACAGCGGTATTTCCGGTAGCCGGTCGGGGAACACGCTTCCTGCCGGCCACCAAGGCAAGCCCCAAGGAAATGCTGCCCGTCGTCGACAAGCCGCTGATCCAGTACGCCGTTGAAGAGGCCTTGTCGGCGGGTGCCGAACGCCTGGTGTTCATCACCGGCGCATCCAAGCGCGCCATCGAGGATCACTTCGATTCAGATCCCGGCCTGGAGCAGCTGCTGGATTCGCAGGGCAAGGTGGAACTCGCCGACCAGCTGCGCGGCATCCTTCCGGCCTGGGCCACCTGCATCTACATCCGCCAGCCGGCACCGCTCGGGCTGGGGCATGCCGTGCTCTGTGCGCGTCCGGCGGTGGGCCACGAGCCCTTCTTCGTGCATCTGGCCGATGACCTCATCGATGCGGCCACACCGTGCCTGAAGCAGATGGCCGAGGTTTTTCAGACCAAGCGTGCCAGTGTGCTCGGCGTGGAGGAGATCGCACCGTCGGAGACGGACAAGTACGGCATCGTGAATGCAGATGGCTCCCGGGAGCGAGTCGCTGCGATCAGTGCCATCGTCGAGAAGCCCAGGCCCGACAGGGCTCCCTCGAATCTTGCCGTGGTCGGCCGCTACGTGCTGACGCCGGCGATCTTCGAGTACCTGCAGAACATTGGCTCCGGCGCCGGTGGCGAGATCCAGCTGACCGACGGCATCGCTGCGTTGATGAGCGAAGAGCCTGTCTACGCATTCCGCTTCGAAGGCAAACGCTACGACTGCGGCAACAAGCTGGGCTACCTGCAGGCCACCGTTGAAATGGGCCTGAAGCACCCGGCCCTTGGCGCCGAATTCCGGCGCTATCTGCAGGGTCTGACACGGGGCTAGGGCGGGTCTTCAGCGCCCTTGAACCGATCGAGCAGATAGTTGGCATCCGATAGCCGAATGTCGGGATGCTATGCTTGGCCGCAATCTACATGAGGGGGTGTGATGGACCCGGAAGTCTTCTCGACCATGGACCAGCCGCGTTTCGAATTCGCGCTGGAAGTGCGTCTGCGCTTCACGCGCGTCAACCAGATCACTCCATTGCCGACCGGAGGCGTGCGCAGCGCCGTGTACGTGGATTCCGGCGAGTTTTCCGGACCCAGGCTCAAGGGCAAGGCCGTGCCCAATTCGGGCGGTGACTATGCGCTGTTCCGTCCCGACGATGTAGCCTGCTTCGACGCGCGCTACATGCTGGAAGAAGACGACGGCACCCTGATCCTGCTGCACAACAAGGGGTTCCTGTGGGGTCGCAATCCGGACACCATGAACAAGCTGCGCAAGTGGGCCTTTGAAGGCGGTGCGCCCGTAGCGCACTCCGAGTACTACCTGCGCGCCAGCCCCACGTTCGAGACCAGCGTCGGCAAACACGACTGGCTGACGAAACACGTGTTCGTCGGCATTGGTGAGCGCAAGCCGGATGGCAATCTGGTGCGCTACTACAAGGTGACGTGATGGAACGCACTCTGCCGCCGGGCCTGTCGGCCAGCCAGCTCGACGCGGCGCTGAAGGAATTCGCAAATGCCATCGGCGATGAATGGGTACTGGCCACCGACCTGGATCGCGACACCTACCTCGATCATTTCGCGGTCGATGAGTCTGCGCATGCGCCGTCCGCGGCCCTGGCGCCACTGACCTCCGAACAGGTGCAGCAGGTGCTGCGCATTGCCAACAAGCACAAGGTGCCGCTGTGGCCGATCAGCCGTGGCAAGAACTTCGGCTATGGCGGGGCTGCGCCGCTGCTGAAGGGCTCGGTGGTGCTCGATCTGTCGCGCATGAAGAAGATCGAGTTCGACGCGGAGAACGGTGTCGCACTGGTGGAGCCCGGCGTCGGTTTCTACGACCTGTATGACTACATCCAGCAGAACAAGCTCCCCTACTGGACCTCGGTGCCGGGTAACAGCTGGGGCTCCGTGCTGGGCAACGCGCTGGATCGGGGCGTGGGCTACACCACCTATGGTGAGCACACGGCGCGGCTCTGTGGCCTGGAGGTGGTGCTGCCTACTGGCGAGTTGATGCGCACGGGCATGGGCGCAATGAGCGGCTCACCCACCTGGAACCTGTACCGCTACGGTTTTGGTCCGTCATGGGAACAGATGTTCGTGCAGTCGAATCTGGGCGTGGTGACCAAGGCGGGCGTATGGCTGATGCCGGCGCCGGAATCGATGATTGGTCTGGACCTGGAGCTCGACGAGGCCGAGGACCTGGGCTGGGCGGTCGATGTGGTCGCCGCAATGCGTCGCGATGGACTGTTGCAGCAGTCCCCCTCGATTGGCTCCTGGCTGCGTGGCGCTGCGGTGCTGACCTCCCGCAAGGAGTGGTACGACAAGCCGGGCGCCTTGCCGGATGATGTGATCGCCGCGATCCGCAAGCGCTTCAACATTGGCTGGTGGTCGATCAGCCTGCGGCTGTATGGCTATGAAGGCGTGAACGAGGCCGCTGCGAAGATCATCCAGGCGCAGTTCGCGAAGCAGACGAAGAAGCCGCTGACCATCACGCGCTGGAAGCAGGGTCAGCCGCTGAATGCTTCGCCAGGACAGGCGGCATTTGCCGGTGTGCCGATAACCTTCCCGCTGGCCAATGCTGGATGGCATGGCGGCCGTGGAGGGCATCTTGGTTACTCGCCGGTGCTGCCGGCCAATGGCAAGGCCGCGCTGGAACAGTTCCACCGCACCTATGATCGGTACCGCGAGTTCGGCATGGACTACCACGGGTCCTTCGCGATGGGCGAGCGCAGCATCGTCAACGTGAACCAGGTGCTCTTCAACAAGGACGATGCGGACATGATGGCGCGCGTGGGTCAGTTCTTCCGCGCACTGGTGGCGGATGCCACCGAGAAGCGTTACGGCGAATACCGCACGCATATCGATTACATGGACCTGGTGGCAGGTGCCTACGACTTCAATGACCACGCGCTCAGGCGTGCCAACGAGTCGGTCAAGGACGCGCTCGATCCGAACGGCATCCTGGCGCCGGGCAAGAGCGGCATCTGGCCACAGCGCTTCCGGAGCCTGCGCAAATGATGTCTCGTAGAACCGGGCTCGGTGCCCTGACCTGTGTGCTGTCGCTGGTGGCCGCTTGCGATTCCCCGCCGCCGCCTCCGCCACCGCCGGCGGCAATGAGTTCCGCATCGCCACCCGCCGTGCAGCTGGACGGCAGGATGCTGTTCCAGCAACGTTGCGGCATGTGCCATCAGGGCATCGGCATGGCGGTTTCATTGCTGTCGCGTCGACCCGGCGACACCAGCAAGGGGCTGCTCGA
>CAYWDZ010000210.1:0-5041 GCA_964456255.1 uncultured Steroidobacteraceae bacterium | reverse complement strand
GGCGACTTGCCGAGGCGCGCACTGATATCGAAATTGCCCGGCACACCGCCGATCAGGAAACCCGGAGTGAGCCCGGCGTGCTCCAGGATGTGCGCCAGCACGCTGGTGGTGGTCGTCTTGCCATGGGTGCCGGCCACCGCCAGCACCCAGCGATCACGCAGCACCGTGCGCGCCAGCCACTCCGGACCCGACGCGAACGGGATGCCCTTTTCCAGCAGCGCCTCAACCACCGGCTTGCCGCGCGACAAGGCATTGCCCACCACCACGACGTCCGGCGCCGGATCCAGCTGTGCTGCATCCCAACCCTGCACGATGTCGATGCCCAGCGCCGCCAGCTGTGTGCTCATGGGCGGATACACATTCTGGTCGGAGCCGGTCACGCGGTGACCGGCCTCGCGCGCGATGGCTGCGATGCCGCCCATGAACGTGCCGCAGATGCCAAGAATGTGTACGTGCATGAAGACTCAGGCCGCAGCAGGCGCGGCAGGCGCGGCAGGCGGAGCAGCGAGGATTTCCGGGAACAGCCCGACCAGCACACTCCAGGTGACCAGCGCTTGCAGCAGAACCAGCGCGAGACAGATGAACACCGGCCAGCCTGTGGCTGAGGCAAGGATCCGCGAATTCACGGCCAGCGCCCAACCGCCCAGTACCAGCGTCAGCAACAATACGGGCACGTGCCACGTCGGGTCTTCGCCATACGTTCCCAGCAGCGCCTGGCCCGCCATGAACACCGGCGCCACCACCAGCTGGAACCCGAACACCGCGGTCGCGGTCTGCAGGAAGCGCTCCGGCTTGCGCGCGATGCGCAGCACCACGGCAATCCACAGCAGGGCCAGTGCGGTATCGACGAACAACTGCGCAACCACTCGCCCGGGCGGATCCGGCAGCAACAGCGTAAGCGCCAGGCTCAGCGCGGAATAGGCGATGAGCGTGGTGACCAGCAGCGAAGCGGACACTGGCAGGTCTTCCGGACCACGTCGCAATCGAGCGATGTCGGCGAACAGCCTGAGGCTGGTCAAGAACGGACTATTGGGTGCTGCGCTCAAAGAAGCGGTTCCTTGCGTACACTGCCGATTCTACATGAGCACCGTACCCCTCTCCGATCAGCAATCCGTCCTTGAACTCGGCGAGCGGCTCGCCGCCGCGCCCTGGATCGCGCTCGACACCGAGTTCCTGCGCGAACGCACCTACCGTCCACAGCTGTGCCTGCTGCAGCTCGCGCAGCCACATGAAGCGTTGTGCGTGGATCCGCTTGCGGATATCGACCTCGCATCGCTCAGGCCCGTGCTGACCGGCGGCAATGCGCCCAAGATCCTGCATGCCGCGCGCCAGGACCTGGAAGTGCTGTGGCCCGAATTCGGACCGTTGGCGCCATTGTTCGACACCCAGGTCGCGGCAGGGCTCACCGGTCTGCCCGCGCAGATTGGCTACAGCGATCTGGTGCGCCGGCTGCTCGGCGTGGAGCTGCCGAAGGGCCAGACACGCACCGACTGGTCCAGGCGCCCCCTGTCCGAGGCGCAGCTGCACTACGCCATCGATGACGTGATTCACCTCGCGCCGCTGCGCGAGCAGTTGCTCGAACAGCTCGACAAGCTGGGCCGCCTCGCCTGGCTCGCCGAGGAACTGGAAGGCCTGGCCCGCGCCGAACGTCTGTTCATCGATCCGGACAAGGCCCACGAGCGGCTGCGCTGGAGCACCGAACTGGATCCTGAGCGCGCGCGACTGCTGCAGCGGCTGGCTGCCTGGCGCGAGAGACGCGCCATGGAGAAGAACCGGCCGCGCAGCTGGATCCTGGAGGATGCGGCGCTGCGCGCACTGGTGATCACTCCACCGCGCACCAGTGCGCAGCTGAGCAGCATGGCCGAGCTCGCGCCGGGATTCATCGAGCGCAGTGGCGCGAAGATCCTGCAGGAGATTGCCGCCGCGGAATTGCCGCAGCAGCTGCCACCGCTACCGCCAAGGACACGACCCGATCCGGCCCTGCAGGCGCGGGTGAAGCACCTCTCGGCCATCGTGCAGAAGCGCGCCACTGAACTGGGCATCCCCGCCGAAATCCTCGCGACCCGCAGGGATCTGGAAAGCATCGCCCGAAGCGAAGCCGAAGCGGATGTGCTGCAGGGATGGCGGCGCGCAACGGTTGGTCAGGAGCTGCTCGCCGCGGGATGAATTCCCGGGGCCGCTACTTACTTCTTGCGCGCTGCCTTCTTCTTACGCGCGGCCTTCTTCTTGCGCGCAGCTTTCTTCTTCTTGACAGGCTTGTTCCGGACCACCTTCCTGCCGGCCGCCTTCTTCTTCGCAGCCTTCTTCTTCACGGTCTTCCTGCGCGGCTTCGCCCTGGCCAGGGTGCGTGTCCGCCCCGCCACCGGAGAATTCAAAACGCCAACCAGCAGTGCGGTGATTTCATCCACATCGCCGCTGGCTGCGATGGCATGCAGCAGGCCCTGTTTGCCGTAATAGCCAATCAATGGCCGGGTCTGCGCCTCGTAGACCTTCAGGCGCTCGATCACCGTGGCTTCGTTGTCGTCGGGTCGCTGGTACAGCGGCGGGTTACCGGGACAGTTCGGGCAGACCATCGCCGCACCCACCGGCATCGAATAGATGTTGTAGACGCGGCCGCAATTCTGGCAGCTGCGACGGCCGGCGATGCGCCGGGTCAGCTCGGCATTGGGCACTTCCATCTGCACCACCGCAGTCA
The DNA here is from genome assembly GCA_964456255.1 of uncultured Steroidobacteraceae bacterium. Classification (GTDB taxonomy): domain Bacteria; phylum Pseudomonadota; class Gammaproteobacteria; order Steroidobacterales; family Steroidobacteraceae; genus ZC4RG30. The sequence continues at coordinate 2,346 of CAYWDZ010000210.1, read as the reverse complement.
GTGGCTTGCCGATCTGCTTCAGCAGCACATCCAGTGCCTCGGCCTGGGCGATGTTGCGCGGGAAGCCATCCAGGATGAAGCCGCGGGCCACGTCCGCTTCCGCCAGCCGCTCCTCGATCATGCCCAGCACGATGGCATCGTCCACCAGCTTGCCGGCAGCCATCACGCCCTTGGCCTTCAGGCCCAGCGGCGTACCCCGGGCCACGGCCGAGCGCAGCAGATCGCCGGTGGAGATCTGCGGGATGCCAAAGCGCTGCACCAGGCGCTGCGACTGCGTGCCTTTGCCGGAGCCTGGGGCTCCCAGAAGAACAATTCGCATGGAGACCGATCGTTATTGGTTGAGGGTCGGGGCACAGTACCGATACGCTCTCGCCCGGTCAAACCCGCCAAGCAAGGCTGTTTCTCATGAGCAAAACCGTCAAGCCACGCAATGCCTTCTATGCCCAGTCCGGTGGCGTCACCGCGGTGATCAATGCCTCGGCAGCCGGGGTGATCGACAACGTTCGCAGGCACCGCCGCCATATCGGCAAGCTCTATGCAGGCCGGCACGGCATCATCGGCGGGCTCACCGAAGACCTGATCGACGTGAGCGCCGAGACACCCGCCACGCTCAGGGGGCTGCGCTACACACCCGCCGGTGCATTCGGCTCGGCGCGCTTCAAGCTCAAGGGCCTGGACCAGAACCGCACCGAGTACGAGCGGCTGATCGAAGTCTTCAAGGCGCACGACATCGGCTACTTCTTCTATAACGGCGGCAACGATTCGATGGATACGGCGCTGAAGGTCTCGCAGATCGGCGAGCAGCTCGGCTATCCGATCATCTGCGTTGGCATTCCCAAGACCGTCGACAACGATCTGCCCGTCACCGACTGCTGCCCGGGTTTCGGTTCGGTGGCCAAGTACGTGGCCGTGTCCACCCGCGAAGCGGCGCTGGACGTGGCCTCGATGGCCCGCACCTCGACGAAGATCTTCGTCCTGGAAGTGATGGGCCGGCACGCCGGCTGGATCGCCGCCGCGGGCGGGCTCGCCGGCAACAAGCCCGGCGATGCACCGCAGGTCATCCTGTTTCCGGAAATCACCTTTGACGAGGCTGCGTTCCTTGCCAGGGTGCAGCAGAGTGTCGAACGCAATGGCTATTGCGTGATCGTGGTGTCGGAAGGCGTCAAAGGCCCGGATGGCAGGTTCCTTGCCGAAGCCGGCACCACGGACGCGTTTGGTCACGCGCAGCTCGGTGGCGTTGGCCCGGTGATCGCCAACCTCGTGAAGCAGAAGCTCGGCCACAAGTACCACTGGGCGGTGGCCGATTATCTGCAGCGCGCCGCGCGGCACATCGCCTCGAAGACCGATGTCGAACAGGCGTATGCCGTGGGCAAGGCGGCTGTGGAATTCGCGGTGCAGGGCATGAATGGGGTGATGCCGGCCATCATCCGCAAATCCAGCAAACCCTATCGCTGGAAGATCGAACCCGTGCCGCTGGCCCAGGTGGCGAATGTGGAAAAGCGGGTGCCGCGCCACTTCATCATCGGGGATGGGTTCGGCATCACGCCTGCCTGCCGCAGGTATCTGGCGCCACTGATTGCCGGCGAGGACTATCCGCCCTACCGCGACGGGCTGCCGGATTACGTGAAAATCCGCGGCAAGGCAGTCCGGCGTCGCCTGAAAACCACGTTCAAGGCCTGAATCCCCGGGGTTATGGCCCCTGCCTCGCGGCTGGCCGGCTTGCGGCCATCTGATATATTGCCGCCCCCAATTTCTCCAACACCTCTTTCGGGGAGTTTCTAATGCAGGTTGCTAGCTGGTTGTGGCTGTCGATTGCCGCGGGCGTCCTCGCGGTGCTTTACGGCGTGTTCTCGATGCTTTCGATCCTCAAGCTGCCCGCGGGCAACGCGCGCATGCAGGAAATCGCGGCGGCCATCCAGGCCGGCGCCAAGGCCTACCTGAACCGCCAGTACACGACCATCATGCTGGTGGGCGTGGTGCTGTTCGTGGTGCTGGGCCTCGCGTTGAACTGGGCGACGGCCGGCGGCTTCGCGGTCGGTGCGATTCTTTCGGGCCTGGCCGGCTACATCGGCATGAACATCTCGGTGCGCTCCAACGTGCGCACCGCGCAGGCGGCCCACCATGGGCTGAATGCGGCACTGCAGGTCGCCTTCAAGGGCGGCGCCATCACCGGCATGCTGGTGGTGGGCCTGGGCCTGCTCGGCGTTGCGGGTTACTTCTTCCTGCTCGGCGGTGCCAGTGACGACGCCGCAGTGCGCGAGTCGGCACTGCACGCGCTGGTGGGCCTGGCCTTCGGCGGCTCGCTGATCTCGATCTTCGCGCGTCTGGGCGGCGGCATCTTCACCA
>CAYWDZ010000209.1:0-5069 GCA_964456255.1 uncultured Steroidobacteraceae bacterium | reverse complement strand
GCAGTTCGCGGAAGTTCTGATCCGACTTCAGGTCAGGATAGTTCTCCGTGACCGCGAGCAGGCTCTTGAGCGCCTGCGTCAGCTCACCCTGGGCGGCCTGGAATTTCTTCAGTGCCTCGGCATCATTGACCAGCTCCGGAGTGACCTGGATGGTGCCGACCCTGGCGCGGGCCTCGGTCACGCCCAGCAACACGGTCTGCTCCTGCGCGGCAAAGCCTTTCACGGTGGCCACCAGATTCGGGACGAGGTCTGCCCGACGCTGATACTGATTGACCACTTCCGACCAGGCGGCCGTCACGGATTCATCCTGCGACTGCAACGTGTTGTAACCGCACCCGGACAGCAGCAGCACCGCGACAGCCAGAACGGACTTGAAGACACGCATGACCGCACTCCTCTCGCAAACCCGGCGACAGCCGGGAGTAAGATTCTGGCACGGGCGGGCCGCCCGTGCAGGAGCTAGTGCAGCGTGGCCCAGTTGAGGATGCGGATATCCTCGGCGGGCAGATCGAAGTTGCTTGCCAGCAGCTTGCGCAGTTCAGCCAGCTCGCTTTGCGGGCGCAGCGCGCGCTGCAGCTCGACCACGCCGCTGTACTCGCTGGGGCCTGCGGTCAGCGGCAACTCGGTGACGAAGTGCGTGAAATACTTGCGGGACATGAATAGCCTCGATTCAAAGCCTATGCCCGATGCCGGTGCGCGACTGTGCTGGTGCGCACAAATCGCCGGCCCTGCTCGCCCATGAGCCGGTATCGCGCGCCCGCGAAACCGGGGTCCCAATACATCACGCCCGCCGGCCATGCGCGCCTGAAGGAAGAGCTGGACCAGCTCTGGCGCGTGGAACGCCCGCAGGTGACTGCGGCAGTCAGTGCTGCAGCCGCCCAGGGCGATCGGTCGGAAAATGCCGACTACACCTACGGCAAGCGGCGGCTGCGCGAGATCGACTCGCGTGTCCGGCATCTGCGCAAGCGCCTGGACGGCATGGTGGTGGTGGACAAGCCGCCCTCGGATCCCTCCCGGGTGTTCTTTGGAGCCTGGGTGGAACTTGAAACCGCGGACGGGGAGTCGCTGCGTTACCGCATCGTCGGGCCGGACGAATTCGATGCCGCCGATGGCTACATCAGCATGGACGCGCCGCTGGCGCGCGCCCTGCTCGGCAGGCATCTGGATGATGAAGTGACCGTGAACATGGCGGGCCGGGAGGCCCGCTATGTCATCACTGCGATCGACTACGAATGAAGAGCCCTAGATCACCCGCACGTTCTTGAACTGCCAGGGATCGGAAAGATCCAGGTCTTCCGGGAACAGGCTCTCGCGATCCGAAAGCGGCGACCAGTCGGTGTATGCACCAGTCACCGTGCCGAGATACGGCCGGCAGATCTCGAGAATGCGCTTGTAATCCATCTCGTCCGGTTCCACCAGACCGCTGTCCGGGTTCTCCATGGCCCAGACGATGCCGGCCAGCACCGCCACGGTGACCTGCAGGCTGGTGGCATTGTTGTAGGGCACCAGCTTGCGCGCTTCTTCAACGGTGAGCTGTGAGCCATACCAGTAGGCATTCTTCTTGTGCCCGGCCAGCAGCACGCCCAGTTCGTCCATGCCGGAAGTGATGTCGTCCATCATGATCCGCTGGCGTGGCTGCATCTGCCAGTTGCGCCCCGCCAGCTCGTGCACCGACAGCACCGCATTGTCCGACGGGTGATACGCGTAGTGCGAGGTAGGGCGATACACCACATCACCGTACTTCTTCACCGTGTAGTAGTCGGCGAGCGAGATCGATTCGCTGTGCGTGACCAGAAAGCCGTGGATCGGCCCGGCCTTGGGCGTCCAGGTGCGCACGCGCGTGCCGGCACCAGGCTGGCCCAGATAGATGGCGGCCTGACAACCGAAATCATGGCGCTTGGCATCACGCGGGAAATTGCGCTCGTGCGAGCCCCAGCCCAGTTCGGCCGGCTGGCAACCTTCGCCGACGAAGCCATCCACCGACCAGGTGTTGACGAACTCACCCACTTCCTTGGGATGGCTGGACACCTGCGTATCGCGCTCGGCGACATGCATGACCTTGATGTTCAATGCCTGGGCGAGCTCAGCCCATTCCTTGCGCTCGGTGGGCTCGGGCTTGTCCTTGTCGACCCCGATGTCCTTCTTCAGCTGCAGCAGGGCTTCCTTCACGAAATGCGACACCAGCCCCGGGTTCGCCCCATGGGTGATGAGAGCGGTGGGATTCTTCGCCGTCAGATCCGTGCGCAGCGCCAGCGCGTCCTCGCGCAGTGCGTAGTTGGTGCGCCGGCCAGGCGCCACGGTCGGATCCGTGTAGCCGCCGGCCCAGGGCTCGATGCAGGTATCGATGTACAGCGCGCCACGCTCCCAGCAGTGGCGGATCAGCGCGATGCTGGACACCTCCACCGAGAGATTCACCAGGAAGTCGCCGCGGCCCAGCAGGCCATCGAGCACGCGCCGGTAGTTCTCGCGCACCAGCGGTTCGACGATGAACTTCACGCCCAGCTTCTCGGCCTCGGCCCTGCCGGAATCCTTCGCGGTGACAATGACGATGCGCGTGGCCGGAATGCCGATGTGGCGCAGGATCAGCGGCAGCACGCCCTGCCCGATGCTCCCGAACCCGACCATGACGATGCGACCCGGAAAATTGACGTAGACCTTGTGACTCATGATCGATCGATACCCTCATCGAAGCTTCTGCCAGCCCGGTGGCAGCGTCCGTTCGTAACCCGGCAGCGACTCCATGCGCTGCAACCAGCGCGCCAGCTGTGGATAGTGCACTTCGGCCGGCAGAAAGCGGCTTCCCAGCTCCTGCGCGCCCGGCCGTAATAAGGCCCGATGCAACAGGCGGATGCAAGGGTAGATTGCGACGTCGGCCGCCGATACACCCTCTCCCACGATCCAGTCCCCCTTGGACAGTCGCGCCTCTATCGTGCGCGCCTCGCGTGCCACGGTGTGCATCGCGCGCAGCAGCGGTGCCTCGCCGAATCGCGGGGCGGGCCTGGCCAGCTCATCGATGATGCGCATGAGGTCGGCCTCGATGTAGGCCTGAAACTCGTTGATCACGCGCATGATCACGCCGGCTTCCTCGGGCGAATGCCCGAACAGCGGTGGCGAGGGGTACTTCTGCTCCAGGTAATACAGGACTGCGAGGGATTCAAACACCACGTAATCGCCGTCACGCAGCACTGGCAGGCGCCCGCGCGGATTCATCGCCAGCATCTGCGGCGACTTGTGCTCATGCAGGTCGGGCTGCAGCAGGTGGCTCTGCCACGGCAGGCCCTTGAGCGTCAGTGCCAGCAGCACTCGCCAGCAAAAGGGACTGCCCGCTGCCCAATAGACTTCGATTCCCACGGTGTGAGCAGCGCCTCGAGGATGGAAACGGAATGAAATTGTAGCGATGATGGCCACATGACGACATGGCCCGTTGACTCGCCGCTGCTGGCGGCAGAATCCCTGCAGCAACTGCTGGGCGATCCGCATCTTCTGCTGGTGGATTGCCGCCACGACCTGGCCAATCCCGCGCTCGGCCGGCAAGGCTATGCCGCAGGCCACATCCCTGGCGCGGTGTTCGCTTCGGTCGATGAAGACCTCGCTGCGCCGAAGCAGACGCATACCGGCCGCCATCCATTGCCTGCCCCGGAGCACTTCGCGGCGGTGCTTGGCCGATGGGGTTTCAAAGCAACGACACGGGTGGTCGCCTACGATCAGGGCAATGGCGCATGGGCGGCGAGACTGTGGTGGATGCTGCGCGCACGCGGCCACACCCGCGTGCGGGTACTCGACGGTGGGCTGAGCGCCTGGCAGGCCGCCGGAGGCAGCACGGATACATCCGCGCCATCCGTCGCGCCCACCACGGTGCAAGCGCGTCCGTTCCGTGGCGCAGTCGACACGGCAGAAGTCGCCGCACTGCTCGCGGCCCATGCCGTCACGCTGGTTGACGCAAGACCCGCTGACCGCTTTGCAGGCCGCAACGAAACCATTGATCCGGTGGCTGGACACATACCGGGCGCCATCAGCATGCCATACGGGGGCAATCTCGGGCCGGACCTGCGATTCCTGCCGGTCAGCGCGCTGCGCGCGCGCTGGGCAGAGATTGCGGCACGGGCCACGGGTGCTCCCATCGTGGCGATGTGTGGTTCCGGGGTCACCGCGTGCCACAATCTGCTCGCGCTGGAACTGGCGGGCTTTCCGGAAGCGCGCCTCTACGTCGGCAGTTTCAGCGAATGGATCACCGATCCGGCGCGACCGGTCGCCACGGGAGAATGATCGCTTGAACGCCAGAACACGGCGCAGCGGCACACTCGCAGCCAACGGCTGGAGCGTGGAGGAGTCGCTCGATCTCTATCAGATTCCGGCCTGGGGCAAGGGCTACTTTTCCATCAATGCCGAAGGCCACCTCGTGGTGCGGCCTGACACGACGGCCGAGCGCGAGATCGACCTGCACGAGGTGGTGCAGGGTCTGACCGAGCGCGACCTGCGCGCACCGGTGGTGGTGCGCTTCTCCGACATCCTGGCGCACCGGCTGCAGCGCCTGCACGATGCCTTTGCGCAGGCCATCGCCGAGAACGAATACCAGAACCGGTACGCCGCCGTATTCCCCATCAAGGTGAATCAGCAGCGCCTGGTGGTCGAGGAGGTGTATCGCTACGGCAAGCCCTACGGCTTCGGCCTCGAGGTGGGCTCCAAGCCGGAGTTGCTGGCCGTGATGGCCATGACCGAGGACTCCCCGGACCGGCTGATCGTGTGCAATGGCTTCAAGGATTCCAGCTACATCGAGGCGGTTATCCTGGCGACCAAGCTCGGCCGCACCATCATCCCGGTGGTCGAGAACTTCTCCGAGCTGGGCCTGATCCTCAAGCACGCCGAAAGCTATGGCGTGCGGCCGCGCATCGGCGTGCGCGTGAAGCTGGCCAGCGAAGGTTCGGGGCGCTGGCGCGAATCGGCTGGCGACCGCTCCAAATTCGGGCTCTTCGTCACGGAGATCATCGAGCTGCTGGCCGTGCTGCGCGGCAAGGACATGCTCGACTGCCTGCAGCTCGTGCACTGCCATCCCGGCAGCCAGCTGCAGG
>CAYWDZ010000208.1:0-5095 GCA_964456255.1 uncultured Steroidobacteraceae bacterium | reverse complement strand
CTAGCGCTGCGCGAGTTTTCCGGCCAGGTGCGTGGCCAGTTGCGCCACGGTCGGGTAGTCGAACAGCTCGGTGAGGTCCACCAGGTCCGGGTAATCGCGATCGATCTGCTCGTGAATCTCGATCAGCTTCAATGAGCTGGCTCCGATCTCGAACAGGTTGTCCTGCGCGGTGATCTTGCGCGGGTTCAGCACGCCATTGCAGATGGTGAGGATCCGTTCCTCGATGGAGCCGCCACTGGCGGCGTCGCCACCCTCGGCAAGTGCGCCCCCGTGCCTGGCGACTTCAGCCAGCTCCGCCGCGAATTCGCCGTCGATGAGTTGCTGTTCGAGCAGGTGGCGCTGAACCTTGCCGCTGGTGGTCTTCGGGATGCGCTTCACCGGCACCACCTGCGCCACTTCCAGCCCGGCCTGTTCATTGATCAGCCGCGAGATGGTTGCGCCGAGGTGCGCGAACTCCGCCAGGTCGCCCCGATGCAGCACGAACACGGTGAGCTGGTCGCCCTCGGCACCCGGCGGGCGCACGCCGGACACCACCACCTTGCCCAGTTCCATGCCAGGCGCCTGGATGGCGATGTTCTCCAGGTCATGCGGGTAGTAGTTCGCGCCGTTGACGAAGATGATTTCCTTGGCGCGCCCGGTGATGTACAGCTCGCCATCCACCATCAGGCCCAGATCACCGGTACGCAGCCAGCCATCGGCCGTAAACGTGGCGGCATTGACCGCGGGTTCCTCGTAGTACCCGCTGGTGACGCTGGCGCCACGGATCAGGATGTGGCCGATGCGGCCCGCGGGCAGTTCGGCATCGTCATTGCCGGCGATGCGTACCTCGCAGCCGATGATCGGACTGCCCACGCTGACGAAGGACAGCGCATCGCGGCTGGGTTCGGCCAGTTGCTGCGCGGGCTCGCCGACATTGAGTGCATGACGGTTGAGCACCAGTGCGCGCCAGGCGCGACCCGGAGGCGGGAAGCTCACTGCGAGCGATGCTTCCGCCAGACCATACACCGGGTACATCGAGTTGCGCTTGAGGCCCACCGAGGCCAGCCGGTCCATGAACTCGGCGCACAGCTCCAGAGAAATCGGCTCGGCGCCGTTGAAGATGAGCCGCACGGCCGACAGGTCGAGCTGCCCGGGCGAGCGATCACCCAGCACCTTCAGGTAGTGGCGGTAGCCGAAGTTGGGCGAACACAGGATGGTGGCGCGATGCTCCGAGGCGATGGCCAGCCACAGCAGTGGCCGGCGCACGTACAGTTCGGTGGGCATCAGGTGCGTCTCGATCTGCGAGGCGAACATGACCAGATGAAAGCCGATCAGACCCATGTCGTGCGTCAGCGGCATCCACGACAGGCTCACATCTGCGGGAGTAAAGCCCGCCGTTGCCGTGACCGCCGCGCAATGCGCGACCAGGTTGGCGTGCGTCAGCACCACGCCCTTCGGATCACTGGTGGAACCCGAGGAAAACTGGATGAACGCAATGTCCTCTGGCTTGCTCTCGTGGGTTGTGCCAGGCGGCCCGCCCTGGGTCAGGTCCTCGACCAGAATGGCGCGCGGGCGCAGCGCGGAATAGGTTGCCGTCGACGCGGCATCGCCACTCTGGGAGACGTGCTGGCCGATGCGCTCCAGCGTCTTGCGATCGGTGCAGATGAAGGGCGCGCCCAGCTTGTGCGCGATACGCAGCAGCTTGTGCCGGTGTTCGTCGCTGATGCCCACCGCCACGGGTACCGGCACGATGCCACCGAGCAGCGCGCCCCAGAACGCTTCGATGAACTGCTCGTTGTTGTTCAGCAGCAGGATCAGCTTGTCGCCAGGGCGCGCGCCCAGCTGCTGCAACCGATGCAGCATGCCCAGTGCCCGTGTGCGCAGCTCGCCGAACGTGACGCGGCGGGATTGTCCCTCGCCGGAGTGGTAGTTGATGCCGCGTGGCGCCGCGGCATTGGCGTTCATCAGTTCGACCAGTGTGCGTGCGCTCATGAGCTCTTGTGTCGCGGCGTGAGCCGCATGATGAAGGGGCGCGTGGCGCGCAGGTTGATCAGGGCCTCGAATTCCACCGGCTCATGGTCGATGCGCCGCAGGGTGAAGCGGCGCGCGAAGCGGTTCAGGTGCACCAGCATCTCGTAGATGGCCAGCGTCTCGCCGATGCAGTGGTGCGCGCCGGCGGAGAAGGGCAGGTAGGTCAGGCGCGGGCGTGAATCCTCGCCTTCGCTGCGCTCGAAGCGCTCGGGAATGAATTTCTCCGCGTCGCTCCAGAAGTCCGGATGCCGGTGCACGAAGTAGGGGCTGAAGAACACGTCCGTATCGGGTGGCACGGTGTAGCCGCCCAGCTGGTCGGCCTCGATGGTCTTGCGCGAGATCACCCACACGGGCGGATACAGCCGCATCGCCTCGCGGATCACCATGTTCGAGTAGGGCAGGGCCTCCATGGCCTGCAGCGAAGGCACGGGCACTTCCTCGCTGGCGTCGATCTCGGCGTGCAGCTTCGCCTCCACTTCCGGGTGTTCGCCCAGCAGGTACCACGTCCAGTTCAATGCGCTCGCCGTGGTTTCGTGGCCGGCGACCACCATGGTGGTGATCTCGTCCACGACTTCCTTGTCGGTCATGCCGGCGCCGGTTTCCTTGTCGCGCGCGCCGATCAGCATCGAGACATAGTCCGGGTGATCGCCAGCGGGCGCGCCACCGGCGGCGCGCCGGCGCGCCACGCACTTGCCGATCAGGGCCGCCAGCTTGCGGAAGCGATAGGCAAAGGCCAGGTCGCGGGCGGGCTCTTCGGTCAGCACCGCGAACGGGTTTTCGCCGGACTCGGTGCTCAGGGCCATCAGGTCGTCGCCGAAGATCACGGTCAGAATGATCTCCAGCGTCATCTTGCTCATGTCGTCGGTGACATTCACCGGTTCGCCGGCCGCGCACTTCGCCTGCCACTCGGCCAGCAGCCGGTCGTTGGCGCGGGCGATCACGCGATCGAACTGCGCGAGGATGCGGCGATGGAAGGTGGGCTGCATCATGCGGCGCTGGCGCTTCCAGAACTCGCCCTCGCTCACTATGATGCCGTTGCCGAGCAGGATCTTGATGCGATCGAAGCCCACGCCCTTGGCGTAGTTGCGGAAGTTCTGTATCAGGATGCGGCGCACGTCGTCAGGGTGATTGAACACCCAGGTGTGCGACTGCCGGCCCGGTGCATAGACGCGATAGGCGTCGCCGTGCCGGGTGTACAGGTCGCGCATCCGGTCCAGCGAGTCCGCAGTCGAGCCGATGTCGAAGCGCTGGTCCGATTCCGGCGGCAGGAGCGTGTCAGGGGCCATGAAGCCGGAAATTCTACCCGAACAACACACCTCCAGGCGCAGGCTGGGTCCCGTCCGCCGCCTGGTCTACGCGCTGGTTGCGCCCGTCGCTTACCTGGTGCTGCGGCTGTGGTGGGCAAGCTGTCGCATCGTCCGGGTCAGTGGTGCGGAGCATCTGGATGCGGCGCTGGCCAGAGCGCCCTCGCTGCTGCCCTGCTACTGGCATGAGCACGAATTGTTCTGCGCGCGCTGGCTGCAGTTGCAGATCCGGCGTGGCCTGCGCCTGGGCGTGTTGATCTCTCCCTCGGTGGATGGCGAGATTCCCGCGGCCATTGCCCGGCGACTGGGTGCTGCAGTGATTCGCGGTTCCTCCACGCGCACCGGTGCGCGCGCGCTGCGCGACTACTACGAGCTGCTGGTCAAACACGACATCTCGCCCGTGATTACCCCGGACGGGCCCACCGGACCGCGCCAGCACTTCAAGCCGGGGGCGCTGATGCTGGCCCAGCTCTCGGGTCGGCCGCTGTTGCCCATGGCCTTCGCCGCTTCACGCGCATGGCGTTTCGGCTGGGATCGCTTCGTGCTGCCGTGGCCGGGTGCGCGCATCGCCATTGCGATTGGCGCGCCAGTCTATGTGGATCCCGGCCTCACGCTGGCGGAAGTCGGTGCCCTGGAGACATTGCGCGTGAACCTGGAGCAGCAGTTGCAGCGTCAGTTCGAAGTGGCGCAACAGTTGCTGGCTGAATGAAGAGGCTCGCGGCCTCGACGGGACGTGATCTGGCGCTGTTGCTGCTGGCCGGCTGTGTGCTGATCGCAGCGGGCCTGGGGCTGCGCGATCCGTGGCCGGCCGACGAACCCGTGCATGCGCTGATTGCGCGCACCATGCTCGCCACCGGCAACTGGCTGATCCCGATGGTGGGTGGGGATTTCTTCCAGGACAAGCCGCCGCTGCTGTTCTGGCTGCAGGCCATCTTCTTCCGGCTGACGGGATCGGAACGGGTCGGGTTCCTGTTGCCGTCATTGCTGGCGGCCCTGGGTACGCTGGCACTGGTCTACGACCTGGGGCGACGGCTGTGGAGCCGCGATGCAGGCTGGTACGCGGCCTGGCTGTTGCTGCTCACCGTGCAGTTCACCCTGCAGGCGCGGCGTGCCCAGCTCGATGCGCTGCTGATGTTCTGCACGGTGCTGTCGCTGTACTGCCTGCTGCGCCAGCTGCTGCTCGGCGGCGGCTGGTGGTGGGCGGTGGCCGCAGGGCTTGCCGCCGGCCTTGGGACGCTCACCAAGGTCGTGGGTTTCTTTTCTTACCTGGTCCTGCTGCCCTGGCTGTACGCGGTGTGGCGCGGCTGGCCCGGCGTGAAGTGGCAGCGCCCCTTGGCGATGTGGCTGGCCAGTGCCGGTGCATGGTGTGCGGTGGTGGGGGCCTGGCTGCTGCCGATATGGCTGCACGCACGCCACGATCCTGCCATCGCCAACTACCTGCATGAACTGGTGATCACCCAGACCGTCGATCGCTATGTCGCACCCTGGCACCACTTCAAGCCGGCCTGGTACTACCTGCAGGTGATGGCCACGATCTGGCTGCCGGCCGTGGCGCTGTTGCCCTGGCTGGTGCCGCGCTGGCGCGCGGCGTTGCGAGAGCACGAAGCGCGTGTGTTGCTGCCGCTCGGGTTCATGCTGCTGTATCTGGCTTTCTTCACGCTGAGCAGTGGCAAGCGCGATGTGTACATCCTGTCGGCGCTGCCGATGCTGGCCTTGCTGGCCGGTTCTTCCCTGCCGGAGTTGTTGCAGCGATCCGGGGTGCAGCGCCTGTGCCGCGTGCT
>CAYWDZ010000207.1:0-5144 GCA_964456255.1 uncultured Steroidobacteraceae bacterium | reverse complement strand
AACCTTCATCACCTTCTTCCTGGCCGAGATGGGCGACAAGACGCAGATCGCCACGGTGGCCATGGCCACGCAATTCTCCTCGGTGGTGCTGGTCATTGCCGGCACCACGCTCGGGATGCTGATCGCCGATGTCCCGGCCGTGTTTCTCGGCCAGCGTTTCGCGGCGCGCATTCCGATGAGACTGGTCCATGGCGTGGCCGCTGCGTTGTTTGCGCTGCTGGGTGCGGCGACGCTCGCGGGCTTCGGCGCACGACTCGGCCTGTAGATTTCTCAGGGCGCCCAGTACACCTCGGCAGCGAGCTTGGGGTTGGCAAGCAATGCGCCCACCGGCCACTGCGATGACCGGTCGCCATGCGCAGCGGCCAGGACCAGCTCGCGCTTCAGCTTGCCGGTAATGAACAGAAACAGACGACGGGTCTGCAGCAGTGCCGCCAGATTCAGCGATATGCGCTCGGCTGGCTCGACCGGGGCACGCATCGCGACGCAGCCCGGGGTGGACGCGACATCCAGCGCCGCATCCAGATCCGCATTACCCGGAAACAGTGAGGCGAAGTGCCCGTCCTCGCCCATGCCCAGTACCACCGCATCGAAGGGAAGCACCAGCGACTGCAGGCTCTGCCACGCCGCCGCTGCGGTGCCGGCGGCGAAGGCCGATCCGTCGAACAGCGGCAGGAAGCGCGCCCTGCCCGCGCCATCCACCAGCAGCTCCCTGCGTACCAGTGCCGCGTTGCTGGCCGGATGGTCTTCGCTCACCCAGCGCTCATCGGTCAGCGTGATGCCGATGCGCTCCCACTCGACCGCGGCCACGCGCAGGGCATGGAACAGCGGCACCGGCGTCCGCCCACCGGGCACTGCAAGACTCGCCCCACCACGCTGCGCGACACCCAGGCGCAGAGCCGCGGCGATTTCCTCGGCCAGCGCGTGCGCTGCGGCCGCGGCACTGTCGAAGCGCCTGAGGATCACGCCTCGTCGTTCCAGGTGAAGCCGTCACGCGTGATCAGCGAGCTGGCCGCAGCCGGACCCCAGCTGCCCGCCGTGTACAGGCGCGGCACATCGTCAAAGCGCTGCCATGCTTCCCGGATCGGATCGATCCAGCGCCAGGCCGCATCCAGCTCGTCGGCTCGCATGAACAGCGTCAGGTTACCCTTGATGATGTCGGTGAGCAGGCGCTCGTAGGCATCCAGCTGCCTGGTCTTGAAGCTCTCGGCAAGATCCAGCGAAAGATCCACCGGCTTCAGCCGCATGGTTTCACCCGGATTCTTCGCCAGGATGGTCAGCGTGATGCTGTCCTTGGGCTGCAGCGCAATGGTCAGCTTGTTGCGCGTCGGGCCGCTGGCCGAAGCGTCGAAAATGGAATGCGGCACGTCGTCGAAGGTAATGACGATTTCGCTGAGCTTGTCCTGCAGGCGCTTGCCGGTCCGCAGATAGAAGGGCACGCCGGCCCAGCGCCAGTTGTCGATCTCGGCCTTCAGCGCCACGAAGGTTTCAGTATCGCTGTCGTTCGGGACACCGGCCTCTTCCAGATAGCCCGCCACGGGTTTGCCGCCGGCTGCGCCAGCCTTGTACTGGCCGCGCACGGTCTTGGCCTGCACGGCCTGCCCAGCGATCGGCCGCAGCGCCCGCAGCACCTTGAGCTTCTCGTCGCGCATCGCATCGGCATCACCGGTGGCCGGTGGCTCCATCGCAATGATGCACAGCAGCTGCAGCAGATGGCTCTGCACCATGTCGCGCAGCGCACCGGTCTGGTCGTAGAACTGGCCCCGCCCTTCCACACCCAGGGTCTCGGCCACGGTGATCTGCACATGGCGGATGCGGCCGCGTCGCCACAGCGGCTCGAACAGCGCGTTGCCGAAGCGCAGCGCCAGCAGGTTCTGCACCGCCTCCTTGCCGAGGTAGTGATCGATGCGGAAGATCTGCTGTTCGCTGAAGATCGCACCGACATGGCGGTTGATTTCATTGGCCGAAACCAGATCCTGGCCAAGGGGCTTCTCCAGCACCACGCGCGCGCCGGGCGTCGCCAGCCCGTAGCGGCCGAGCTGATCGCAGATTGCCGCAAACAACGTTGGCGCCGTCGACAGGAAGAAGATCCGCTGCACCGACTCCCGGCCATGCAGGAAATCCCGCAGGGCACCGAAGCTCTCGGGCCTGGCGCCGTCGGCACTGACGTAATGCAGGTGCTGCGCAAAGGCTTCCCACCTGGCGGGGTCTGGGCCATCACCCGCATGATCGCGACAACGCGCTTCCACCTGCGCCACATAGGCCTCGCGCGAGAGCGCACCACGCGCGACTCCGACAATGCGGGCATCCGCCGGAAACATGCCAGCCACGTAGCGCCGGTACAGTGCCGGCAGCAGCTTTCTCATTGCCAGGTCGCCGGTGCCGCCGAACAGCACCAGATCGAAGCTCTGCCAGGTGGTCATGTGTGCATTCTCCGGCATTGCGCTGACGATGGACAATCGTGGTCTGCTTGCCTAGTGTGGCCAGCATGAATGCAACGTCGGCCAGGGTTCATCCAACAGTTGTTGCCGTCACCCAACGCATCATAGAGCGCAGTCGTGCATCACGCGCTGACTATCTCGAACGCATGCGCGCCGCCCATCATGCGGGCACCGAGCGTGCGCGACATGGCTGCGCCAATCTCGCGCATGGATTTGCCGCCGCCGGCCCCGACAAGGATGCCCTGCGCACCCGGCCCTGGCCCGACATCGCGATCGTCTCGGCCTACAACGACATGCTCTCCGCGCACCAGCCGTATGAGCGCTTTCCCGGCTTGATCCGTGCCGCAGCGCGCGATGCGGGTGCCATCGCGCAGTTTGCCGGCGGCGTGCCGGCCATGTGCGACGGCGTCACGCAGGGCACCGATGCCATGGAACTGTCGCTGTTCAGCCGCGACGTGATCGCGATGGCCACGGCGGTGGCGCTCTCGCACAACATGTTCGACGCCGCGCTGCTGCTGGGCATCTGCGACAAGATCGTGCCCGGGCTGTTCATCGGCGCCACTGCCTTCGGCCACCTGCCCATCATCTTCGTGCCCAGCGGGCCGATGTCTTCGGGCATGTCCAATCCGGAAAAGTCACGCATCCGCAATCTCTACGCGCAGGGCAAGGCCACGCGCGAGGAACTGCTGGCCGCCGAATCGGCCAGCTACCACGATGTCGGCACCTGCACCTTCTACGGCACCGCCAACAGCAACCAGATGCTGATGGAGGTGATGGGGCTGCATCTGCCCGGAGCGGCCTTCGTGGCGCCCAACACGCCGCTGCGCGACCTGCTGACCATCGAGGCGACCCGGCGCGCCGCCGCCAGCAGCGAGCCCGGCGGCGGGTATCTGCCTTTCGCGCAGGTGATCGACGAGCGCAGCATGGTGAATGCCATCGTGGGCCTGCTCGCCACCGGCGGATCGACCAATCACACCATTCATCTGGTGGCCATGGCGCATGCGGCCGGCATGGTCATCAACTGGGACGATTTCCATGATCTTTCCGCGGTGGTGCCCCTGCTCGCGCGCATCTATCCCAACGGCAAGGCCGATGTGAACCACTTCCACGCCGCGGGCGGCATGGGCTTCCTGGTGCGCGAGCTGCTGGCTGCCGGCCTGATGCATGGCGATGTCAGCACGGTGTTTGGCACCGGGCTTGCCGCGTACGGCCGCGAACCCTGCGTCGTGGACGGGCGGCTTGCCTGGCGTGACGCGCCCGAACAGAGCCGCGACACGGATGTATTGCGCAGCGTCCGCGATCCGTTCAGTGCGGACGGCGGCCTGAAGGTACTGCGCGGCAACCTGGGGCGCGCCGTGATCAAGGTCTCGGCCGTCCAGCCACAGCACCATGTGGTGGAAGCACCGGCCCTGGTCTTCACGGACCAGTTGCAGGTCATCGAAGCGTACAAGGCCGGCCGGCTCACCCGTGATGTGGTGGTGGTCCTGCGTGAACAGGGGCCGCGCGCCAACGGCATGCCGGAACTGCACAAGCTCACGCCGGCGCTGTCGGTGCTGCAGAGCCAGGGTCATCGTGTCGCGCTGGTGACCGACGGGCGCATGTCGGGCGCATCGGGCACGGTTCCGGCAGCCATTCACGTGTCGCCAGAGAGCATCTGCGCCGGGCCCCTGGGCAAGGTGCGCGACGGTGACGTGATCCGCCTCGATGCGCGTACCGGTTCCCTCGAGGCACTGGTGGAGCCGGGCGAGTTCGCGGCTCGCCCGGTTGCCATCCGCGCACCTGCTCCTGCGCACGGCAGCGGGCGGGAACTGTTCGCCAGCTTTCGTGCCCACGCCACCGACGCCGAGAGCGGCGCAAGGACCTGCAATCCATGAACATCTCCCTGGCCGATATCCTGAAGCGTGCGCCGGTTGTCCCCGTGATCGTCATCCACGATCTGGCCCATGCGGCACCGCTTGCCGACGCGCTGGTCGCCGGCGGCCTGCCGGTGCTCGAAGTAACCCTGCGCACCCCGGTGGGCCTGGCCGCGATCGAGGCCATGCGTCGCGCCGTTCCCGAAGCCATCGTGGGCGTGGGCACCCTCTCCACACCCGAACAGTTCGCCCAGAGTGCACGCGCCGGCGCGCAGTTCGGCGTTTCGCCAGGGCTCACGCCGGCGCTCATCGAGGCCGGCCAGAGCGCCGCGTTTCCCTTCCTGCCCGGCGTGATGACGGCGAGCGAACTGATGCGCGCCCGCGAGGCGGGGTTCAATCACTGCAAGCTGTTTCCCGCGCAGCAGGCCGGCGGCACCGGCATGCTGCGTGCAATGCATGCGGTGTTTCCGGATGTAGGCTTCTGCCCCACCGGAGGCATTCACCTGGACAATGCGGTGGAATACCTGTCGCTGCCCAATGTGCTGTGCGTGGGCGGATCGTGGGTCGCCCCGAATGCACTGATCCAGGATGGCGACTGGCTCGCGATCCGCAAACTGGCACAGCAGGCTGCTGCACTCAGGCCGGCCGGATAGATCCCTACAGCCCCAAATCGCTCAACGAGGGATGGTCGTCTGGCCGTCGGCCCAGCGGCCAGTGGAACTTGCGATCCGACTCGGCGATCGGCAGGTCATTGATGCTGGCAAAGCGCCGTTGCATGTAGCCGTCGGCGTTGAACTCCCAGTTCTCGTTGCCATAGCTGCGATACCACTGGCCCGAGTCGTCGTGCCACTCG
>CAYWDZ010000206.1:0-5192 GCA_964456255.1 uncultured Steroidobacteraceae bacterium | reverse complement strand
CCCCGGTCGCGGGCGGCCACAATGAGCGAGGCCACCTTGGACTGCAGCAGCGAATCGGTGGTCAGGCCCTGCATCAGCGAGCCGTCGATCTTCACGTAGTCCAGCGGCAGCATGCCCAGCATGGAAATCGGATCGATGCCCGTGCCGTAGTGCTCGAGGGCAAAGCGGATGCCTGAATTCTTCAGCGCATTGGCCAGGCGCAGGATATCGGCGGGATGGCTGACGGTGATCGATTCGGTCACCTGGATGCACAGGTGCTCCGGTGCCAGGCCCGTGCTCTGCAACATGTGGGCGATCCAGGTCGGCAGCGAGACTTCCAGCGCGCTGTGGCGCGAGATGCGTACGAACACACAGCCCGCCTTCGCGGACAGCGCGAGCTTTGCGGCATGGGCGATCACCCAGCGGTCGATCAGGCCCACGAGCCCGCTGCGCTCGGCGCTGGGCATGAATTCTCCGGGCAGGATTTCCCGGCCCTCTGCATCCTTCATGCGCACCACCGTGTCCATCAGCGCCGGTCCGCCGGAAAGACTCGTGATCGGCTGTTGCACCAGGCTGAAGCGGTTGGCGGTCAGGGCGGCCCGGATCTGCTTGACCCAGACCGCGTCGACCGCCCCGGCGCGTGCATCGTTGTCGGACTGGCCGACCTTCACGAGCACATTGCCACCCTGGGCGCGGCCACGCCGCACCGCTTCCAGGGCATCGTGGATCGCGGCATCCAGCTTGCTGCCATCTCCGGTCAGGGCTGCCACGCCGGCGCTGGCGGTGGCACGGTAAACGCGTTCCCCCACGGGGAATTCATGCTGCGCAATCTTTTCCAGCAGGCGCTCCGTCCAGGCTTCGGCGTCCCGCGCCGTGCCGCGCTCGGTGAGCACCATGATGCCCGGGCCACTGAAATGTCCGGCCAGGTCGCTGGGCGCGAGCTGCTGGCGCACCAGACTGGCGAGCGAGGCCAGCATGTCCTCGCTGCCGATCACTCCCATCTCGCGTTCCAGTTTCGCGAACGCATCCGGCCGCAGGTAGACCAGGAAGCGTCCACCCGCCTGCACCTTGTGCGACATGCGCTGCTGGATCGCTTCCAGCAGCTGCACCCGGTGCAACAGTCCGGTACGCGGATTGCGCTTCACCGCGTCGGTGAGGTCGCGGGCAACCTCTTCCTTGCCGCGCTTCTGGCTCGGCACGATGAGACTGACACAAGGTTCGCCGTCGCGTGCGCCCAGCGCCAGGACCAGTTCCAGCGGCAGGGTGCCGCCATCGGCGGTGCGCACGTCGGCACGCAGCGAATGATCCTTCCAGTGTCCCTTCAGGCAGGCGGCCAGTGCACCCTTCAGGGCGGCATGACTGCCTTCCTCGAAGAAATCCATCACCGGCTGGCCGATCACGTCGCGATCCTCGAATGCACCGATCAGGTCCAGCCATGACCGGTTGGCGTCGATCACGATGCCTTCCTGCACCTGGGCGATGGCGTCGTTGGAGCGCGTGAGCACGGTGTCCAGCTGCTTGCGGTACTCCTGCGATGCCTGGAGCGTCTGGCGCAGTTCGCGTTCGCCGCGATAGGCCTGCAGTTCGCGCGTGATGACACTGAACGCACGCGAGCCTTCGGTGAGCGTGATGCTGTCGCGCGCGCCCTGCGCCAGATCCTTCGCCATCGCCTGCTCGGTGAGCTCCGGCCGCAACACGACCAGCGGCACATCCGGCGAAATGCGCACCCGGATCTGGGCCACCTCCGGCAGTTCGGTCCCGTCGGCAGTGGTGAGCAGCAGCATCTGCGGATTCAGCTGCGTCAGCGCGTCCGGCAGATCGGCGATTGCGGGAATCCAGGTGCAGTGCGCTGCCACGCCTTGCTTGCGCAGCAGGCTGTTCAGGGCTTCGACCGGGTCGCGGGAGCTGCTGACGACGATCAGGGGGACGGCGGTGTTGTCGGACAAAACGCTCTCGACTTGCAGACCTGGGAGTCTGAAGTCTGAGGCCGAAGCCGGCGCCGTTATGTGAACTCCGGCACAGTGCGCCCCTGAGGGGTGCTGCGTCAGGTCACGAGTGGGAGTTTGCCCGCGGCACCGGGTACTTCACGCACCAGGCGCGGGACCAGATAGCCGGGCAGGCAGGCATTGAGCTGGCGGTGAAGTTCCAGCGCCGCTGCATCGCTCACGGCGAAGTGTGCAGCACCAGCCACCGGGTCCAGCTGGTGCAGGTAGTAGGGCAGGGTGCCGGCTGCAAACAGGCGCCGCGAGAGCTCGGCCAGTGCAGGCAAGTCGGCATTGACGCCGGCCAGCAGCACGGACTGGTTCAGCATCGATGTGCAGACTTCGCGCAGCTTGCGCAGCGCCGATGCGGTGGGTGAGTCGATCTCGGCCGGGTGATTCGCGTGCACCACGATCACCAGTCTTTCGCGCAGCGGGGCCAGCAGGCTGAGCAAGCCTTCGTCCACACGTGCAGGCAGCACGATTGGCGTGCGCGTGTGGATGCGTATGCGGCGCAGCTGCGGCATCCCGGCCAGGTGCCCCAGCAGCTGTGCGAGGCGCGCATTGCCCAGCGAAAGCGGGTCACCGCCGGACAGGATGATTTCCTCCAGCTGCGGGTCGGCGGCGATGGCAGCCAGCGCCGGGCTCCACCGCGGGCCCTCCTCCTGCTGGTCCGCGCCATAGTCGTAGTGACGCCGGAAGCAGTAGCGGCAATGCACGGCGCAGGCCCCCGTCGCGATCAGCAACGCGCGGCCGGCGTACTTGTGCAGGAGGCCGTTGCCACGGCGGGCAGAGGCCTCCTCAAGTGGATCCGCGACAAAGCCCGCCACGGGTTCGAGCTCGCGCGGGTGTGCGAGCACCTGCAGCAGCAGCGGATCTGCCGGGTCGCCCCGGCGCATGCGGGCGATGAACGAACGCGGCACGCGCAGCGGAAAGTCCACCGCGGCGGCCGCGAGGCTCCCGGCCGTGACGCCCGGCCCGAGCTGGCCAGGGACCAGATCCAGCAGGTCCAGCAGCTCCAGCGGATCGCGGACCGCCTCGGCCAGCTGCCGCTGCCAGTCCGGGAGGCTCGCCGTGTGGCGGGCCTGGGGTTCTGCCGCTATCATTCGCCGCCCCTTTTGGCCGCTGCCGTGATGCATGCGGCGCGAATTTAACCAGAGAGCGTCATGTCCAGCTACACCACCAATGAATTCAAGTCGGGGCTGAAGATTCTGCTCGACAACGACCCGTACTCGATTGTCGAGAACGAAATGGTCAAGCCGGGCAAGGGCCAGGCATTCAACCGCGTGAAGGTCCGCAACCTGAAGACCGGCCGGACCATCGAGCGTACCTTCAAGAGCGGTGATTCGGTCGAGGCCGCCGACGTGGTGGATACCGACATGCAGTATCTCTATGCCGATGGCGACTTCTGGCATTTCATGGTGCCCGAGAACTACGAGCAGTATGCGGCCGGCAAGGAAGCCGTGGGCGACGGCGCCCAGTGGTTGAAGGAAGGCGTCACCTGCATTGTCACCCTGTGGAATGGTGTGCCGCTGGTGGTCACGCCGCCGCCGCACATCGAGCTCAAGGTCGTTGAAACCGATCCGGGAGTGCGCGGTGATACCGCCACCGGTGGTCAGAAGCCGGCGAAGATGGAAACGGGCGCGGTAGTGCGTGTGCCGCTGTTCATCAACGAGGGAGAGGTGCTCAAGATCGATACCCGCACCGGCGAGTACATTTCCCGCGCCAAGGGTTGATCAGGCGCGTTCCCACGGGAACGCCATCACTTCCTGGATGCTGCTGGCACCGACCGCCAGCATGACCAGCCGGTCGAAGCCCAGCGCCACGCCGGCACAGGCCGGCAATCCGTGTGACAGCGCAGCCAGCAGCCGGGCATCGATTGCAGGTTGTGCGAGGCCCCGGCGCCGCCGTTCAGCCAGGTCCGCCGCAAAGCGCTGCTGCTGTTCGACCGGGTCTGCCAGCTCCACGTAGCCGTTCGCCAGTTCCACACCTTCTGCGTACAGCTCGAAGCGCTCGGCGCAGCGCGGGTCGGCAGCGTCCAGCCGGGCCAGCGCCGCCTGCGATGCCGGGAAGTGATGCAGGCAGGTGAGACGGCCACGACCCAGTGCGGGTCCCACGCGGGTGGCGACCAGGAAATCCAGCAATTCATCGCGCGAAGCCTTGGCCACGCTGCTGTCTGCAAGACCCTGTGCGCGCGCCAGTTGCGCCAGTTGCCCGTCGCGGGCTTCGAGCGGATCGCAGTCCAGTTCGCGCAGAAAAGCCTGCGCAAAGCTCAGCGATTCAACGGGTGCGGATTCGCGCCCACCGGCGATCAGCAGCGCCTGTGCGAGCGCTGCGGTCTCGGCCATGATCGCTGGCAGGTCCATGCCGAGCCGGTACCACTCGATCATGGTGAACTCGGGGTTGTGCAGCGGGCTCGTTTCATCCGCCCGGAACACCTGGCAGATCTGGAAGATGTCGCCACTGCCCGCGGCCAGCAGGCGCTTCATCGGATATTCCGGCGAGGTCTGCAGGAACCGCGGCGCAGGGCCCGCGAGGCCCAGTGACGGAATGTGCACGTCGGTCACCGTGGCGCTGAGGGCCACTGGTGTCTGGACTTCCAGCACACGACGCTCGTGGAAGAAGCCGCGAGCGACGCCCAGCAGCGCGGCCCGCTGGCGCAGCACCGCGAGGCTTGCGGCGGGGCGCCAGTCCGCGCCGTTCAAGCCGCGCTCACTCCGCGCAGTTCGCCCAGCCTCTGGCCCAGGCGCAGGGTGGTGCCGCCGGCAATCCCTGCCAGTTCCGCCGCTCCCGGTGCAAACAGCAGGATGACCGTCGAGCCCATGTTGAAGCGTCCGATCTCCGCACCACGCTCGCGAAAGCGCTCGCCCTCAGGCGGCAGCGGAAGTTCGGTAACGGTGCGCGGCCGCCGTGGTGTCACATTGCCGTGCCATACGGTATCCATGCTGCCCACATTCAGTGCCCCGACGAAGATCACTGCAAAGGGCCCCGCCTCACCTTCAAACAGCAGCACCAGGCGCTCGTTGCGTGCAAACAGCCCGCTCACCAGCCGTGATGCGGTGGTGTTCACGCTGAACAACCGGCCCGGCACATACCAGGCCGCAGCCAGCTGGCCCGAGGCCGGCATGTGGATGCGGTGGTAGTTGTAGGGCGCGAGGTAGATGGTCGCGAAACTGCCGTCGCGGAAGGCGGGTGCCCAGCGCGGTGCCGCACCGGCCAGCAGGGCTTCGAGTG
>CAYWDZ010000205.1:0-5283 GCA_964456255.1 uncultured Steroidobacteraceae bacterium | reverse complement strand
CGAGGAGTGGTACCAGATCACCCTCGGCGGTTCGGCCAGCGGCATCAGTTCGCTGGGCGAGGTCATCGGTCCATCGGTGGCGAAGGCCGAGGTGGCCGAGACCATCGCGCGCATCCTCGAGGTCTACGTGGAGCGGCGCGAAGAGGGCGAGGAATTCCTGCAGACGGTGCGGCGCATCGGCGTCGAGCCGTTTGGAGAGCGGGTGTATGCCGCAGCTCATTAAGCAGCGCGCGCTGGCGGTCAATGACTGGGTGCTGGCGGGCAGCGATGCAGCCGCCGGTGCCGCGAGGCTGATCCTGCCCCTGGCGGATTTCCTCAAGGCGCGTGCGGCGGGAGAGCCCGCCGCGGATCGCGCCGTGCTGCTGAAGGCCGAGGACCTGGATCTCTCACCGCTGCTGCCGCATCTGCAGGCGCTGCCGTTGATCGCCGTGAATTTCGCCACCAGCGGCGATGGCCGGGGCTACACGCAGGCGCGGCTGCTGCGCGAACGCTACGGCTATCGCGGCGAACTGCGTGCGGTCGGCCAGATTCGCATCGACCAGATGTTCTTCCTCGCGCGCTGCGGATTCGATGCGTTCGAATTGCTGGACGGTGAGGATCCGGCCGCGGCCATTGCCCAGCTGGAACGCTTCAGCGTGGCCTATCAGGATGGCGTCGATGGCCTGACGCATCCGCGCCGACGCTACGGCGGCTGAGCAGCCGCAGGCGCAGAAGGGCCTGCCAGTCGAGGCCTGCTAGTCGAGGCGATAGAACCGCACGATGACTTCGTTGGGTGACCGCTCCCCGACGCCAACGAACACACTGCGGGTCAACCACTGCAGCCCCGGGGCCGAGGTTTCGAATTTCGGCACCGTGCGGAAATAGACGAGCTTGGGGTCAACCACCTTTCCGGCATTCAATTGCTGCATGACTTCGGGCGGCGCGTGCCGGATCCCGACGTTCTGCACGTAGATCAGTTCGCCCTTGTCTGTCTGGAGCGTGTAGCGGGTATCGAGCTCGGAGAATCCATCCGGCTGGATCAACTGCCAGTCGGCACCGCTGTTGGGCACTACGATGCCATTGATCGCCGGGCCGCGCATGGTGCCACCGGTGATCGCCACGATGCGCCGCAGGCCAGGCGGCACTTCGCCGATGACCACGGGGTCGGCAACCTTGACCCGCAGTTCGAATGCGAACACCAGTGGCGGGGGCGGCGGCGCGGTCGCCTGGTTCATGCTGTTCTGCTGTGCAGCGCGCAGGGTTGTGCCGAACAGGGCGGTGGCCAGGCACAGGCCGATGGTCATGATGTGTCGCTTCATGGAGGGCATGCTAGCGCAATGCGCGCCTGAGGTTATTTCGACCTTCGCACCCAGGGAAGCTCCAGCACGGAAGCGCCGGATCCCGTGCGCACCCGCCACGTCACGGCGTTCCCCGCTGGCAGCAATGACTCGAAGCTGCCATCGTCCGCTCCCGCCAGCGACAGCCGGATCCGGTGACCGGCCCGGAAGACCCAGGATACCGGCATCAGATCGAACTCCAGGCGCACCGTCCGTCCACCGGCGAGCGGTGCGGGATCAAAGTCCGCTTGCCGGTAGCCGTGATAGGGCAGTGCGGGACTGACGCGCAGCCGCGCAGCCGGGTCGGCGATCTGCTGGGCAGGAAGCAGTTTGTGGAAGCCGGCGCGCAGCTGTCCCTCGCTGACGAGCAGCGATGTGCCATCCGGCGCGACATCCTCCAGATAGGCATAGACATCGGTGTCGGGCACGCTGGCGCCCAGCGCAAGACGCACGATCGGATGTCCGGTGATCTCGCGATCCCGGGAAAGCGCCGCGCCGGTGTACTCCAGCCGATGCCCACGACTTGCGTCCAGTGACAGCGGCGCCTTCACCGACGCAATGCCGTAGTTCCAGCGATTGGCACCCTGCGACAGCGAATTGGCCAGCGGATCAACCTGCCAGGTGTCCTCGCCTGCCGGGGCCTTGCCGTCTAGCAGCTTGCCTCCTGCCGCCAGTGACAGCGACCAGGTGCGTGCGCGCCGCAACGGCCATTCGTCCTCGCGCCGCCAGCCTTCGCCCATGACATAGATCAGCACGGGCGGCTCGTTCTCGAATCCGTTGCGGATGCCGCGCAAATAGCGGTCGAAGAATCGCAGCTTTTCCGCCAGCACGAGGGCGCCCGAAGTCTGCCGGTCACCAAAGTGCGCAAGATAGGCATTGTCGCCGGGCCGGGCAGGGAGTCCCGAATGCGCCGTCGGCGCCATCATCAGGCGCGTGGGGGTATGACCAGCCAGCGTGCCGAACCACTGCGCGGTATCGCGGGCGTGATAGTCGAACCAGCCGCCGCGGTTGTACACGGCGATGCCCGCGGCCGCGATGCGATCGGCGCGATCCACGGGATCCAGATCGCGATAAGTCAGCCCCGCTGCATCCAGAGGTGAATCCCGGAACGGCGCCCGGCGCACGCGGTCGGTCGTCAGAATGCCGTTGGCGCCATGCTCCACCGTTGCCTGGCGGAAGAGTCCCGCACGCTGACTCTGATCCGCGTAAACGGGCGGCGATGCTTGCAGGAAGCTGTGCGTATCGGCGGCATAGCGCGGAATCTCGTCGGCCAGTTCGCCGTCGCCATCCTCGTCGACAACGGGCACCGAAGGCCAGCGTGGCGGACGGCCGTCGGGGTCGAATTCATTGCGATCGTCCTGGCCCATCGCGGCGTACGCGACGCGGCCGATTGCGACATTGAGAATTCCGCCCGGGTAGTAGAGAGAGGTGTAGTCGTCGAACCCGGCGATCTCGGGAAAGATCGCCTTCAGTGCGCGTGGCTGCTCGGCGGCCGTGGCGAACTGGGAGAAACCCTGGAATGACGCACCGATCATCCCGACGCGGCCGTTCGACCAGGCCTGCCGCGCGATCCAGTCGACCAGATCGCGACCGTCGCGACCGATCTGCGGTCCGCGGTCGATCGCGCGAAAACCGAACGAGGCACCGCTGCCGCGCATTTCCGCCACGGCAACGGCGTAGCCGCGACCGGTGAAGAAGGCGATCTCCTCCGGATCCATGGCGGTGCGGATGGCGCCGGTAAGCGGGTCGATGCTTTCGCGGTGGCCCGGCATGTACCACAAGAGGACCGGAAAGCCCGACACCTGGGGTCCGTCAACCGGCAGGTACCAGGTCATTGCCAGTCGTGTGCCATCCGGCATGGCGACAAAACCCGCGTGGCGCTCCCAGCCGCGGTACTCGGCCGTGCGCACAGTTGGCGCAGTGAAGGAATGGGGCGCGCACCAGGCAATGAGGCACGTGCTGGCCAGCGCGGCGCAGGCCATGCGTCGGGACAGAGCCACCGCCCGGCGCCAGGCTGTCATCTTCATGCCGCGTCCGCCCCCGGGGTGCTTCAGTCTTCTTCCCGCCAGGCCGAGTGCATGCGGTAGGGAACGGTGATGAACACGGCCTCGATCTGCCGGATCCGGCCCTGCGGCGTGATCTTGAACAGCTCGAGAAGGTAATAGGAATGCGGGCGGCGGTAGCGCGAGGTTTCCTGCTTGCCGTTGGTCAGCGTGTACGTGCCCAACCGGCCCGCATGATCGATGAAGCCACTGGCCAGAACCAGCCCGCGTTCCACGTCGACCAGCGGATAGCGGCGCGCGCGCAGCCGGTCGTCGTAGCGGAAGTTGCCCAGCTTGAACTGCTCTTCGCAGCCCAGTGCCATGATCGGGCTGAAGCGCGTGGAATCCGGATTGTTGGTGGTGCGCACGCCATTCTCGACGCGATTGCACTGGGCATCGAACTGCGTGAAGAGCGTGCCGTCATTGAGCTGCAGGGTGTCGAAGTAGCCGTCGGCAATGGAGATCAGCCGCTCGCGGGGCAGGCGCTCGCCCGCGGGGATGAACTCGTTGAGCACGGGTTTGTCCTCGAACACCGGGTCCGCCATGTAGTTCGCGTCGTCCGCCTTGCGGCGTACCAGGGTTTCGACCTCGACCACCTGGCGCTGGTCCACCTTCAGGCGCACGACGAACGGCGACAGTGCTCCGCTCTCGTCCACGGCGCCGAAATACGCCACCTCACCGGTATCCGCGTCCGCCATGCGCAGTTGATAGCTGCCGAGTTTCGTCAGCGTTCCCCACAGGCCATCGCCCACCGGGATCGCCACATTGTTCTCGGAGTTGCGCACCACGGGACCCCAGGCAACGAGCGCCGGATCCTTGCGGGCCAGCGCTGCCAGGTATTGCTCCAGCACGCCATAGAGGCAGTTGCGGTCGCAGGCCAGCGCCCGGGGCGCGGCATTCGCCGCATAGGCCGGAGCCGCAGCGTTGGCCGTCGGCAGGCTGTCGCCGGTGATGATGAGCGCCGCCGCGGCGGCCACGACTGAGATCACGCACGATCGATTGAACACGAGTATCCCCCGGGCCCGTCGCCGGGCTTTGCTCCCCAATGAGGCTACGGACGTTAGCACAGCGGTTGCCTGCGGCTTGCAGAGGCATCCCGCGGCGCGTTCACGACTGGGTTTCCCACAGTGCATCGAGCGCTGCGGGACGTGCGCGTACCGGCCGCTCGCCGTCCTGGCCGGCGAAGCCTGCCAGGACCGCGCCATTCCAGTCGCGGATGGTACGCCGCGCCAGGCACCAGCGGCCGTCCTCGCGCTGCAACTCGTCTTCGTAGTAGCCCATCACATGCAGGCGATGTGGTCCGTCCGCACAGCGCAGGGCCACCAGCACATACGCACGCGCACTGGCACCGGCCGCAGTCGGGGTCACGATGAGGTTGCTCACGTGGTGCTGCCGTCCCGCGGATTCCGGACGCGCACGGAAATAGCTGATGAAACGACGCAGCGCCGCCTCGCCGCGCCAGATGCCCGGCGTCTCGAATGCATCCCACACCAGTTCGCCGTCGCGACAGAAGCAGCTGACGAAGCCCGCCTCGTCGCCGGTATCGAGGCTCCACGCATAGCGGGCCAGCACTTCGTGGATCTCGATGCGGTCAGCGGGCGAAAGCAGCCATTGCATTGGTGCCCCTGGGTGTCAGGTGACGGCGTAGTAGTCGAACACGGATTCAGCGCCGCGACGCTCGCCCTTGCCGATCAGCAGTGTGCGCACCAGCCAGTCGTGCGGGCCAGCAGGCACTTCGAAAGAGGGCGTGACGCGGCAGTAGGTCAGCTCCGGCGCCACCGGCTGGCCACTTTCGATGCGGGCCAGTACTTCCGCAGAAGACCATGCGATGCCGCGATTGTGGATGTAGATGGGCGTACCGTCCTGGGCTTCGAGCTGGTAGTGCGCCTCGAAGTCCACCAGTCCGCCCGGCCAGAACAGCGGCC
>CAYWDZ010000204.1:0-5299 GCA_964456255.1 uncultured Steroidobacteraceae bacterium | reverse complement strand
GCTGCCACACGATCATGAACTGCACCGAGGCCTGTCCGAAGGACCTGAATCCGGCGCGCGCGATTGCCGACATCAAGCGCATGATCGACCAGCGGCGCAACTGACATGAGCGGCGAGGAGGGGCGCCTCGCCTGGCGTTGCCGCCGCGGCATGAAGGAACTGGATCTCGTGCTGATGCGCTACCTGCGTGAGCGCTGGCCCGCTGCCACGGTTGCCGAGAAGGAATCCTTCGAACGCATCCTGGATCTTCCCGATCCGCTGCTGGCCGCATACCTGACAGGTCGTGAGCGATCGTCGGACGGCGAAGTACAGGAGCTGCTGGACCAGATGCGCTAGCGTGGACTGCGAAATCCCATCCGGCGTACAGTGCCGCCACAAGACCACAACGGGGATCCACGTCATGCATCTTGCTCGAATCCTGGTTGGCGCCGGTGCTGCGGCACTGTTTCTGGTGCCGGCCGTTGAAGCACAGGAACTGACCATTACCAATGCGCACATCATCGTTGGCAATGGCCTGGTCATCGACAATGGTTCCATCGTGGTCCGTGGCGGCAGGATCGCCTCGGTCGCAGCCGGCAAGCCGGCGCAGACCGCTGGTCGCGTAATCGATGCGAAGGGCATGAGCGCCATGCCGGGGTTCATCGACGCCCATCGGCACTTGTCGCTGCGTGGTGATGTCGCCAGTGAAATGCGCAAGTTGCTCGAGGCCGGGTTCACCACGGTGCTGTCGGGTGGCGGCGCGCCGGAACCACAGGTCAAGGTGCGCGAACAGATCGAGAAGGGCGAGATGGTCGGTCCGCGCATCATTCCTTCCGGCAACACGGCGTTTCTGGCCCAGGGCCAGACGCCGGATGGCGTGCGTGCCGACATCCGCAAGCTGGCCGGCATGAATGTGCATTTCACGGGCGAGATGCTGCTGACACCGGTCCCCGGTCCCACGCCGGCCGAGATGGCCATCATCGCCGCGGCGCTGGATGAGGGCGCGAAGAATGGCGTCAAGGTGCAGGTCCACGCCGTGAGCACCTCGGCCATGATGGCAGCCGTTGATGCCGGCGTGCGCCTGCTGGTACACATGCCCAACAAGGACTGGGTGACGAAGGAGCAGGTGGCAAGGCTCAAGTCCACCAACACGATGATCCTGTCGGCAGTGGGCACGTGGGCGCCGGTGTTCGGCGTATTCCCCAACTCCAATGACAACAAGCCGCGTACGCGCGATGGCCGGCCCTGGCCCGACAGCATCACGGACGGCGTGGGCGGCGGCAAGGAAGTTGGCTACGCAGCAGTGAATGCGCGCACCGTATATGACGGCGGCGCGATTCTCGGCATCGGCATGGACACCACCTATGAGCCGCGCGAGGGCTTGCGGGTGGAACTGCGATCCCTGGACGGCGCGTTCTCGATGCAGGACGCGGTGAATTTCTTCGGCCCTGGCTCTGCCGCCTACCTCGGCATGTCCGACCAGATCGGCACGCTGGAACAGGGCAAGCAGGCGGACCTTGTGCTGCTGGATGGCGATCCGCTGGAAGGCTACTGGAACTGGCTCAGGGCACGTGTCGTCGTGAAGGGCGGCAATGTGCTGATCGACGCGCAGAACGTGAAATAGCGTACTGCGGGCAGATTCGCGGCTTGCCCGGCCCGCCGCGCGTGCCGTATCTGTTGCCGCATGTGGGCGCGATGGATGCCATCACCGGGGCGGGGCCGGATCCCCCTCACTGAGTTCCTGTGCAACCTGTGGCGTGACGCCCTGCCGCGCTGCCCTGCCCATGCGCACGGAATCGACCTGTCACTGCGACGTTCACCACGCTTGCGTTGCGTCGTGTGGCTCCTGTTGCTGATGGTTCTGGGCTGCGTCGTGGAACTTCTGCTGCGTCATCACTGGGCGGCTGCACCGCTCGTGGCGCTGCTGGCTGCAACGGGATGGTCCGGTTGCCGCAGGCCCCGCTGGCGCAGTCTGCGGCTGGAGGTCGGGCGCTGGCTCCTGACTTCTGAAGATGGCAGGGTGGAGCGGGTGTGGGTCGCGCCTGGCAGCATGCGGCTGGGACCTCACGTGCTGCTGGTGTTGCACGGCTCCAGCGGCACCCACCGCCTGTTCTGCGGGCCCGATAACCTGGCTGCGGCGCAGCTGGCGGCACTCAGGCGCTGCCTGCCTGGCGGGACGGCTTCTGCCGCCACTGGGGTACACTCGGTCGTAGCCCACGGCAGCAAGTCTCCAGTCCCACCTTGAGCAATCTCTCCTACAGCACGCCATTCCTGCCCCGGGGCGAACTTTTCGCCCCTCCCGGGGTCCATGCAGGTGGCAATTCGGGCTTCTGCCAGCCGGGGAAGTCCTGAAAATGCCAATGAGTCCGGATACCGGAGACCTCGCGCTGGTCCGGCGGGTGCAGAAGGGCGACAAGTCGGCCTTCGACCTGCTGGTCCGCAA
Source organism: uncultured Steroidobacteraceae bacterium (assembly GCA_964456255.1). Lineage (GTDB taxonomy): Bacteria > Pseudomonadota > Gammaproteobacteria > Steroidobacterales > Steroidobacteraceae > ZC4RG30. Next base: position 2,877 of record CAYWDZ010000204.1, on the reverse strand, counting down.
GTACCAGCACAAGGTAGTGAAGCTGGTTTCGAGGTACATGCGGGATCCGGCCGATGCGGAGGACGTTGCGCAGGAGGCATTCATCAAGGCGTATCGGGCTTTGCCCCAGTTTCGCGGGGACAGTGCCTTCTACACCTGGCTTTACCGGATCGCGATCAACACGGCCAAGAATGCCTTGTTGTCCCGTGACCGCAATCCGGTGGAGTTCGACCTCGACATGCAGAACATCGAGGAGTCGAGCGCCATGCAGGGGCGGCTGGCCGATCCGGATACACCGGAGAGCCTGCTCGCCACGGAAGAGATTCGCGAAACGGTCAATCGGGCGATTGCGGCCCTGCCCGAAGACCTGCGCACAGCCATCGTGCTGCGCGAGTTGGAGGGCCTGAGTTACGAGGACATCGCTGCGGCGATGGACTGTCCGGTCGGCACCGTGAGGTCGCGCATCTATCGCGCCCGCGAAGCAATCGATCGCAGTCTGGCGGATGTATTTGACGGCGGCCTGGGCCGCGCTGAGGAGTCGGTATGAGCGAGCAGGAACAGGTCAGCCAGTTGTCCGCACTCTTTGATGACGAGCTGCCGTCACAGCAGGCAGATCTGGTGATCCGGCGGATTTCCAGGGACGCGGTGATGCGTCGACGCTGGCAGAACTACGCGCTCATCGGCGCGTGCCTGCGTGGCGAGCCGCTGGCCGGTGCAGGCAGCAAGGCATGCCTGGCCGAGCGCGTTTCGGCGCGGCTCGCAGCGGAGGCCGAAATCCTCGCACCGTGGGGAACGAGGACCTCCGCCGGTTCCGCGGCGGGTGGGGGTGTGGCACGGTTCTTTGGTCGCGGTGCCATGGGCGGCGCGGTCGCTGCGGCAGTTGCCGTGATGGCGGTCTTCGTGGTGCGCTCAATTGGCCCGGTTGTTGACCCGGCCGGCGGCAGTGATTTGTATGCCCGGGATGTGGCCGTTGATTCGAACGGCTTGCCGCAGCTGGTCGCGGCACGTGATGCAGCCTCCCAGGGCTCGCCCGCTTCGACCGGAGTCGAATCGGCGCCGCACAGCTACACCACTCCCGGCGAGAATGCGCGGGTTTCCCAGCCGCTGATCGATCAGCCGCCACTTGCCCACTATGTCGTGGCGCACAGCGAACAGGCTGCCTCCTCCCTGGGGTTCAGCTATGACCTGACCGAGGGGACGGTGGTCATGACTGCGGATGAAATCGAAGCGCATCTGAGATAGCGCTCCTTCCAGAAGATGCGGGACGGACCATTCTCCATGCGATCCCTGCGCGCCGCTGCGGCGCTGCTGCTGCTGTTTTCTGCCGCCGCCCAGGCCGGTGAGGATGCTTCGCGCGGCTGGATCACGCGCATGAACATTGCATTGAAGTCGCGAAACTATCAGGGGGTGCTGGTTCACCAGTCCGGCCCCAATCGCGAGGTGCTGCGAATCATCCATCGCTCGCAGCCAGGGCCGATGCGGGAGCGCGTGGTCACGGTCTCGCCAATTCCGGGCAGGGAATTCGTGCGCGATGGCAGCGAGTGGATGGCCTACTACCCGGGCCAGCGTACCGTGCTGGTGCAGACCCGCAATCGAAGCTACGGATTTCTGACGGCATTGAATGGTTTCAGCGTCCTGACCCAGCGCTACTACGACGTGTCGGATGGAGGCTCCGTGCCGCTGGATGGATGGATGGCGCGCCGCATCTCGGTGGAACCGAAGGACGCGCTGCGCTATGGGTACCGATTCTGGCTGGACGAGAACACGGCTTTGCCATTGAAGACGCAGTTGGTGGCAAATTCCGGCGAGGTCATCGACGAAACCTATTTCATCACGCTCACGCTGTCCGACGTCATTTCGGATCAGCAGCTGAAGCCCGAGGTCGATGCCACGAATTTCCGGTGGCTGAAACCCAGGGAGCCGATGGAACTGGCTGGCCTCCAGACGGTAATCAAGCCCCGCCGTGATCTCATGCCTGCAGGGTTCGCGGTGGTCACGTTTCCCGGCATGGACCGCAATGCTGCGGCCAGCGGGCCAGGTTCACGCTTCATTGTCTCCGACAGCATCGCGTGGGTATCCGTAGTCATCGAACAGGTGGGGCGAAATCCGAGCCTGAATGGCGTCATGGGCCCCAAGGACAAGATGCGTGCCGAGCGCAATGCCCGCCCTGATGGCGTGTCGGTCATGGGTTCGTCTGCCGCGTACGAAGCAAGGGCCGGTGACTTCAAGATCACGGTCGTGGGTGAGGTGCCACCCGCCACGGTCAAGGCCATTGCCGAGGCCATCAGACCTGAATAGCGCCGCGCGCCTGGTGCTGCTCGGCCGGCCCGACTGCGGGTTGTGCGAGGAATTCGAACGGGAACTCTCCCGGTTCGCCCAGGAGTTTGCGCTCCCTCCCATCGACAAGGTGGACGTGGATTCCGACCCGGAGCTGGCACGTCGCTGGGGTCTGGATATTCCGGTGCTGCTGTGGGAGGGGTCGAGCGTGTGCCGCCACACCCTTGATCGGGGTGAACTGCGGCGCCTGCTGCGTAGCCGCTAGGGTAGAATCCCGCGCCTTTACACTCCCACCGTGTGCCGATGCCAGAGTCCCCGACAGAGTCAGGTAATGCCAGCAAAATCAGTGGCATCCGGAACTTTTCCATCATTGCGCACGTAGACCACGGCAAATCCACGCTGGCTGACCGGCTGATCCAGATGTGCGGTGGCCTGGCCGAACGCGAGATGCAGTCGCAGGTGCTGGACAACATGGCTCTGGAGCGCGAGCGCGGCATCACGATCAAGGCGCAGAGCGTGACCTTGTTCCATACCGGACGCGATGGTCGTCGCTACCAGTTGAACCTGATCGATACGCCGGGTCACGTGGACTTCTCCTACGAGGTTTCGCGCAGCCTGGCT
>CAYWDZ010000203.1:0-5341 GCA_964456255.1 uncultured Steroidobacteraceae bacterium | reverse complement strand
CCGGTGGGGATGTTCAGCTCGACGATCTCGGCCTCGGGCACGTTGTCGAGCATCTTCACCATGGCGCGCAGGCTGTTGCCGTGCGCGGCGATCAGCACGTTGCGGCCGGCGCGCAGCCGGGGCGCGATCTCCTCGTTCCACAGCGGCAGCACGCGGGCGAGGGTGTCCTTCAGGGATTCGGTGGCGGGCAGCAGCCGCGGGTCGAGATCGGCATAGCGCGGATCATGTTTCGGATGCCGCTCGTCGCTCTCGGGCAGCGGCGGCGGCGGGATGTCGTAGCTGCGGCGCCAGATCTTCACCTGCGCCTCGCCATGCTTCTCGGTGGTCTGGATCTTGTCCAGGCCCTGCAGCGCGCCGTAGTGGCGCTCGTTCAGGCGCCAGCTCTTCTCCACCGGCAGCCACATGCGGTCCATTTCATCGAGCGCAATCCACAGCGTGCGAATCGCACGCTTCAGCACGGAGGTGTAGGCGTAGTCGAAACGGATGCCGGTGGCCTGCAGTTCACGTCCGGCGCTCCTGGCCTCCTCCCGGCCCTGGTCGGTCAGATCCACGTCCGTCCAGCCGGTGAACTGGTTGGACAGGTTCCAGGTGCTCTGGCCATGGCGCAGCAGGACGAGTTTGCCGGACATCAGTGGGGCTCCGTAAGCTTCAGCGGTGGGACGAGATTACCAAACGCACGCGTACACATGACGAGCCGCATTCTCGAAATACGGGTCAAACCCAACTCGCGTACGGAATCTCTCACCGAGCAGCCGGATGGAACCTGGCTGGCGTGCATCAAGGCACCGCCGGTGGATGGCAAGGCCAACGCTGCGCTGATTGCACTGGTGGCGGCACGGTTGGGTTGTCGTCGTGCCCAGGTGTCCATCAAGGCTGGTGGTTCCGGCCGACGCAAGCTGGTGCGGGTGGAAGACTAGCGACCAGCCTTCCTAGACGGGCTTCTGCAGGTCCGCGATCACCGCGGCCAGGAAACGCACCGCCTCGCCGCCGGTGACGCAGCGGTGGTCGAAGGTCAGTGACAGTGGAATTCGCCGGTGTGCCTCGACGCCATTGTCGGTGGCCACCACGTCGCGCGTGATGCGCCCCGAGCCCAGGATGGCCACCGCCGGGGGTACCACCACCGGGGTGGCATAGCGCCCGGCCATCACGCCGAAGTTCGACAGCATGATGGTGAAGTCCTTCAGATCCGCCGCGGGCAGCGTGCGGTCGCGCGCGCCGACCTTCAGCCGGTTCACTTCGGCGCGCAGTTGCGCGGCATCGCGCTTGCCCACATCGCGGATCACGGGCACCAGCAGGCCATCGGGCGTATCCACTGCAATGCCGACATGGATGTGCTGGAACAGGCGTCGCCCGTTGTTGGTGCCGTCGAACCAGGCATTGAGCCCGGGTTCGGCATTGCACCCGGCGCTGATGGCGCGCAACAACCGGCCCGTGTAATCGCCGCCGGGCTGCCAGCCCTCGATGTCGGCGTCGTCGAACACGGTGCATTCCATCACGCTGTCGCGCGACAGGCTCATGCTCTGCGCCATCGCGCGACGCAGGCTGCGCAGCATCTCCAGCTCGCCGGTTTCGGTGAGATCAACGGCCGGGCGCATCACGCTGGGCGCACTGACCTGCATGGATGCCACTGCTGCGAGCGGCGAAACGGTTTTCGCGCCGAGCACATCGTCGAGCGTGACCACGCCGCCGGGACCAGTGCCGCGCAGCGCCTCGGCATCCACGCCCAGCTTGCGCGCCAGTTCGCGCACGGCAGGCAGCACGCGCGCGCGCTGGCCGGCGGCACGTGCCGAGGTTTGCGCGGCGCCGGCAGCGATGACCTCGTCGGTCTCCAGCATGTGGCCGACCACGCCGCCCTTGGCCACACCGGCCTCGGGGGCCGTGCCGCCCGCGGCGCCGTTGGCGCCATCGGCCTGGAAATCCACCAGCGGCGCACCGGTGGCAATCGTGTCGCCAGGCTTGCCATGCAATGCCGCAATGATGCCGGCGAAGGGTGCGGGAACTTCCACGACCGCCTTGGCGGTCTCCATCGCCACCATCGGCTGGTCCACGGCCACCTTGTCGCCGACGGCGACGTGCCAGCGGACGATCTCGGCTTCCTGCAGTCCTTCACCCAGATCGGGCAGGTTGAAACGCGTCATGGTTCAGGCCTTCACGGTCGCGCGAACCGCATCAACAATCCGCGCCACACCGGGAATGTAGGCGCGTTCCATCGCGAAGTAGGGCATGACCGTATCGTAACCCGTCACGCGCTGCACCGGCGCCAGCAGGTCGTACAGCGCGCGCTCGGCCACGGTGGCGGCGATCTCCGCGCCCAGCCCGATATTGCGCGCCGCCTCATGCACGATGACCAGCCGGCCGGTATGGGCCACTGACTCGAGGATGGTGTCGTGGTCGATGGGCGAGAGGCAGGTGAGGTCGATGACCTCGCAGCCGATCTTCTCGCGTGCCAGAAGTTCGGCGGCCTGCCTGGTTTCATGCAGCATGGCGCCCCAGCTGACCACGGTGACGTCATCGCCCGGGCGCAGCACCTGCGCCTTGTCCAGCGGCCAGGCAATGCCATCGTCCAGTACGTCCTGCTTGGCTAGGCGATACAGGCGCGTGGGCTCCAGAAAGATGACCGGATCCGGATCACGGATTGCGGCGAGCAGCAGCCCATAGGCCGCTGCGGGAGTACTGGGGCACACGACGCGCAGGCCGGCGTGATGGCACAGCAGCACCTCCAGGCTCTCCGAATGATGTTCAGGCGCATGGATGCCACCACCATGCGGGATGCGCACCACCACCGGACAGGTGAGCCGGCCGCGCGTGCGGTGACGCAGCCGCGCCATGTGGTTGGCGATCTGGTCCAGCCCTGGATACAGGAAGCCCATGAACTGGATTTCCGCGACCACCTTCAACCCCTGGGCCGCCATGCCCAGCGACATGCCCGTGATCAGGCCCTCGGCCAGTGGTGTATCCAGCACCCGCAATTTGCCGAAGCGCTCCTGCAGGCCCGCCGTGGCGCGGAACACGCCGCCATTGACGCCAATATCCTCGCCAACCAGAACGACTTCGGAATCGTCGGCCATGGCCCTTGAAAGTGCGAGATTGATGCTGTCGACCAGCGTGACCCTTGGCATGGAGGCTTGATCCTAGTGCGAGTCGCCGGGGCGATAGCGGCGCGCGATCGCCATCTGTTCGGCCAGTGCCGCAGGCGGGTTGGCGAACAAGTGGTCGAACATGCCGTCCGTCGTGGCCGCCGTGCGGCCCTGATAGCCGCGCACGGCGGCATCGATCTGCGTGGCGCATGCGGCGCGCAGTTCGGCTTCACGCGCTTCGTCCCACAGGCCTCGCGTTTCGAGAAATTTCCGGGTGCGCAGCAGGGGTTCGACCTTCCACGCGGCAGCCAGCTCGTCGGCTGAGCGATAGCGGGTGGCATCGTCGGCCGTGGTGTGGTCGGAGAGCCGGTAGGTCACGGCTTCGACCACGGTCGGGCCCTGGCCGGCGCGGGCGCGCGCCAGCACGTCTTCCATGACCTTGCGCACGCCGAGCATGTCGTTGCCATCGACCTGGACTCCGGGCACACCGTTACCCAATCCCTTCTGCGCAAAGGTCTGGGCTGCGGTCTGTTCGGACGCGGGCAGGGAGATGGCCCAGCCGTTGTTCACGATGACATACACGACCGGCAGGCGCTGTGCGCCGGCCATGTTCACGGCCTCATGGAAGGCGCCCTGTGACGTGCCGCCTTCACCAATGAAGCACACGGCGCAGCGCTGCTGCCCGCGGATCTTGAATGCCATGGCAATGCCGGTGGCATGCGGGCTCTGCGAGCCGATGGGCACGCAGAACGGGAAATCCTGGCGGGCTGCCGCGAAATCGTTGCCGCGTTCATCGCCCGCCCAGTAGGTCAGGATCTCGGTCATGGTCACGCCACGCCACAACTGCGTGCCGTACTCGCGATACACCGGTACCAGCACATCCTCGGAGCGCATCGCGGCTGCCACACCCACATGCGTGGCTTCGTGGCCGGTGCAGGGCGCATAGGTGCCCAGCTGACCGGTGCGCTGCAGGTTGATCGCCTTGGCGTCGAACATCCGGCACAGCACCATCATCCGGTACATGGCGACGAGCTGATCCGGATGGCTGGCGAATTCAGGCAGGGCGCCGGTCGGAGCGCCGCTGGCGTCGAGCAACTGCTCGCGGCCAATGGCAAACTCTGCAACTGTCCTCAACTGCGGCCCCCTTCACGCGAATGCTCGAAACCACGCACCCTTCTGGCGGGCCGCGCATGCACAAAAATAGCAGGTTCGGTGCTCCGGGCTCCACTTGAAGCGCATCGATGAGCAATAGCGCGCCGCGTGGTGCCCTGGCCACCGTGGTGGCCTTCTCGCTGTGGGGCCTGTTCCCGCTTTACTGGAAGCTGGTGGGCGACGTGCCGGCCCTGCAGGTGCTGGCCCATCGCGGCCTGTGGTGCGCGCTTGCCGTGGTGCTCGTATTGATCATCAGGCGGGATCTGGCGTGGATTGCCACCCTGCCGGCGCGCCTGTGGGGGCTGCTGTCCCTGGGTGGTGCGCTCATCACCGTGAATTGGGGGGTGTATGTCTGGGCGGTGGCCAGGGGGCATGTCATCGATACGAGCCTGGGCTACTTCATCACGCCACTGGTCAATGTCGTGCTCGCGGTGCTGGTGCTGGGGGAACGGCCCACGCGGCTGCAGCGGGCGGCGGTAGTCATCGCTGCGATCGGCGTGGCGCTGCTCGGGTGGCGCCTGGGGCAATTGCCGTGGATCTCGCTGGTACTGGCCTGCACCTTCGGGCTCTACGGGCTGCTGCGCAAGCTCACCGTGATCGATGCGGTGCGCGGGCTTGCCGTCGAAAGCGGTCTGATGGTGCTGCCGGCGGTGGTCTACCTGCTGTGGTGCGAGCACGCGGGGCAGGGGTACTTCCCGCATGGCGATCCGCACGTGAATCTGCTGCTGGTACTGGGCGGACCCGTGACCGCGATTCCACTGGCACTGTTTGCATGGGGCGCCCGACGCGTGTCGATGGTGGCCATTGGCCTGATGCAGTACGTGGCGCCCACCGTGCAGCTGCTGCTTGGCGTGTGGTTCTTCCACGAGCCGTTCGGCCGGGCACAGCAGCTGGCGTTTGCGCTGATCTGGATCGCGCTCGCGCTGTTCAGCGGCGAGGCGCTGTGGCGCTATCGCAGGGGTGCGCGATCGGAATTGCGCGGTCAACCACCCTAGAGGACCATCTGGTCGCGACCGAGAATGACCTCGCCCTTGAAGGCCTTGCGCACGCCGTCGAGGTAATCCGAATCCGGAATCTCCAGCAGCGCGCCCGGGACCAGATGGTTCAGCACC
>CAYWDZ010000202.1:0-5384 GCA_964456255.1 uncultured Steroidobacteraceae bacterium | reverse complement strand
GCGCCTTTCGGCCGGAACGCCTTCATGACGGCTTCATTGGTTTCCAGGCGCGGTCCGCCGATCAGATCGATGCAGTAGGGAATGGCGGGAAACACCGCTTCCAGATTCTCGCGAATCGACTTCGGGCGGCCGGGCAGGTTCACGATCAGCGTGCGGCCGCGAACGCCGGCGGTCTGGCGCGAGAGAATGGCCGTCGGCACGTACTTGAGCGAAGTGGCGCGCATCAGCTCGCCGAAGCCCGGCATCTCGCGCTGCACGACCTGCAGCGTGGCTTCGGGCGTGACATCCCGCGGCGCCGGGCCGGTGCCGCCGGTGGTGACGATGAGGCAGCAGCCGGCGACGTCCGCCTGCCGCGTCAGTTCGCCGGCGATCACGGCGATCTCGTCGGGCACGACGCGATAGTCCACCTCGAAATCGGTGACCAGCCACTCGCGCAGCAGCGCGACGCAGGCCTGACCGGGCTCGTCGGCGTAAACGCCGGCGCTGGCGCGGTCGGACACATTCAATACACCGATTACGGGTTTGCTCATGCGCGGGATTCTAGCTGGCGCCGCTGTGACGGCTAGAAGCCGCGCTGCAGATCCACCATGTTCAGCAGCTTTTCGCCCACAACATAGCGCCGCAGATTCTCTGTTGCGATGACCCAGCGCGCGTCGTCCGGAAAGTCGGAGCGCCCCGCAATGTGCGGCGTAATCAGCACGCGCGGTGATTTCCACAGCGGGTGACCGGTGGGCAATGGTTCCGGATCGGTGACATCGAGCCCCGCCCCGCCCAGCTTGCCTGCGTTGAGGGCGGCCACCAGCGCATCGGTATCCACGCTGCCTCCGCGGGCGATATTGATGAAGAAGGCCGTGGGCTTGAGCACTGCGAAGAATTCCGCGTTGTAGAGGTCTGTGGTTTCGGCCGTCAGCGGCACGGCGCTGATCACCACATCGGCGGTGCGCGCCAGCTTCAGCAGCTCGTCCGGCTGCCCGACATACTCGACGAAGTCCGGCTTGCCCGTGCCGCCCACGCGTGTGGCCACGACCTTCATGCCAAGACCATGGGCGCGCGTTGCAATCTCGGTGCCGATGGCGCCAAGCCCTGACACCAGCATCGTCTTGCCTTCCAGGAACAGCACCGGAACGCGCCCACCGCGACTCCAGCTGCCCTGCGCGTTATCGACCGCGAAGCGGTCCAGCCCGTGCGCCAGGGCCAGCATCAGTGCAATGGCATGCTCGGCAACAATGGGGGAATCAATGCCGCGCATGTTGGTCATCATGAAGCGCGCCCGGGTTGCCTCCGGCAGTTTCATGCAGTTCTCGACGCCCGATGACAGCGATGCCAGCCAGCGCAGGTTCCTTGCGCTGTCGATGATGCGCGCATCACAGATCTCCGGATTGGCGCCGATGATCACGTCGACATCCACCGCTGCGGGGATGGCCGCGCGAGTGTCATGCACCACCACCAGTTCCGCGTCGCCCAGCACGGCTCGCAGCTTGTCACCGCCATTGCGGTGCAGGCCGTAATCCAGCAGCAGCACCTTGCGAGGCTTGCGCCACAGGGGGCTATTGCGCACCGGAGCTGCCTGTTCCTGCACGAGAAACCGCTCCAGCACCGCCTGTGTATCGTCGGCCGCGCCGGCGGACATCGCACCGAGCAGGGCCGTGGCCATCACCACGAACGCCGAATGAGATCTCATGTGCTTCCCCTTAGGTCGGGTTCAGGGGCCGGGATTCTAGCAACCGCGCCGTCTACAATCATGCACCGGCCGCAGACGTACAAGGAACAACCATGCAGCTGCTGAATCCCTCGACGCTTTACGACCCCTCGCCCAACTCGTATTCGCAGATCGCCATCGTGGCGCCAGACACGCGGCTGGCGTTCATCTCAGGCCAGGGTGGCGACAACCCCGACGGCTCATTCTCGCCGGACTTCCGCGTGCAGGCCGAGGCCGCGTTCCGCAACCTGGGGCTGGCGCTGCAGGCCATCGATGCGAAGCCAACGGATGTGGTGAAGATCACCGTGATGATCGTTCATCACGACATGGAGCGGCTCGCCATCATGCAGGCCGCGCAGCGCACGTTGCTGGGCGAGCATCACCCGGCGGCGACACTCATCCCGGTGCCCTGCCTCGCCCTGCCGCAGATGCAGATCGAAGTGGAAGCCGTGGTCGAGCTCAGCGCCCGGGAGCGTTGAACAGGCGTTCCGTTGTCGCAGACAGGCCGGCCATCCAGCGATGCAACCGCGCGGTCACGCGGTCTCGCGCCAGCGACGCGCTGCTGTCGATCGCCGACCGGCGCGAGCCCGAAGTGCCTGGTACCCGCGATGGATCACGGCCCCCAGAACACCGCGCCACCCGACACCGTCGTGACGCCCGGATTGGGGCCGCTGTTGATGGTGACAGTGTGGCCCACACCGAGCTGGCCCTGGTCGTTGCTGCCCCAGCACTCCATGGTCTTGTCGGCGCGCAGTGCACAGGTGTGATTGAAGCCCCCTGCGATGGCCACGACATTGGTCAGCGAATACTCGAATGGTGTCAGGTGCACGTCGACCGTGCCGCCGGCACCCCAGCATGAGACCTTGCCGTTGGTGCGCAGGGCGCAGGTGTGATTGACGCCCGCGGTGATCGCAACCACTCCGGTCAATCCCGGCACGGTGGTCGGAGTGGTCGTGCTGGTCGGTGCGCCGGCGCCCAACCCGAGCTGGCCTTCATCATTGCGACCCCAGCACTGCACGGTCTGGTTCGACATCACGGCACAGGTATGGGAATCGCCGGTATCCACTGCAATGGCGCCAGTCAGCACGGTGGTTGCAATCAGGTGATCGGTGGAGCTGCCATTGGCGCCGTTGTCGCTCAATCCCCAGCACTGCACGACGCCGCTGCGAAGCAGACAACCGTGATTGCGGGCCCCGACGATCTGGTCCACGCCGGAATTGATGGCGCCGCTGATGCCGGCCCCGATTGGTTCGCCCCACACGGCCTGAGGTGTGGTGAACGACGCGAGGTTCTGGTTGTTCCCCAGCTGACCCTCGAAGCCGCGCCCCCAGCACATCGGAGCACCTGCGGTGGTGATGAGGCACTTGAATCCATTGGCGACAGCCACCTTGGCTGCGTCGGTGAAATCCCCGGTGGCACCGGGCACGTTTGCGAAGGTGTTCGACTGTCCGTCGCCGGAGCAGGCCACATTGCCGGCAATGCCGTACACGGCGCAGCTGGCGCCGTAGCCGGCGTCGACCCAGGTAACGCCGGTCAGTGCATTGACCACGAAGGGCGAACTCCAGTTGCTGTTGTTGCCGGTGCCCAGCTGTGAGGAGCTGTTGTAACCCCAGCAGGCAAGCTTCTGGTCATTGCGCAGCGCGCAGGTATGCTTCCACGTTGCGCCAAGCTTGCCCTGTACGCCGGCGGAACCCGTCGCGTTGTTGCTGCAGGTCACCGCCACATTGCCCACGTTGGCCGCCGCCACGGTGCCGCTGCCATTGGAGATCGCGCAGGTCTGCCCCGTGGGCTGTGTGGTGACGGTTACCGCGTATGCGGCACCGTTCGTCAGCGCGGTGGCAAAGGTGAAGCTGCCGTTGGCGCTCACGGTGCGCGCATCCCCGCCATTGTTGGCCAGCACCACGCTGCCGGAGAGCCCGCTGACCGTGCCGCCAATGGTGTAGGTGTTGTTGGTGCAGGTGACCACGACGGTGGTCACATTGGCCGCCGCCACAGTGCCGCTGGCACTGCTCACCGTGCAGGTCTGACCGACGGGCTGGGCGGTGACCGTGACGGAATAGGCGGCGCCAGCCGCCAGTGCCGTCGTGAATGCGAAGGCGCCATTGGCATTGACGCTCAGTGCATTGCCGCCATTGTTGGCCAGCACCACGGATCCGTTGAGCCCGCTGACCGTTCCGCCAACGGTGTAGGTGGGCGCCGGCGTCGGCGGCTTCTTGTCCCTGTGGCAGGCGGGCAGTGCCAGCGTCACCACGGCCAGCATCACCGCCACGCCCTGCACCCTGATGTTCCGTTCTGTCAAGTTGCCCATGTCACTCCCTGTCCGCCCAGCTGCGAAATACGGCTGCCCGGTCATCAACGCGGCAAGCGACCCTGAAACAGCTCAGGCATTCGCGCCTTCGGCTACGATTCCGCCAGTGGGAGACCAGCCAGTGGGAGCTGCCGGTGAAGTTACCCGCCTGCTGCGGGCGTGGGCGGGCGGTGATGCACGCGCGCTGGATTCCGTCTGGCCGCTGGTCTACGACGACCTGAAGCGGCTGGCCCGCCGCCAGCTGGCGCATGAGCGCGGCGACCACACCCTCCAGCGCACGGCGCTGGTCAACGAGGCCTTCATCCGCCTGGCCGGCCAGCGCTCGGTCGACTGGCTCAACCGCGAGCAGTTCCTGGCGCTGGCGGCGAAGATCATGCGGCGGGTGCTGGTCGACTACGCGCGCCGGCGCAACGCATTGCGTCGCGGCGACGGCGCCGAAAAGCTCAGCCTGTCCGATACCCACGCGGCGCTGGAGGTGGAGGAGGCCCAGGCATCCACCTTTGGCGAGGACGATGCCGACGTGCTGGCGATCGATGCCGCCCTGCAGCGGCTGGAGCGGATCGATGCACCGCAGAGCCAGATCGTCGAACTGCGCTACTTCGGTGGCCTGACACTCGAGGAGACCGCCACTGCGGCGGGTATCTCGGTGGCAACCGTCAAGCGCGAATGGTCCATGGCGCGTGCCTGGCTGCGCAGGGAACTCGGCCATGGCTGACCGCGAACGCATCAAGCAGCTGTTCGCGCTGGCCATCGAGACACCCGGCGTCGACCGCGCGGCGCTGCTCGATCGCGAAACCGGTGCGGACGCGGAACTTCGCTCCGAGCTCGAATCGCTGCTGCGCGCCCATGATGCGCCCGGTGCATTCCTTGAAAGCAGCCCGTCGGGGCTGTTCGCCGAAGCGCTGAATGAAACCCATGGCGGCGGCCACGTGGGTGAGCGCATCGGCGCCTATCGCATCGTGGAGATGATCGGCGTCGGCGGCATGGGCGACGTCTACAAGGCCGTGCGCGACGACGACCAGTACCACGCCGAAGTCGCGGTCAAGCTGATGCGCGCCGACATGCGCAGCAGCCTGACCGAGCAGCGCTTCAGGAACGAGCGGCAGATCCTCGCGGGCCTGGATCATCCCAACATCGCGCGGCTCCTCGACGGCGGCACGTCCGCGGGCGGAGCGCCCTATGTGGTCATGGAGCTGGTACGCGGCGTGCCAGTGGATCGCTACTGCGATGACAACCATCTCGATGTGCGTGAGCGCCTGCAACTGTTCCTGCAGGTGTGCGCTGCTGTGAGCTATGCGCACCAGCGCCTGGTCATCCATCGCGACCTGAAGCCCGGCAACATCCTGGTCACCGGCGAGGGCGCGGTGAAGCTGCTGG
>CAYWDZ010000201.1:0-5458 GCA_964456255.1 uncultured Steroidobacteraceae bacterium | reverse complement strand
TCCCACAGCCGCTTGCGGGCCGCGGCATCGTAGGCCTGCGCATTGGCGCGGCCCTCGTTCATCTGGTTGTAGTACAGCCCCGTCTTGCCGGTGAGCGCGCTGCCGACGGCCAGCTGCATCACCGCATTGGCGCCGTCTTCCACTGAAGACATCGCGCGCATGCCCGCACCCTCGACCATCGGCGTATTCATCATCGTCGCCGGATGCACCGAATTCACCGTGACCTTCTTCGCATCGAGCATTTCAGACAGCGAGATGGTCCACATGATCTCGGCCAGCTTCGACTGCGAATAGGCGGTCATGCTCTGGTAGTTGCGCTTCATCATCACGTCGTCGAAATTGATCGGGCTCTGGCCGATCGACGCGACGTTCACGATGCGCGCCGGCGCGCTCGCTGTCAGCGTAGGCAGCAGCTCCTGCGTTAGCAGGAAATGCGCCAGGTAGTTCACCTGGAAGACCAGTTCGTTGCCATCGGAACTCTCACGGCGCGGGCTGTTGCTGGCGCCAAGGATGCCTGCGTTGTTGATCAGCAGGTCCAGCCGCTTGTTGTCGGCCTTCACATGCTTCGCCAGTTCCCGCACCGCCGCGAACGAGCCGAAGTCGCCGGGGTAGTACACCGCGCGGCCGGGCCCGGCTTTGGTGATTTCCGCGGCGATCTGCTTGCCCTTGGCCTCATCGAGACCGTGGATGATCACGGTGGCGCCCATGGCGCCGAGGCGCCTTGCCACCACCTCGCCCAGTCCGCTGGTCGAACCGGTGACCATGGCCGTCTTGCCCTTCATGTCGATGACGCCCTGGGCAGCGGCCCAGGGAGCGAACGCAGCCAGCAATACCAGCAGGCTGCAGAGTGAAGTCTTGCGCGACGTGGCCATGGCCCCCTCCGTGATTCTTCGTCTGTGATCGATGCTGCCTGAATCCGGCGGCCCTTGCTATTCTCGGGCGCTCGCAAACAGGAGACTTCCATGACAGCCATGCTTTCGGCGGCCGAACGCATCGAAATCGAGCGCGCCTGCGAGCGCCTGGTCCTGGTCTATTCGCGGGCGCTGGATCTGGGCGACATGGACACCGCCGCGAACTGCTTTGCCGAGAACGGCTCCTTCGCGCGGCCCATGGCGCCGGACCAGGTCATCACGGGCCGCGAGGCCATCCGAGCCTCGCTGCACACGCGGCCGAAGACGCTGCTCACGCGACACCTTTCCACCAACATCGTGATCGATGTGCAGACCCGCGAATCGGCCAGCGGCCTCTCCTATCTCACGATGATTTCCACCACGCCGCCCGAGGGCGCTAAGCCCCCATTCGCGTCGGCCGGCCCGCTGTGGTTCGGCGAGATGCGCGAACGCTTCGTGCTCGAAGCGGGCCAATGGAAATTCCTGGAACGGCGCGGGTCGATCGCGATCAAGTGCATCACACTTCCGTGAATTTCATCGTCGCGTCGCCGAAGGTCTCCATCGGCACTCCGATGCGATCGAGGATGGTCAGATGCATGTTGGCCAGCGGCGTCTTGTCCGGGTAGCGCAGGTGCCGGTTGCCCTTGATGCGCCCCATGCCGCCCCCGACGATGGCCATGGGCAGCGGGAAGTGGTTGTGCACATTGCTGTCGCTCATGTTGCTGCCGAACACGAGGATGGCGTTATCCAGCATGTTGCCCTCGCCATCCGGCAGTGACTTCAACTTCGCCGCGAACCGCGCGAAGGCGCCGGTGTTCCAGGCCTGCACCTTTGCCAGGGTCGCCATCTTTGTCTCGTTGTTCGCGTGGTGCGACAGGGGATGAAACGCGTCCGGAACGCCGATGAAGTTGTAAGGCTGGTTGCTCACTTCCGCGGCCATCATGAAGCTGACCACGCGCGTGAGGTTGGCCTGGTAAGCCAGCGCGATGAGGTCGAACATCAGGGCCATGTGCTCATCGAACCGCGTCGGAATGCCAGCCGGCGCGTCCGGCAACTCCACACCCGACAGATCACGCCGTTCCAGGCGCTGCACCCGCCGTTCCAGCTCGCGCACGGTATCCAGGTAGTCATCCACCGCTGCCCGGTCGCGCAACCCCAGGCGCTTGCGCAGGCTCGATGCCTCGCGAGCGACCGCGTCCAGGATGCTGCGGCTTTCCCGCTGCAGCTGCTCCCGCTCATCGGCGGTATCGCCTTCGCCAAACAGACGCTGGAACAGCTTGCGCGGATCGTGCTCCATCGGCAGCGGCGTGGAAGGATCGCTGAACGAGATGGTCTTGCCATAGCTGCAGCCGTAATTGCGGTCGCAGGCACCCTCGCCCCCGCGTTCTTCAGTGCCCACTTCCAGTGAGGGCAGCGGTGTGTCCTGGCCAATGTGTTTGGCGGCGATCTGGTCCACCGTGATTCCGCCAAAGGGATCATGGCTGATGCGCGGGGGCACACAGGAGAGCCAGGTGCCCGGCGTGATGGCATGTACGGGCGCCGCGATCGCCGACTTGTTCTCCATGCCGCTGATCACCGTCAGCTGGTCCTGGAATGGCTTGAGCGGCGCGATGATGGACGGAAGGTCGAAGCCCGGGCCTTCCTGTTGCGGCGTCCACTGGTTCATCACGGCCCCGTGCGGAAAGTACACGAAGGCCATGCGCAACCTCGGAGCGGCCGCTGTCGCGGCCAGTGCCGTGGCCGCCGGAATCATCGCATCGAGCAGCGGCAACGAAAGCGCATAGCCCGCACCCCTGAGCAGCGTGCGGCGTGACAGATGTTTCTTCGTGATGAACATGGGCTTCACCTGTGGATGGCCGCGGTTGTCTTCGGGGTTTCGTCGGGCACCTTGTCGTACTGGAACGCGGGACTTTCCACGATGCCCAGCACCAGTGCGGAAAACCGGTAGTCCTGCTTTTCCGCATCCCTGACGAGCTTGCGCACCTGGGGCATGTCGTAATACTGCAGCGGGCGTGCCAGCGCGTAGGCGAGCATGTTCTCGGCAAACGTCCCGAAGAACAGATCCGGCCGGCCGACGATGTAGTCGCGCAGCGCGCCGGGGCCACTGACCACCGTGCCGTCGGCCAGCTTGCCCTGCGACTCGATGCTCGCGCCGGCGTCGATGTCCTTGGTTCGCCACTGCCCGATGGCATTGAAGTTCTCGAGCGACAGACCCACCGGATCGATGACGTCGTGGCAGGCCGCGCACATCTTCGCCGTGCGGTGAAGTTCCATCCGGCGGCGCACCGTCAACTGCTCGTTGCCCTCCCCATCGATCTTGATCACCACGCCCGGCGGCGGTGGCGAAGGCGGCGTGCCCATCAGATGGTCCAGCACCCACGCACCGCGTACTACCACCGAGGTACGGTTGGCATAGGAAGTGGCCATCAGCACGGCGCCCTTGCCCAGCAAGCCGCGGCGGTAATCCTCGGCCAGCGTCACCCGCCGGAATTCGCCGCCGCGAATGCCGGGGATGCCGTAGTGCAGGGCCAGGCGCTCGTTGAGGAACGTCCAGTCGGCCGTCATCAGCTCGTTGACGTTGCGGTCCTCGGCGAACACGCTGCCCACGAAGGCAAACAGCTCCTCCTTGAAGTCGGGGATCAGATCGGCCGTGAATTCCGGAAACAGCAGCACGTCCGTGTTCACCAGGTCCAGGCCATCGACATTCAGCCAGCGGCCGACAAAGCCCCTCACCATGTAGTTGTTGCGGGGATCCTTGAGCATGCGACGCACTTCCGACTCCAGCACGGCCTTGTCCTGCAGGCGGCCGGCGGCGGCAAGGTCGATCAGGCGCTCGTCGGGCAGGCTGCTCCACAGGAAGAACGACAGTCTCGAAGCGAGGTCGATGTCCGCGATGCGGAAGGTGTCTCCCGGCTTCGCGCCAGCGGGCGGCGTGTGCGAGCGATACAGGAAATTCGGGCTCGAGAGGATGGCGAGCACACCCTTCTGGATGCCATCGTCGAACGTGCCTGCCTTGCGACCCTCCGCGTAGAACTGCATGGCGCTGGCAATGTCCTCGTCGTTCACCGGCCGCCGGAAGGCGCGCTTGGCGAATGCCGAGAGGATCTTCCTGGCGCAGGGCGTTTCCTGGGCCGCCGCTGCCGGATGGCAGAGGAACAGCTTGCGCCGGGAAGGCGTGTCGCTGACGCCCGCCTTCGTGATCGGCCCGCGGATCTCCACGTTGCTCACGCGGTAGCCATCCGAGAAGGCCGCGCCACTGAGGTTCTGCGTCATGCCCGGCCCGGCACCGAAGGCATGCAGGATGTCGAGGTGGTCCGCTGCGGTCTTCTGCTTGAATGTCACGCCGATGCGGTGCTGGCCGGCCCTGGCCTTGAACCGGATGTTCCTGAAGCGGCTCTCGATGGTGGCTATGCCCTCGGCCTGCTTCTGGTCGATGGCCTCCAGGTCTTCTTCGCCACCCAGATCCGCCTGGAAGACCCGCTCACCATCCAGCGTGACGAGCAACGTGCGCTTGTCGGCCACACCCCAGACATAACCGCCGCCCACCAGGCCGTTGATGGTGATCTCGTAATCACCATCAACGGGGAACTGGTGCTCGATGACCAGACCGCCGCGCGTGCCGAGCGGCAATCCCGGCTGGTTGATGTACTGCTGCGCGGCCAGGGTGCCTGGATAGACACTGGCCGTGAGCCGGGCGCGGGGATTGCCCACTGCCCGCACGCTGATCTCGCGCGCTGCCGACAGATACTGATCCAGGAATGAGGGCGTGACCTTCAGCACCTCGGCGACGTTGTCGAAGCCGCCACTGAGATCATCACGCGGCAACAGCGCCGCTGCGTCCACATCCAGATCCAGCAGGTCACGGATGGCATTGGCGTACTCGCGGCGGTTGAGCCTGTGCAGCATGACCGAGCCGGGATTGAAGCCCTGCGCCGCCACGCGATCCAGTGAATTCCCCAGCGACTGGATCACCGCCATGCGGTCGGCCGCAGAAGGCTGCCGTTCGCTGGAAGGCGGCATCAGCGCGCCGCGCAGCTTGCGGATGACCTCCTCCCATGCCTGGCCATCAGCAGCCATGTCGCCATGATCAAGCACATCCAGAGCCAGCTCTCCCGCCCAATCGGTGGAGTTGTGGCAACTGATGCAGTACTTCTCCAGGAAGGCAGCGTTCTTCTCGTCCAGCGGTACCGCGACATGCCCAGTGGGCGCGGCAGCGTTGGTTGGGGCTGCCGCTGCAAGCAGAAGGGCCGCGGCAACCAGACCCATCCTCGAAAATCCTTGTGTATTCACCGATTCATGTCCCCAGAGTGCTGCGCAGCGGGCCGCCGACACCGCACCCGCCATTGCCCACTGCGGGGATGTGGAAGCCAGTCATGCTGCCGATGACACCGACTATTTTACTTCCGCCGGGGTCTTCTCAGTAGCCAGCCTACGAGGATGCTGACGCGCCGTCATACGTAGTTGTCACGACGATGCGTGCGAATCGGAATCAGGCGCAACTGGAACGAGAACGCGAGGCGTTCCTGCTTCTTCGGGCTGACCAGCCGCATGTAATCGGCGGACAAGAA
>CAYWDZ010000200.1:0-5564 GCA_964456255.1 uncultured Steroidobacteraceae bacterium | reverse complement strand
CGCGTGGTTCGGTACTCAAGACGCCGCTGCTGCCGGAGCTCGCCGATATCCTGCCGCTGGTATCGCTTTCCGGTTCGGACTCGCAGAGCCTGGACAACATGCTCGAGGTGCTGGTGATGGGCGGCCTGGATGTGCTGCACGCGCTGCGCCTGCTGGTGCCGCCGGCCTGGGGTTCGGTCGACGCCATCGATCCGGACCTGCGCGCCTATTACGAGTTCTACGGCGCGCACATGGAGCCATGGGATGGCCCGGCTGGCCTGGTGGTCACCGACGGTCGCTATGCCGTGTGCACCACCGACCGCAACGGCCTCAGGCCGGCGCGTTACGTGATCACGAAGGACCGGCACCTGACGGTGGCTTCCGAAGTGGGTGTGTGGGATTACAAGCCCGAAGACGTGGTGCGCAAGGGCCGCATGGGCCCGGGCCAGATGCTGGCGCTGGATCTTTCCACGGGCACGCTGCTCGAGAACAGCGACATCGATGAGCTGCTCAAGGAGCGCCATCCCTACAAGGCCTGGCTGAAGAAGGGCATCCGCCATCTGCATGCCGACCTGGTGGATCCCTCGCTGGCCGCAGAGCCTTTTGACCGCGAAACGCTGGGTGTCTACCAGAAGATGTTCAACCTCACTGCGGAAGAGCGCGATGAGGTGGTGAAGGTGCTGGCGCGCGATGAGAGCGAGGCGATCGGCTCGATGGGTGATGACACCCCGACGCCGGCGCTGTCGCTGCACCTTCGGAACCTCTACGACTACTTCCGTCAGCAGTTCGCGCAGGTGACCAACCCGCCGATCGATCCGTTGCGCGAATCCATCGTGATGAGCCTGCAGACCCAGATCGGGCCCGGCTGCAATGTGTTCGCGCCGGTGCCTGAACATGCGCAGCAGCTGGTGCTGAATTCGCCCGTGCTGTCGCAGCGCGAGCTGCGGCAGATCATGGCCGACGACACCGTGCCTCACTACTTCATCGACCTGCAGTTCGAGCCGGCCGAAGGCCTGGCCAACGCATTGCGGCGGCTGTGCTCGGAAGCCGAAAACGCCGTGCGCGAAGGCAATCTGGTGCTGCTGATCTCCGACCGCTACCTGGTCAAGGGGCGGGTGCCTGCGCACGCGTTGCTGGCCACGGGCGCGATCCATCACCACCTGGTGCGGCAGGGGCTGCGCTTCAAGTGCAACCTGATCATCGAGACCGGCACCGCGCGCGATCCGCATCACTTCGCGTGCCTGATCGGCTATGGCGCCACCGCGGTGTATCCGTACCTGGCATTCCAGACGCTGTACGACATGATGCGCAAGGACCGGGCGCGCATCGAGCATGCCGAGCAGTTGCAGCTGGGCAAGAGTTATCGCAAGGGCATTGCCAAGGGCCTGTTCAAGATCATGTCCAAGATGGGCATCTCGACCGTTGCCAGCTACCGCAGCGGCCAGCTGTTCGAGATCGTGGGCCTGTCTTCGGAAGTGGTGGACCTGTGCTTCCACGGCACGACGAGCCGCGTTGAAGGCACGACGTTCGGGGACCTGCAGCAGGATATCGAGCACACCGCCCAGCGCGCGTGGAACAACATGCTGTCCATCGAGCCGGGCGGCCTGCTGAAGTACGTGCACGGCGGCGAGTACCACATGTACAACCCGGACGTGATCGCTGCG
The DNA here is from genome assembly GCA_964456255.1 of uncultured Steroidobacteraceae bacterium. Taxonomy (GTDB): domain Bacteria; phylum Pseudomonadota; class Gammaproteobacteria; order Steroidobacterales; family Steroidobacteraceae; genus ZC4RG30. The sequence continues at coordinate 3,921 of CAYWDZ010000200.1, read as the reverse complement.
CTGCAGGGCGCGGTCATGTCTGGCAGCTACGACACCTACCGGGTATTCGCGCAGCTGGTGAACGAGCGGCCGGCCTCGGCGCTGCGCGACCTGCTGGCATTGAAGCCCCATGGTCCGCCGGTGCCTCTGGAGGAGGTTGAGCCGGTCGAAGAGATCCTGAAGCGTTTCGACTGCGCGGGCATGTCGCTGGGCGCGCTTTCGCCGGAGGCGCATGAGGCGCTCGCCATAGCGATGAATCGCCTCGGCGGCCGATCCAACTCGGGTGAGGGCGGCGAGGATCCGGTGCGCTATGGCACCGAGAAGAACTCCAAGATCAAGCAGGTGGCCTCGGGGCGCTTCGGCGTCACGCCGCACTACCTGGTCAATGCCGAAGTGCTGCAGATCAAGATTGCGCAGGGTGCCAAGCCCGGCGAGGGCGGTCAGCTGCCCGGCGACAAGGTCAACGAGATGATTGCGCAGCTGCGCTATGCGCGACCGGGGGTCGGGCTGATTTCGCCGCCGCCGCATCACGACATCTATTCGATCGAGGACCTGGCACAGCTCATCTACGACCTGAAGCAGGTGAACCCGCAGGCCCTGGTCTCGGTGAAGCTGGTGGCGGAGCCCGGCGTCGGCACGATTGCTGCCGGCGTGGCCAAGTGCTACGCCGACCTCATCACCATCTCCGGCTATGACGGCGGCACGGGCGCCAGCCCCATCACCTCGATCAAGTACGCCGGGTCGCCCTGGGAGCTGGGCCTGGCCGAGACGCACCAGACGCTGCGCCGGAACGACATGCGCGACAAGGTGCGGCTGCAGACCGACGGTGGCCTGAAGACCGGCCTGGACGTGATCAAGGCCGCGATCATGGGCGCCGAGAGCTTCGGTTTTGGTACCGCGCCGATGGTGGCCATCGGCTGCAAGTACCTGCGCATCTGCCACCTGAACAACTGCGCCACGGGTGTGGCGACCCAGCACAACGTGCTGCGCTCGAAGTACTTCATCGGTCTGCCGGAAATGGTGATCAACTATTTCCGCTTCGTGGCCGAAGAGTGCCGCGAGATCCTCGCGTCTCTGGGTGTGCGCTCCATGGCCGAGCTGATCGGGCAGGTGCGCTACCTGCAGGCAAGGGAAGGGCAGTCGCCGCGCCAGAAGCGCCTGAACCTGTCGGCGCTGATCACCGATGCCGACATTCCGGCCCAAGTGCCGCAGTACTGCGTGACGCCTTCGAACCCGCCTTTCGACAAGGGCCTGCTCGCCGAGCAGATGGTCAGGGACATGCAGGGCGCCATCCAGCGCGGCAGCGGTGGCGAGTGGAGCTACGAGGTGAAGAACTTCAATCGCTCCATCGGTGGCCGGGTTTCCGGAGAGATCGCGCGACGCTGGGGCAACTACGGCATGTCCGAAAACCCGCTGGTGGTGCGGCTGGCTGGCTCGGCCGGGCAGAGCTTCGGTGTGTGGAATGCCGGCGGCCTGCACCTGTACCTGGAAGGCGATGCCAACGACTACGTGGGCAAGGGCATGGCCGCAGGCAAGATCGTCATCCGCCCGCCACGTGGTGTGGAGTACGAGGCGAAGGATTCGGTGATCATCGGCAACACCTGCCTGTACGGTGCAACCGGCGGTGAGCTGTACGCCGCGGGCCAGGCCGGCGAGCGCTTTGCGGTGCGTAATTCGGGTGCCGTCACCGTGGTGGAAGGCGCCGGCGATCACTGCTGCGAATACATGACCGGTGGTGTGGTCTGCGTGCTGGGCCGCACCGGCGTGAATTTCGGTGCTGGTTTCACGGGTGGCTTTGCCTATGTGCTGGACCTGGAGCGCGATTTCGTCGATCGCTACAACCATGAGCTGATCGACATCCACCGGCTCACACCGGAGGGGATGGAGGCGCACATCCAGCACCTGCAGGCGCTGATCGAAAAGCATGTGGCCGAGACCGGCAGCGAGTGGGGCGAGCAGATCCTGCGTGACTTCCGCACCTACCTGGGCAATTTCTGGGTGGTCAAGCCCAAGGCCGCGTCGATCGAAGACCTGATTGTGAACCTGCGTTCGGCAGCGTGATGGTTGCAAGGTAATGGCTGACAAGAATCTGCAATTCCTCGATATCCCGCGGCACGACCCGGAGAAGGTGCCGGTGGATGTGCGCATCACCGAGTTCAGGGAGATCTACGCGCCCTACGATGCCACCGCCGCCGCGCAGCAGGCCGGTCGCTGCCTGTCGTGCGGCAATCCGTTCTGCGAGTGGAAGTGCCCGGTGCACAACTACATCCCGAACTGGCTGAAGCTGATCAACGAAGGCAACCTGTTCCAGGCCGCGGAACTCTCGCACCAGACGAACTCGCTGCCCGAGATGTGCGGTCGCATCTGCCCGCAGGATCGGCTCTGCGAGGGCGCCTGCACGCTGAACGACGGCCTCGGTGCGGTGACCATCGGCTCCATCGAGAAATACATCACCGACGAGGCCCTGAAGCAGGGCTGGCGCCCGGACATGTCGAGCGTGGTCAAGACCGACAAGCGCGTCGCCATCATCGGCGCAGGGCCGGCGGGCCTCGGCTGCGCCGACATCCTGGTGCGCAACGGCGTGCAGCCGGTGGTGTTCGACAAGTACACGCGCATCGGCGGTCTGCTTACTTTCGGCATCCCGCCCTTCAAGCTCGAGAAGGAAGTGGTGGAGAAGCGCCGCGAGATCATGGAAGGCATGGGCGTGGAGTTCCGCCTCGGCGTCGAGATCGGCAAGGACATCCCCTTCCAGCAGCTGGTCGACGAATACGACGCGGTGTTCCTCGGCATGGGCACCTACAACTACGTGAAGGGTGATTTCCCGGGCGAGGACCTGCCCGGCGTGCACGAGGCGCTGCCGTATCTGGTTGCAAACATCAACCGCGAGCTGGGAATTTCCAGCGAGGGATTCGTGGATCTCGCGGGCAAGCGTGTGGTGGTGCTGGGCGGTGGGGATACGGGCATGGACTGCATCCGCACCGCGATCCGCCAGGGCGCCGAAAGCGTGACCTGCACGTACCGGCGCGACGAGAACAACATGCCGGGCTCGCGCCGCGACTACAAGAACAGCAAGGAAGAAGGCTGCGAGTTCATCTTCAATCGCCAGCCGATCGAAATCATCGGCAATGGCAAGGTGGAAGGCGTGCGCATCGTGGAAACGAGGCTTGGCGCCCCGGGTCCGCGTGGCCGGCGCGTGGCCGAGAATGTGCCCGGCACCGAGCAGGTGATCCCCGCCGATGCCGTGATCATCGCGTTCGGCTTCCGGCCCAGTCCTCCAGCCTGGTTTGCCGACCATGGCATTGCGCTGCATGCGAATGGCCGTGTGCGCGTGTCCGGCGACAGTCACACCGCCTTCCAGACCACGCATCCGAAGGTCTTTGCCGGCGGCGACATGGTGCGAGGCTCCGATCTGGTCGTCACGGCCGTATTCGAGGGGCGAGAGGCGGCCAAGGGCATACTGCGCCAGCTGGGGCACTACCAGCGCTGAGCGCGATGGGCGGGGGGCAAGTGGCCGCAGAAGAATTCATCAAGACGCCGGGCTGGCTGGACTGGTATGCCAGCCCCTCGAGGCCCAACTTCGTGTTGCCGGCCGGCGCGGTCGACGCGCACTGCCATGTGTTCGGGCCCGGGGCGGAATTTCCTTTTGCCCCCGAACGCAAGTACACGCCTTGCGATGCCAGCAAGGCGCAGTTGTTCGCACTTCGCGATCATCTCGGCTTCGCCCGCAATGTGATCGTGCAGGCGACCTGCCATGGCGCTGACAACCGCGCCATGGTCGATGCCTGCATCGCGTCCCGGGGCAGGGCGCGTGGTATTGCCACCGTGCGTCGCTCGGTCAGTGACGCGGACCTGCAGGCCCTGCATGCGGCGGGTGTGCGTGGCGTGCGTTTCAACTTCGTCAAGCGCCTGGTCGACTTCACACCGAAAGACGAGTTGATGGAG
>CAYWDZ010000199.1:0-5628 GCA_964456255.1 uncultured Steroidobacteraceae bacterium | reverse complement strand
GTGGTGTACACCACTTTCCACTTCCCGGAGTCGGGCGCCAACGTGATCACCACGGAAAATTCCGACTGGGCCACCAACTGCCCGGAATACAAGGTGACCGCGGTGCAGGTGACCAAGGTGCAGCAGCCGTCGGAGTGGCAGCAGCGCTTCGCCGAGCAGGATCGCCAGCAGCGGGAACTGCTCAGGCGCGCACGAGCCAGCGCGCGCAGCTGACCATGACGCCGGCAGAGCTGCCCGGCATGGTCGGGTTGCCGGTGCGCCGCTGGCGCAACGGCAGCTGGGAAACGGCGCGCGACGAAGTGGCAGAAGAAGCCCCCGTCGCGCTGACCTTCAACTCCATCCCGCATGTGGTGATGCTGGCCACGCCACGGGATCTCACCGATCTCGGGCGCGGCTTTGCCCTGACCGAAGCACTGGTCGCCGCGTCTGCGGAAATCCGCGCGGCGGAACTGAAGCGGGATGGCGATGCACTGGAAGTGGCATTGTCAATTCCGCAGGAGCGGCTGGCGCAGCTGCTGGCCCGGCGGCGCAACCTCGAAGGGCGCACCGGCTGTGGCGTCTGTGGTGCCGAGACCATCGCGGAGGCCATCAGGCAGCCAGCGCCCGTGGCCGCTGGCGGCGGGATTCCGCGGGATCAGCTGGCGCGCGCGTTGTCTGAATTGCGTGGCTGGCAGCTGCTTGGTGCGAGCACCGGCAGTCTGCATGCGGCGGCCTGGGTGAGCTGGCAGGGCGACATCCAGCTGGTGCGCGAAGACGTGGGTCGTCACAACGCACTCGACAAGGTCATCGGTGCGCTGCTCGCGCGCGGCGTGGATCGACAGGACGGGTTCCTGATCGTCACCAGCCGCGCCAGTTACGAGATGGTTCTGAAGGCCGCGACCGCCGGCGTGCGCCTGCTGGTGGCGGTATCGGCGCCCACGGCGCTGGCGGTAAGGCTGGCGCAGAATGCAAACCTCACGCTGGTGGGGTTCGCGCGCGAAGCACAACAGGTTGTCTATACGCATCCGGAACGAGTGACATGAACATCGAGCATCTGGTCAGCATGGCGAACGACATCAGCCACTTCTTTGATGGCGAGTACGGGGTGAAGGATTCGCCGCCCAACATTGCCACGCACATCACGCGCTACTGGGACCCGCGCATGCGCAAGGAAATCATCGCGCATGTTGCCGCTGGCGGGGCGGGGCTGACTCCGACAGCGCTTGCCGCGGTCAGGACGCTGGCTCCGCCGGCGCCGCGATGATGAACCGGCGCGAACTGCTGGGTGCGGCCGGCGTCCTGTCGCTGGTCCCGGTCCTGCCGGCTTCTGGTGTCGCCATGGCTGCACCCGTTTTGCCGGATCTTGAGGCAACGCTGCTGTTGGGCCCGGCGAGCAGTGGTGTGGGGAATCATCGCTGGGCGCCGGTCCTGCAGGGAATCGTGACGGGCAGCATGCCCGGCGTGGTGCGCTCGGGGCGTCTGGATTGGCACGTCGATCCGGCCAGCGGCGCCGTTGCGGCACAGCTGCAGTGTCAGATCGAGTGCACGGATGGCAAGGTCCGGGAGCTGCGGGAGCGCAGTCTGCGCGCTGCGTACGCGGGCCCCGGGAAGGTGCGGCTGGTGGCTCTCGCGCCCGCGTAGGGCAGGGGGCTGCCCGCCGGCAGCCGGTTCGCGCTGGGACACATTCCACAGAACCCTGTGGATTATGTCGCTAGAGTTCCCCAATCACTGGTCTTTGACCCGAATCATGGATCTGGGCTCACCGCTCACGGAACGCAATCCACTGCGCCGGAAGAGTCGCCAGCATCTGGTGGCCCGGATCCTGCTGCCCGAGATCACCCTTGGGGTGGTCTACCTGGCAGCGGCCCTGATCGCCATCGCCAGTACCCGGTTTGGCGATCTGGCCCTGATCTGGCCCTGCAATGGGATTGCCGCTGCCGTGCTGATCCGCCTGCGGGAGGTGCGCTGGGTGCGGGCCATCACGGCGCTGCTGGCCGCCTGCCTGCTGGCGAATCTCATCATGGGCGACTCGTGGGCGCTGGCGCTGGGACTGAGCCTGGTGAACATGGGCGAGATCGCGGCGATGGTGTACGTGTTCCGCGTACTGGTGCGCTATCCGTTTCCCGATATCACCATCCCCCAGGCCAGCTACATGACGCTGGTCATGGGAATCCTGATCACCGGTTGCGCGGCAGTGCCGGGCGGGACGCTGCTTCACCTGCTCAACGGCCAGGACCTGTGGGAAGGCATCGGCAGCTGGTGGGCGTCGGATGCGCTCGGCGCCTGCGTGCTGGCGCCGCCCATCGTGCTGTACAGCCGCAGGAACCTGGCCCGGCTTGCGCGCCCCGAGCACCTGCGCGGGAATCTGCTGAGCATTCCGATCTGCGTGGTGATCACCTACCTGTCGATCCGCTATCTGCGGTATCCCTTCGTGGTCATTGCGCTGGCGCCGATGCTGGCCGCGTTCCGGCTTGGAGCTTTCGGTACTTCGATCCTCGGTGCGCTGAACTGCATGATCGTGATCCTGCTGTGGATGTTCGGGACAAGGCCGCTCGGCATCGAGCAGGATGTCGGGGCAGGCGTGCTCGATGGGCTGCCCTACGTGGCCCTGATTGCGACGATCATGCCGCCCATTGCGGTGGGGCTGGGTACCGATGCACGGCGTCGCATCACGCGCACGCTGCGCGCGAGCGAGCGCAGGTTCCGCGAGTCGATGGAGCATTCCCCGCTGGGAGTGATCCTGCTGGATCGTTCCGGCCGATGCACCTTCTCCAATTCCACCATGCAGGAGATGCTGGGCTACAGCCACGGCGAGCTCAGTCGCATGGAAATCGGTTCGCTGGCTCACCCGGACGAGATCGAGGACATCTGGCAGGGCTGGAATCAGCTGCTGAAGGGCGAGATCGATTCCTACAAGATCAACCGGCGCTTCCGGCGCAGCGACGGCACCTGGTTGTGGGTGCATTGCGCGGTCTCCATGGCGCGCGACGACCGCGACGTGCCCATGCATTTCATCGCGCAGGTCGAGAGCCTTGAAGAGCGGCGCTATGCGGCAGCCCGCCTCGCCAAGGAGCGTGAATTCCTGCGCATCACCCTGGACTCGATTGGCGACGCTGTGGTCACCGCCGATGCGAAGGGTCGGGTGACCTACATGAATCATTCGGCCGAAGGCCTGATCGGCCGGCCGCTGGCGGCTGCCGGGCACAAGTACCTGAGTGATGTGCTGCCCCTTACGCGGGTCGACAGTCACGAGCCCGCCACCAGCATCATCGAGCGTTGCCGTGCGCACAACGGCTTCGTCAAGCGCGATGAACCCTGCGCCCTGCTGCGGCCGGATGGCAGTGTCTGTTACGTGAGCGATTCCGCCACGCCGGTGGTCGACACGGACGGTGAATTGAACGGGTTCGTCGTCGTCCTGTACGACGTGACACTGAGCCTGCAGCGCACGCGGGAACTGCACCATCGGGCCGATCACGATGCGCTGACCGGGCTGCTGAACCGCAGTGCCTTCGAGCGCAATCTGCACAAGGCATTCACACTTTCCCGCACCATGGGTACGCCCAGTTCGCTGGTGGTTGTCGATCTGGACGGGTTCAAGGCGGTCAACGATGCCGCCGGACACGCGGCCGGGGACGCCGTGCTGCGGCACGTGGCTGCGGTCATGCGGCGATCCGTACGGCCGTCGGATGCGGTCGGCCGGCTGGGAGGGGATGAGTTTGGCGTGTTGCTGAATGACTGCGACGCTGAGCGTGCGATGGAAATCGCGGCGCGCCTGAGCGAAGCGCTCAATCCCCTGCAGACCGCTTTCGAGGGCGCCAATCACCTCACGGGCGCAAGCCTGGGCCTGGCGCATTGCCTCGCCCAACAGCCCGATCCGGGCGAATGGGCCAGGGCAGCGGACCAGGCCTGCTACGCGGCCAAGCGTGCCGGTCGCGGCCGCCTGCTTGCAGCCGATTCCGACGGCGCAATTCCGCAAGGCTAGCGGCAATAGCAGGCCAACATGGCCTAGAATGCGCCTCCCGCGCTGATGGCGCGGTGATTTCCCGAGGAGTGACAGCATCTTGAGCCAGCCCATCAGTTACGCCGTCGAGGACGGCATCGCCATTCTTACGATCGACAGCCCGCCGGTGAACGCCATTTCAGCGGCCATCCGCCGCGGCCTGCTGAGCATCACCCGCGAGATTGCCGCGCGCAGCGATGTGCAGGCCGTGGTGCTCATCTGCGCCGGTCGCACCTTCATTGCTGGAGCCGACATCAAGGAATTCGGCGGGGTGATGGCGCCGCCGGAACTGCGCAATGTGCTGACGGAATTCGAGTCGCTGGACGTGCCCATCGTGGTGGCTCTGCATGGCACGGCCCTCGGCGGCGGCGTGGAAGTCGCGCTGGCCGGGCATTACCGCATTGCCGACAAGGGCGCGAAGCTCGGCTTCCCCGAGATCACGCTGGGCGTGGTGCCGGGCGCTGTGGGCACGCAGCGTCTGCCGCGCCTGATCGGGGCGGAGAAGGCCCTGGGCATGTTCCTCGATGGCAAGCCGGTGGGCGCCGCCGATGCCAAGGCGCTGGGGCTGATCGATGAGATCGCCGACGGTGACCTGAAGAGCGCAGCCATTGGCTATGCGAAGCAACTGGTTTCGACCAAGGCGGGGCCCCGCCGGGTGCGTGACCGCAAGGTTGCGCCACTGACTGAAGAGCAGATCGGTGCGATCCGGGCGCAGGCGGCGAAGATGCACAAGGGCGTGATCACGCCCGAACTGGATATCGCCGCCGTGCGCGCGTCGTGGGAGCTGCCGTTCGAACAGGGCCTGGCCGTGGAACGCGCCATCAGCGACGGGTCGCTGCAGACGCCCGAGTCGAAGGCGATGCGTCACCTGTTCTTTGCCGAGCGTGCGGTGGCCGACGTGCCGGGCATCACCGAGGCGGACAAGCCGCGCAACATCGGCAGCGTGGGCATCATCGGCTCCGGCACCATGGGTGGCGGCATCGCGATGGCTTTCGCCAACGTGGACATCCCGGTGGTGCTGCTGGACGTTGACCAGGCCGCGCTCGAGCGTGGCATTGGCGTGATCCGCAAGAACTACGAGGCCAGCGTGAAGCGCGGCCGCATGACGCCGGCGGATGTCGACAAGCGCATGGGGCTGATCACCGCCAGCACGAAATACGAGGATTTCGGCGGCGTGGACCTGGCCATCGAGGCCGTGTTCGAGGACATGAACCTCAAGAAGAAGATCTTTGCCGAGCTGGATCGCGTGATGAAGCCCGGCGCGATTCTTTCGACCAACACTTCAACGCTCGACATCAACGAGATCGCCACGGCGACGAAGCGGCCGGGCGACGTGGTGGGGCTGCATTTCTTCAGTCCCGCCAATGTGACGCGGCTGCTGGAGATCGTGCGCACCGACAGCATCTCCCGCGATGTGCTGGCCACCGCCTTTGCGGTTGCCAAGAAGGTGAAGAAGATCGGTGTGGTGTCGAAGGTGAGCTACGGCTTCATCGGCAACCGCATGATGGATCCCTACGCCCGCGAGGCGGAACGGCTGACGCTGGAAGGCGCGCTGCCGGCCGATGTGGACGGAGCGCTGGAGGATTTCGGCATGGGCATGGGCATCCTCGCCGTGTTCGACATGGCCGGCGTGGACGTCGGCGTGTAGG
>CAYWDZ010000198.1:0-5708 GCA_964456255.1 uncultured Steroidobacteraceae bacterium | reverse complement strand
CCTCGTGCTCGGTGATCGAACAGAAGGTGCAGCCACCGAAGCAGCCGCGCTGGATGGCGATCGAGAAGCGGATCATCTTGTAGGCCGGAATGTTGGCCTTGCCATACAGCGGATGCGGTGTGCGCTGGTACGGCAATTCGTACAGGCCATCCATGTCGGGTGTGGACAGCGGAATCGGCGGCGGATTGATCCACAGGTCCACATCGCCATGGCGCTGCACCAGCGCGCGCGCGTTATGCGGGTTGGCTTCCAGGTGCAGGATGCGCGAGGCGTGCGCATACAGCACCGGGTCGCTCACCACCTGTTCGTAGTCGGGCATGCGGATCGCGCTCACCGCGCGGTCCACGTTCTTCACGCGCCGCGTGAAGCGCACGACCTTTTCCGGGCCGGCAGGCTCGATGCCACCGCGTGCACCGTCAGGCTCCATCGCATACGGGTCGATGGGCGGATTCAGCGGCCCCGGCGCATCCAGGTGACGCGAATCGATCTCGATGAAATCGCGCGCATGCTCGCCGCGCACGAAGGCCGTGCCGCGCAGATCGCGGATGGCCTCGATGGGCTCCCCGGTGTCCATGCGGCGCGCCAGTTCCACCACCTGGCGCTCGGCGTTGCCATATACAAGGAGATCGGCCTTGGCATCGAGCAGCACCGAGCGGCGCACCTTCTCCGACCAGTAGTCGAAGTGCGCGATCCGGCGCAGCGAAGCCTCGATGCCGCCGATCACGATGGGCGTGTCCCGGTACGCCTCGCGCAGCCGCTGCGCATACACGATGACCGACCGGTCCGGGCGCTTGCCCGCCACGCCGCCCGGCGTGTAGGCATCGTCGCTGCGGATGCGCTTGTCGGAGGTGTAGCGATTCACCATCGAATCCATGTTGCCGGCGGTCACTCCGAAAAAGAGCCGCGGCTTGCCCAGCACCTTGAATGCCGCGGCGCTCTTCCAGTCCGGCTGGGCGATGATGCCGACCCGATGGCCATGCGCTTCGAGCAGGCGCCCGATGATGGCCATGCCGAAGCTGGGGTGATCCACATAGGCATCGCCGGTGACGATGATCACATCGCACTCGTCCCAGCCCAGCAGCCGCATTTCCTCCCGGGTCATGGGCAGGAAGGGTGCAGGCGCACGTGACGGCGGTGCGGTGAACAGTGGCGCGGCGACAGCGGGCATGGGGGCGGATTCTACCCCGGTACCCGACCGGGCCAGGCCGCGCTCTTGAACCGTGGCGGGCGTATAGTCTGCCAGGACCGCAGCCCGGATCTGAACCCGCACTCCACGCAGGAAGCCCTGGAAGCAACATGCGCAAAGTCATCGTCCTGTTTGCCGTGGCCGCACTGACCCTGGGTCGTGAAGCCCTCGCCGACGACATGAGCTACAGCTACGTGCAGCTGGATCTGCAGGGCGCCGAACTCAGCGGTGGCGGCTACGGCACCCTGAGTGGTGCCGGATATGCCGTACATGGTTCGGCCGAGCTTGGCCCCTGGGTCTACATCTTTGGTGACTACGGCAATACCCGGTACAAGGGCAACGGACTCAAGGCCAGATTTCTGCCGGGCACGGCCGGCCTCGGTGGGCATGTATCGCTCAGTTCCACGATCGATCTGTATGGCGGCGCATCCGTGGAATGGCTCACGATCAGGACCGGCGTCGTGGGCTTCCCCGTCGAGGGCACCAGCGATTCGTTCAAGGGTTGGGGCGTGGGCCTCGGAGCGCGCGGGTGGCTCGGCGAGAGCTTCCAGTGGACCTTCGACGTCAAGCATCGCGATCTGCGTGATCTGCAGAACATCAACAGCATCTCGCTCGGCGGCCGTTACTACTTCCGTCGCGCCTGGGCGGTGGGTATGGATTACACCTACCAGAAGTACAACAACTACATCGTTTTCGGCCGTGATTCCCTCGGATCACTGAACGTGCGCTACACGTTTGGCGGCTACTAGGGCGAAGCGGCAGCCGTATGCACAGGGAGGCAGCATGACCGGTTCGGGCAGGACGCAGGCGGCATCGGCAATGGCCTGGCTGGTGCTGATCACGCTGCTGTGTCCGGCAGTAGCCGGCAGCAGCGAGCTGGAACCCGAGTCCACCTTCTGGGGCAGCCTGGGCCTGGGTGCGGGCAAGGTGGCATCGGACGCGCCCGCGCCATCGGCGGATCGCTCGGGATTCGCGCTGAACATCGAGGGCGGCTACCGGTTCAATTCGCAGTGGGGACTGGGGCTGGAGTTCGGCGCGATCGCCACGTCCGGCGGTTGTGACGGACTGGGCTGTACCCCGGCCTCTCCGGACTTTGCACCAAACTTCAGCCACTTCTTCGCTGTGGGCGAATACCGTCCTGCCAACAGCGGCTGGCGCCTGCGGGGTGGGGCCGGCATATCCAGCATGTGCTACAGCTGGTACAAGTCGCACGCCAACGCGCTGGAAAAATTCTTCAATGTCCTGCTCGGCAATGATGACCCCACCGATTACTCGATCAGTTGCCGGAGTCTTTCTGCCCTGGGTGTTTCAGCCGCTGTGGGTTACCAGTGGTCGTTCCCGGATTCCCATGCGTCGCTCGGCCTGCAGCTGCGCGGCGAGGCCGCGAACTTTTCGGCCAGCGCCAGGGCCGGGTTGCCGGCATTCCACCATCGTTCAGTGGTGCTGCTGGCGGTACTGAGTCTGAACTAGGGAAGCTGTGCCCGTCCGGTAGAATCGCCGGATGCCCAAGTCCGAGCGCCCCGCCATCCGCATCTTCGGCGCGCGCCAGAACAACCTGAAGAACCTGTCGCTGGAACTGCCCGTCGGCGAGCTGATCGTGGTCACGGGCGTGTCCGGGTCGGGCAAATCCTCGCTGGCCTTCGACACGCTGTATGCGGAAGGCCAGCGCCGCTACATCGAAACCTTCTCGCCCTATGCGCGCCAGTTCCTGGATCGCATGGATCGCCCGCAGGTCGATCGCATCGAGGATATTCCACCGGCCATCGCCATCGACCAGACCAACACGGTGCGCACTTCGCGCTCCACGGTCGGCACGATGACCGAGATCAACGATCACCTGAAGCTCCTGTTCGCGCGCGCGGCGCAGTTGCATTGCCGCCAGTGCGACCGGCCGGTACGGCGCGATTCGCCGGCTTCGATTCTCGCCTCATTGCACGAGCATGCCGCCGCGGCCGGCGACCCACGCCTGCTCATCTGCTTCGAGGTGGCGCGCCCCCGGGCGCTGCCCGAAAAGGAGCTGCGCGCACTGCTCGAGTCACAGGGGTATGTGCGCATTCTCGAAGAACCCGGCAGCAAGGATCATGAGCGGCTCACCGTGATCCAGGATCGCCTGCGCCTGGGCAGCGCCGACGCGGGGCGCGTGAACGAAGCGCTCGAAGCCGCATTGAAGGGCGGCCGCGGACGCGTTGTGGTGCACGCACTGGATGCGGCGGATCACCCTGCGGCCAGCTGGCGCTATTCATCCGCGCTGCATTGCGCCGAGTGCGACATCGCCTACCAGGACCCGCTGCCCAGCCACTTTTCCTTCAACTCGCCGCTGGGGGCCTGCGAGACCTGCCGCGGCTTCGGCCGCGTGATCGGCGTGGACTACGACCTGGTCATTCCGGACCACAGCAAGACGCTGGGAGGTGGCGCCATCAAGCCCTGGCAGACCGCCACCGGCAAGGAATGCCAGGACGACATGGAAAGGCACGCCGGGCCGGCAGGCATTCCGCTGGACGTGCCGTGGGAAGAGCTGACGGAACAGCAGCGGCACTGGGTGATCCAGGGTGATGGGAAGAAGGGCCGCAAGCACTGGTATGGCGCGAAGGGCTACTTCGACTGGCTCGAAAGCAAGGCCTACAAGATGCACGTGCGCGTGCTGCTGTCGCGCTACCGCAGCTACAACGAATGCCCCGCCTGCCACGGCGCGCGGCTGAAGCCGGAGTCGCTGTTGTGGCGGCTGGGTCCGCACAACATGCAGGCACTGGCGCAGCTGCCCATTGCGCGCGTACGCGATTTCTTCAATGAACTGACGCTGCCGCCGCCACTCGGCGAAGCCGACGAGCTGGTGCTCTCCGAAATACGCGCCCGGCTCGGCTATCTGGGTGAAGTGGGCCTCTCCTATCTCACGCTGGACCGGCAGTCACGCACACTCTCGGGCGGCGAAGTGCAGCGCATCAACCTCACCACCGCGCTCGGTACTTCCCTGGTCAACACCTTGTTCGTGCTGGATGAGCCTTCCATCGGCCTGCATCCACGCGACATGGGCCGGGTGATCGGCGTGATGAGCAGGCTGCGTGATGCCGGCAATACGCTGGTGGTGGTGGAGCACGACCCGCAGATCATGTTCGAGGCCGACCGGCTCATCGACATGGGCCCGGGCGCGGGCGAGCATGGCGGCGAGATTCTCTACAACGGCACTCCGGAGGGCGTGCTCGATGTGAAGCGCTCGCTCACCGGTGACTATCTCGCGGGGCGGCGGCACATCACGGCCGGCCGCACCGATGAAGGCACGGCCACCATGGCCGGCGCACTGGTGCTCGAAGGGGCCTCGCTGCACAACATCAGCGATGCGACGCTCACCGTGCCGCTGGGTCAGCTGGTCTGCATCACCGGCGTATCCGGCTCGGGCAAATCCACGCTGGTGACCGAGCTGCTGTTCCCTGCCCTGCAACGCGCCTTCGGCAAGCCGGCCGATTCTTCGGGCAGCTACTCGGCACTGCGCGGCCACGACAAGCTCGGCGGCGCGGTGCTGGTGGATCAATCGCCGATCGGTCGTACCACGCGTTCCAATCCGGCCAGCTTCGTTGGCGCCTTCGACCCCATTCGCCAGTTGTTCGCGAAGACCCCGGAAGCGGCCTTGCGCAAGTACACGCCGGGAACATTCAGCTTCAATTCCGGCACGGGTCGCTGCCCGGAATGCGGCGGCAACGGCTTCGAGCATGTGGAGATGCAGCTGCTTGCCGATGTGTACCTGCGCTGCCCGGCCTGCAATGGCAGCCGCTACCGCGACGAGATCCTGGAGATCACCATCGACGGCGCGGACGGCCGGCGCGCCAGCATGGCCGGCGTGCTCGAGATGACGGTGACCGAGGCCGTGTCCTTCTTTGCCGGCGAGCCCGAGGTGCTCGCCAGGCTCAAGCCGCTGGCCGATGTCGGGCTCTCCTATCTGCGCCTGGGCCAGCCGGTGCCCACCCTGTCCGGCGGCGAGGCGCAGCGTCTGAAGCTTGCCGGCCATCTCGCGGATGCCGACAACACGAAGCGGCAGCTGCTGATCTTCGACGAGCCCACCACGGGCCTGCACTTCGAGGATATCGCGCAGCTGATGCGCGCCTTTCGCCAGCTCACCCTGCGCGGCCACTCGCTGCTGGTGATCGAACACAACCTCGACGTGATCGGCGCCGCCGACTGGCTGATCGAAATGGGGCCGGAGGGTGGTGACGCCGGCGGACGCATCGTCGCCACGGGCACGCCGGGCGAATTCCGCAAGGCGCGCATCGGTCACACCGGCGCGGCCCTCGCCGACTACCTGCTCTCGGCGCGCACCGTGCGTGATGCAGCGCGCCGCCATATGCCTGCCGCGCCCGCCCCGCGCCAGATCGAGGTGCGGGGCGCGCGCGAACACAACCTGAAGAACATCGACGCCCGGCTGCCACATGGCGCCATGACGGTGGTCACCGGCGTGTCCGGTTCGGGCAAGTCGACGCTGGCCTTCGACATCATCTTCGGTGAAGGCCAGCGCCGCTATCTGGAATCGCTC
>CAYWDZ010000197.1:0-5770 GCA_964456255.1 uncultured Steroidobacteraceae bacterium | reverse complement strand
AGGAAGTCGAAGCTCTCGGGGCCGGACACGAACAGGTCCGTCATGTGGAAGCTCTGGTTGAACAGGATCGCGGCGTGCTGCCACGCCCACTGCTCGTCGCGCCAGTTGGTGTACTCGGGCTTCACCACCGGGTAGGGGTTCGGACCGGTCTGCGAGTCGCGCAGCATCTTCAGCGCGCCACCGGCGGCCTTGATGCGATCCTCAAGATTCTTGACGGCCATGATTTCTCCGTGAGGGCGCGCACTCGAAGAGCCGCGCAAAGGTTGTATTCAAGGTGTATTTCGAAACGGGGCCGGCATCTTGTTGGACCCTCTGACGACTGTCAATTTGCGCCACCGACAGCCACTGCCTCGGGCAGATTTTGCGGCGCAATATCGGGCCGGGTTGGCGCTCGCCGCAGCAGGCGGAGTAACCTATCGCCCCTTTCCGATTCACCAGAAGACACACGATAGAGGGGTATCACGCATGGCCACTCCAGCCGGCTCGGTCAAGTCCGACACAGTCACCACCGCCCTGTACATCGGGGGCAAGGAACGCAAGACCGCTGAGAAGATGGCCATCGCGGATCCGGCCAAGCCGGGTGTCGTAGTCGGCTACGCAGCCCACGCCACACCGCAGGACGTCAGCGATGCCGTCGCTGCCGCCAAGGCCGCCTATCCGGCCTGGGCAGCCCTGACTCCGCAGCAGCGCGCCGAGAAGATGAAGGCCGCCATCGAGGGTGTGCCCGATTCACCCAATCCCTTTGCATCCGAGGACGGCGCGATCCTGTCGCAGGAGAACGGCAAGGTACGCATCGAGGGCTGGGTTGATGCGCTGGTGCTGCAGATCCGCTGGAACCTGGCGCTGATGCATGCCGACGAGGTCAATGCCTCCAAGGTGCTCAAGCCGGTCACCGGCCACATCCCCACCGAGACCACCGTGAGCTACCAGCCGCTGGGCGTGGTCAGCATCATCGTGCCGTTCAACTGGCCCATCGCCATCCTGGGTGCTGCGCTGCCGCATGCGCTGCTGGCCGGCAACACCGTGATCGTGAAGCCCGCGCTCACCGCGCCACTCGCCACCGCGCGCGTCGTGCAGCGCATTGCCGAGAAGCTGCCGCCAGGCGTGCTGAACGTGGTCACCGGCCCCGATGCCAACATGTCCGCGCTGATCAAGAACCCCGACGTCGCCAAGGTGTGCTTCACCGGCTCGGTGGGCGGCGGCAAGCGCATCATGGAAATGGCCTCCGGCACGCTGACGCGCGTGACGCTGGAACTGGGCGGCAACGATGCCGCCATCATCCTGAAGGACGCGATCCTGGATGACACGCACCTGGACCGCCTGTTCGCGGCGATCTACGACACCACCGGCCAGATCTGCATGAATGCCAAGCGCGTGTATGTGCACCGCTCGCGCATGGACGAGCTGGTCAAGGGCCTGTCGGCGCGTCTGGCGAAGACGAAGCTGGGCTATGGCCTGGACCAGACCACCACCATGGGCCCGCTGCACTCACCGGCACAGAAGAAGTTCGTCGACGAGCTGATCAAGGAAGCCAGGGACTCCGGCGCCAAGGTGCTGGAATTCGGCGAACTGCCCGGCGGCGACATGAAGGGCGGCAACTTCGTGCGCCCCGCCATCGTGGTGGATCCGAAGCCCAGCCTGCGTGTGGTCACCGAAGAACAGTTCGGCCCGGTCATTCCGATCCTGCCGTTCGATACGGAAGAAGAAGCCATCAAGGCGGCCAACGATACCTGGGCTGGCCTCGCCGGTTCGGTGTGGACGGCTGACCAGAAGGCGGCCTACCGCGTCGGCGGCCAGATGGTGTGCGGCTATGTGTGGATCAACGATCACGGCGCAACGCGCCTGGACCTGCGCGCCCCGTTCGGCGGCATGAAGTCTTCGGGCATCGGCCGCGAGCAGGGCATCGAGGGCATCCGCGCCTTCCAGGACACGCGTTCCATCTCGCACCTGGATCCGGCCACGCTGGCGACGATGCACCACTGATCGTCACTGCTCGAGCAAGACAGAAAAGCCCCGCATTCGCGGGGCTTTTCATTTCTGCCAACGTACCGGGCGCTTAGGGCGTCTTCGAAGGATCCACGCCGCCGCGCACCGGCAGGTTGTACATGACCGTGCCATCGGGGAGCTTCACGCTGACCATGAAGCCGCCCTTGCGGCCATCCTTCAGGGGATGCACCTGCAGGGTGACCTTGTCACCGGGCTTGAGCGTGCGCTTGGTCCAGCCTTCGCGCCCGAGGTAGTTCGGGCTCATGCCTTCCAGCGCGTATTCGCCGGCAACAGTCGCGTCACCCTCCACCATCACGTAGGTGAAGGTGTGCGGATTGGTCCACTGGAATTCCTTGATGGTGCCGGTGATCTCCACCGTCTTCTGCATGTCGAACACCGCGGTCGAGTGGTGCGCGAATGCGAACGGCGCCAGGGCCAGCGCCGCGATGATGGCCAACAGGAAGTGGATATTGCGAAACGGTTTGCTGGCGCTCATTTCTGGTTCTCCGTGCTGAATCCCGGACGACCGCTTTCGTCGGTGCTGTCGTGGTTGTTCTCGAGGCAGATGTACTCGCGGATCTCGTCATCCAGATGCTTGTACCAGTTGGTCGTGACAATGGGCTCGGCCAGGACCTCCGGATCGATGGTCGTGGTCTCGATCTGCATCCAGTCCCTGTCGACGCGGCGGATGCGCTCGACGATGCGCATCCTGTCGCTGTGCGGGTAGCGCCCGCCGATCCTGATGTCGGCATTGAATCCGACCGAATCGATCACCAGCGTGTCGCCTTCCCAGTGTCCGATCGAGTGGCCCATGTAGGTGGGATCCGGATCTTCCGGGTGCGCTCGCCCGTCAGTGAACACGTGACGGAACTGCATGTACGCCTCGATCACGATCACGATCTTGCCCGGGTTGTACACAAACTCGATCGGATAGGGCTGGGTCATGATGCCGGGCAGCCCCGGCGGCACGCAGTTGGCGCCGCTGGCGCCGCCACCACGCGCGGGCGGATTGGCCGCCATCTTCGCCTGGAATTCAGGCGTGAGCCTGGGCCCACCTGCACCCGGTCCGCCGGCGCGGGCTCCACCAGCGGGCGGTCCACCGGCCCGGGCAGCACCGGGTGCACCACCAGCGCGGGCTTCTACGGCGCGGTGCTCACCGCGCCAGTCCGGCATCCACACGCCGCTCCAGTCCGGCAGCTTCGCCAGGGCGGTCCAGTCGGCAGCGGTGGGCGCCCTGGAAGTGGTCTTCGCTGCATCGGCCGCCATGGCCGAGCAGGCGACCGCCACCGTTGCAGCCAGAACCAATCGGAATGCTTTCTTCACTGTTCCCCCGCTACGTGGCGAGTCTTCGAAGTGCCGAAGAATCCAGGCCAATTGAGGAACAAAAAAGAAAAGGGCGGGTGAATCACCCGCCCTCATCCACAAGCAACGCTATTCGAAGCTTGCTTACTTGCCCGTGCGCCAGCCCTGTGCGTACTGGGTACGCGCGGTGACCGCATACGGCACCGGCGACACGATGGCGCGGATCTCGGTCGGCTTGTGCGGCTCGACCGTGGTCTTCTTCGTGTTCTGCGCCTCGCCCCAGTGCAACACCACCTCGTTGCCGATCGCCACGTCTTCATCGACGGTGGCCAGCGACAGGAAGGAGCGCTCGTTGTAGCTGTAGCCCGAGAACATCGACACGCCAACCGGCTTGCCGCCGGCCGTCAGCAGGTCGTAGTTGCTGTTGGCGTAGTTCGACAGCGGCCAGTCGATGTACTTGAAGTGATCGCCCTTCTGCAGCATCGAGGCGATGACCTTGGCGACGTCGTCGCCGTTCCAGGCCAGCGTGACCTTGCGACGGCCACCCTTGCCACCGTTCATCTTCTCCAGCGCCTCGCGGCCGATGAAGTCATGGTCGAACTTCACGAACGGGCCGTAGCCGATTTCATACGGCGTGACGTAGTAGTCCTCGATGTTCTTCGAGACGAACGAACCGCCGATGGCACCGGCAGCCTCGTACGAGTTGGCCGGCAGCCACTCGCGGTATTTCTTCATGCGCTCGTCGGTGTACACGGCCGGCAGCGGCGAGGGAATCCAGCCGGACTCCAGCGTGTTGGTCGCGTAGGCGCGCGAGCCCACCGGCACGATGCCGAATTCCTTGCCCACCGACAGGATCTCGGCGGCAATCTCTTCGCGCTCGTTGTACGGGCCCCAGATTTCCACACCCGGCTCGCCGGCCATGCCGTGGCGCAGCGTGCGGACCTTGCGGCCCTTGATGTTCATCTCGGCCATGTTGAAGAACTTCAGTTCCGGCAGCGGCGAGCCGTTGAGCTTGTCGATGACGTACTTGGCCTTCGGGCCCTGGATCTGGAAGCGGTAGTACTTGCGGGTGACGGCGTGGCCGTTCGGACGCGACGGCGAACGATCGTCGTAGGTCGTCTTGACGTTCAGGCCGCTGGCCTGCGCCTGGTAGTGCACCCAGTTGGTGGACGGCGCACGGCCGACCATCACGAAGCTGTTCTCGGCGAGATAGAAGAGGATGTTGTCGCCGATCACATGGCCGCTGTAGGAGCAGGCCACGAACTGCTTGGCCTTGTTGGGCACGAAGCCCTTCATGCTGTTGATGGCGAGGCTTTCGATCAGCTTCAGCGCATCGGGGCCTTCGATGAACAGGTCGACCATGTGGTGGGTCTGGTCGAACAGCACGGCGGCATTGCGCCAGGCGGCCTGCTCACTGCGCCAGTTGGAAAACTCGGGCGCCACGACCGGATATACATACGCGCCGATCTGCGAGTTGCGCAGGTGGTCGACGGTATTGCCAGCGGCCTTCAGCACGCTTTCAAGGTTGCTCATGTCTCTCGAACCTCTTCACTGTAGGTTGGTGGTCTTAAAGAGAGGCCGGTGGCCGGTCTTGTAAGGGGTGGCGAGTCTAGCGCAGGGCATGCGGGCTGATCCAGCCGTGAAAACCCCAAACACCGTGTTTTTCCGGGCTTTTTCGCCAAAACCTATGGTGCCGCGGGCAAACACTGCCCGGGGCAACCTCGGCTATTCATGCTGATTGCCGGTGTTGTCCACCGGCGGCGGCGGCGGAGCCGCGGCCTTCAGCGCGTTGGCGCGGGAAATCAGGAACTCGCGCACGGCCAGGGAGTCCTCGGGCTTCAGGTCCGAGGAGAAGTTGCCCATGCCCCGCTCCTGGCGAATGCCCTGCAGCACCACCTGGTCGAAGGCCTCCTGCGAATGCAGCATCGGCGTGACCGTCAGGTTGGGGAAGGTGCCGCGCGTCTGCACACCATCCTGGCCATGGCACACCGAGCAGTACTGGTTGTAGAGCTCGCCGCCATGCGCGATGACCTCGGCACTGGCCGTCGATGCCGGCGGATCAAGCGCCGGCGGCGTGTACACCTGGTTCGGTGGCAGCTTCGCCTTGCCGCCAATCGCGAACACCAGCATGCGGGAGTAGCCCGGCGCGTAGTAGCCGCCGGTCTGCGCCGCGTTGCCGCCGACACTGGCGGCGATGTACTGCTGGCCATCGAGCTCGTAGGTAATCGGACCAGCGAACACGGAGGTCTGCGCGTTGAAGCTCCACAGCACCTCACCGGTCTTCGCGTCATAGGCACGCAGTTCATTGCCCGCGCCATTGCCGCCGAACACGAGGCCGCCGGCGGTGGCCATCACGCCACCACTGGGCCTGTTGTCCATGAACGGCGGGGTTTCCCACACCACCTTGCGAGCCACCGGATCCCACGCCTTCAGCCGACCCGTGATGCCGGTCTTGCTGGTGGGCTTGAGGTTGGTCGCGGCC
>CAYWDZ010000196.1:0-5778 GCA_964456255.1 uncultured Steroidobacteraceae bacterium | reverse complement strand
GGTGAGCACATCGATGGCCTCACCATTCTCCGCCGCACGGCGAATGATCTTGTCATCGATGTCGGTGATGTTGCGTACGTAATTCAGTTCGTAACCGCTGTAGCGCAGCCAGCGCTGCACCACGTCGAAGACCACCAGCATGCGTCCGTGGCCAATGTGGCAATAGTCGTAGACGGTGATGCCGCACACATACATGCGGACCTTGCCTGCGACCAGCGGCACAAATGGTTCGATCTTCCCCTTCAGGGAATTGTGGATATTGAGCATCGGGCGATTCTAGCGATGGGTCACGCAAATCGCGCGAGCCGGCGCTGGGCAATGCCCGGGGGCATGACCTTCAGCAACGGACCCAGTTCCGGCCCGGCCAGCCGCCCGGTCAGTGCCGCCCGCAGCGGCTTGAACAATGCCGCCCCCTTCAACCCGGTGGCCGCCTTTGCCGCAGCCACGATGGCGGCAAAGTCATTGCCCGCTGCGGCCGCTGCGGCCGCCTGAAACAGCCCAGGACCTGCGGACTGGATCGCAGCGGCGCTTTCCGCGTCCACCTCGACCTCGGCGCCGAAAGCCACATCGACCCAGGGCAGCACGTCGTCCGGAAAGACGAGGTTGGGCCGTACGGCTTCGAGGAAAGCGGCACGGGCTTCCGGATCCAGCGATGGGGGAAGGCGCGCGCCGAGCCAGTGACGCAGTGCTTCGGCATTCAGCCCATGCACGGCCTCCTTCTGCCATCCGAGCAGCTGCGCCGGATCAAAATGCGCCGGCGAGCGCTGCAGATGGGCAAGCTCGAAGGCTGAGGCCATCTCGCCCAGGGTCAGCAGCTGCAGGTGCGGCGTGGAATGACCCAGCCGGAACAGATGGTTGGTCAATGCCAGGGGCAGAAAGCCCTGCTCGCGCAGGGCCCGCAGCGACTCGGCGCCATTGCGCTTGGAAAGCGGCGCGCCATCGGCACCGGTGAGCAAGGCCTGGTGACCGTAGCGCGGAACCGGCAGGTCCAGCGCCTGCAGGATCAACAGCTGCCGCGGCGTGTTGCTCAGGTGATCGTCGCCGCGCAGCACATGCGTCACGCCACTCAACGCATCATCGACCGCATTGGAAAAGAAGAACGCGGCGGATCCGTCCGTCCGACGCAACACGAAGTCACCAATCTCGCTGTGCGCAAAGCGGCGCGCGCCATGCACCAGATCCTCGAACTCGATCACGCCCTGCTCGGGCACCTTGAAGCGCAGCGTGGCGGGCTCGCCCCCGGCCAGCCGGGCCGCACCTTCGGCCGCGCTGAGACTGCGGCACTTGCCCGAGTAGCGCGGCGGCTTCCCGGCAGCCAGCTGCGCGCTGCGCGCCAGCTCCAGCTCGCGCTGGGTGCAGAAACACGGATACGTGAGCCCGACCGCCGACAGTCGCGCCAGCTGTGCGTCGTAAATGGCTGCACGCGCCGACTGATGCAACGGCTCACCGGACCAGGACAGCCCCAGCCAGGACAGGTCCCGCATCAACTGGTCGGCGTACTCGGCACGACTGCGCGTCGCATCCGTGTCTTCAATGCGCAGCTGGAATCGCCCGCCGTCATGTCCGGCCAGCAACGCATTGAACAGCGCGGCGCGAGCATTGCCCAGGTGCAACTCACCAGTCGGACTGGGTGCAAAGCGGGTAACAACGGGATTTCCTGACATGCCTACACTATATTCGATGCATGGCGCACGGCCGCATCCTGTTCATCTCCGACCTGCACCTCGATGCCTCCGCCCCGGCCACCATCGAACAGTTCCTGGGCTTCCTGCGCACCGAGGCGCGCGGCAGCGACGCCTTGTACATCCTCGGTGATCTGTTCGAGGCATGGATCGGCGATGACGACAACGACCCGGCGCGCGCCCGTGTTTGTGAAGCATTGCGCACACTGAATTCCAGTGGAATCGCCTGCTACATCCAGCACGGCAACCGCGACTTCCTGCTGGGCCCCGCGTTCATGGCAAGCACTGGCTGTCAGTTGCTGCCCGATCCCGCGGTGCTGCAGCTTGGCGGCATGCGGTTTGTGCTGACCCACGGCGATCAGCTGTGCACCGATGACCGGCGCTACCAGCGCTTCCGCAGGGTGGTACGCACGGCTCTCTGGCAGCGTGCATGGCTCGCCCTGCCCTTGCGCCTGCGCCGCAGGCTCGCGGCCATGATGCGCCGGCGCAGCTACGCGCATACGCGGCAACTGCCGCCTTCCATCATGGACGTAACGCCAGAGGCAGTGACCGCATTGCTGCGCTCGACGCACGGCGACGTACTGGTGCATGGGCACACTCATCGGCCTCACGTACATCGCATCGACGTTGACGGACGTCAGCGCCAGCGCATCGTACTGGGCGACTGGCCTGCGCAGGCCAGCGCACTGGTGGTGGACGCAATGGGTCAATGCACCGTGCAGGCGGTGCCGGGACAGCCGATCGCCTAGGCCGCCGGTGCGATCGCAGGTGCGCCGGAATGGAAGCGCAGCTCGGCATCCGGATCCTGTACCAGTCGCGCTTCGAAACGCGCGAGCTCGTCCAGTCGCGCCCACAGTGCACCGCTGGCCGCCTCGGCTGGCGCCGCCAGTTCTGCCAGCTCGAGATACAGGTCGGCATGACGCCGCTCTGATTCAGCCAGTCCGGCATAGAAGCCAGCGAGCGGCTCGTGCAGCAGCGGCGCCAGCAGCTCGAAGCGCTCGCAGGAGCGTGCTTCGATCAATGCGCCTGCCAGCAGCAGGTCACGCTTTCTCTGGGGTTCGCTGGAAGCCAGGCGCGCACGCAGACGACCGGCATAGCGACCGGGCGCAAGGCGCTGCATGGCCACTCCCAGGTCGCGCATCAGCTTCTGCACCTGCTCGAAATGCCGCAGCTCCTCGCGCGCCAGACGCGCCATGGCCAGCGACAGACGCACGTCTTCCGGATAGGCAAACATCAGTGCCAGTGCGGTGGAGGATGCCTTCTTCTCGCAGTTGGCGTGATCGACCAGCAGCAACTGCCAGTTGTGTACCGCAGCCTCGACCCAGGCCTGCGGAGTGGACGTTCGCAGAATCGCGCGACCGTGCATTCAGGCAGCCCGGGCCGATTCTGCGGCCTGGCGCAGCGCCTGCCCGGCATCCTGCGCCGTGGCGTACCGTTCGGCCGGCCGCTTGGCCAGCAGTGTGTCGATGATGGGCTGGCAGAGCGCCACGGAGCCCGTCAAGCGGGGAATGGGCTGATGACGGTGCTTGTAGATGATGGTCATGGGATTGGTAGCCGAGTACGGCTTCTCTCCCGTGAGCATCTCGTAGAGGATCACGCCGAGGCTGTAGAGGTCGCTGCGCCCATCGACCGGCTCGCCATGGCCCTGCTCCGGGCTCATGTAATGCGGCGTACCGAAGATCAGGCCCGGATCGGTGATCTCCATGTCCCAGGCGACATCCTTGGCGAGGCCAAAATCCGACAATGCGATGCGCCGCATGCCCCGCATCAGGACATTGCCGGGTTTCAGATCCCGATGCAGCGCGCCGGCCCCATGCAGCGCAGCCAGCGCGTCCGCGATCTGCGCCGAAAGATCCAGCGCGTCGGCAGCCGAGATGCCGGCGCGGATGCGTCGCCGCAGATCCCCATCCGGAAAGTATTCCATCGCCAGGTAGGCATGGTCGTCGGCCACACCCAGCTCATGGCAGTGGACGATGCTGGCATGGTGCAGGCGATGCGCGATCTCGTACTCCTGCAGAAAGCGCTCGAAGGACTGGTCCACGCCGCTGGCATCACGCATCGAAGGCGTGACCTTGACGACGGTGAGGTCGCCGATCTTCTGGCTCTCGGCCAGAAACAACTGGGACACCGACCCACCGGCCAGGCGCCGCACACAGCGGTAGCCCGGTATGCGCACTGTGCCGAAGCGTCGCGCGGCCTCGGCCTCCGGCGAGACCCGCCAGTCAGCCTGGGCGCGGCTCTGCACACGCGAGGCTTCCGCCAGTACCGCAACCAGCGTTTCACCGGAAAACTGCTGCTTGGCAATCACGCCAAAGGCGCCGAAGAGGCGCGCTTCGCGCGCTGACTGGCCGTCGGCACGATCGGCCAGGAACAGCGTTGGTGCAAATCCGCGCCGGCCGGCCAGCTCGCGCAGCCACACCAGTCCCGCGCCACGGTGCCAGTCACGGTCCACGATGACGGCGTCGTATCCCTGCGCCAGGAACTCCGCTGGCAACAATGCGGGCAGTTCGGGCGGACGGATCACGAACTCGGCCTGTGGCCAGCGGCTGGTGACGTGTTGCTGCAGCAGGTGCTGCAAGCCCGGATCCTCGACGATCAGCAGCAGTCGCATGGTATCGAGCCCACTTGAGCGGATCGGAGCCCTTAGCTGACGACTTTCAAGGTGCTGTCGCGGCGCTGCCCCTGGGCACCATCGGAGCGTTCACGCTCCAGCCGCTCCAGGTATTCCGGCGTGACGTCACCGGTGACATACGTGCCCGAGAAACAGGACGTATCAAACTCGCTGATTGCCGCATTGTCGTGCTGGCACGCGGCCACCAGATCCTCCAGATCCTGGTACAGCAGCCAGTCGGCACCGATCTGCCGTGCGACCTCCTCCACGTCGCGCCCCGCGGCCACCAGTTCGGAAGCAGCCGGCATGTCGATGCCATAGACATACGGGTAGCGCACCGGCGGCGCAGCCGAGGCGAAGTACACCTTGCGGGCACCGGCCTCGCGCGCCAGTTCGATGATCTGGGCCGACGTGGTGCCGCGGACGATGGAATCATCCACCAGCAGCACGTTCTTGCCCCGAAACTCGAAATCGATGGCCGAAAGCTTGCGGCGCACCGACTTCAGGCGCTGATCCTGGCCCGGCATGATGAAGGTGCGGCCAATGTAGCGGTTCTTGTTGAAGCCCTCGCGATACTTGATGCGCAGCTTCTGCGCGAGCTGCAGCGCACAGGTGCGGCTCGTATCCGGGATCGGAATGACCACATCGATATCGTGGTTGGGGTACTCGCGCTTGAGCTTCTCGGCAAGCCGCTCGCCCATGCGCATGCGCGCCCGATAGACCGAAATGTTGTCGATGATCGAATCGGGACGGGCGAAATACACGTACTCGAATATGCAGGGCGTGTGGCGCGCCACCGGCACGCACTGGTTGGTGTGCAGGCGGCCCAGCTCGTCTATGAAAACCGCCTCGCCCGGGGCCACGTCGCGCAGCACCTCGAAGGAGGCCATGGTGAGCGCCACGCTTTCGGACGCCAGCATGTATTCCATGCCGCGGCTGCTGCGGCGCTGGCCGAGCACCAGCGGGCGGATGCCGTGCGGGTCGCGGAAACCCAGCACGCCATGACCGATGATCATCGCAACCACCGCATAGGCGCCGCGGCAGCGCCGGTAGACGGCATTGCAGGCGGCGAAGATGTCACCCGGCGTCGCACGCGGCGTGCCGACCCGCTGCAATTCCGAAGCAAAGACATTCAGCAGCACTTCGGAATCGGAAGAGGTATTCAGGTGCCGGCGCTCTTCGCGCGTGAGCACATGGGCCAGCTCGGTGGCATTGGTCAGGTTGCCATTGTGGCCAAGACAGATGCCGTAGGGCGCGTTCACGTAGAAGGGCTGGACTTCCGAGGAACTGTTCCCTCCCGCCGTGGGATAACGTGCATGGGCGATACCCATGTTGCCGCGCAGGGAATCCATGTCGCGCTGGCCGAATACGTCGCGCACCAGGCCCTTGCCACGCACCACGAACAGCTCGCTGCTGTCTGCGGTCATGATGCCGGCGGCATCCTGTCCGCGATGCTGCAGCACCGTCAGCGCGTCATAGAGCTGC
>CAYWDZ010000195.1:0-5818 GCA_964456255.1 uncultured Steroidobacteraceae bacterium | reverse complement strand
GGGCAGGGCCAGTTTCGGCAGATCCTGCAGCTCCAGCCGCAGTGGGCGCGCATGCAGGTGCAGCTGCTGCGCGATGCGAATCAATTGATCGAGCCGGGCGCCTTTCAGCGACAGCGGAAAGCGCAGCCGCAGCTCCTGCAGCGAGAGGCACAGCCCATGGGCCTGCGCAATCATCGCGATTGAAGCCAGGCCGCACTCGGTGGCCTCGGCCTGGAGGATGGGCCTGATGCGCGGCATCGTCGCAGCGGGCGATCAGGTGTAGATCGGCTGCGTGCGTCTGATGGCTTGCGTGGCAAAGGCCAACGCTGCCACCAATATCACGGCCGAGATGCCGCAGCACGCGAGGAGCGCTTCCTCGCTCGGTTGCAGGACGTTCATGGCGTAGACAGCCAGGTTTGCGGTGGCGTGCGCAACGATGGCTACCCATAGTCTGCCGCTGTAGAGATAGAGCAGGGCAAGACAAGAGCCCGCCAGAATGACGCCGATGCTCGCATGTACCGCGCCGAAGGCTACTGATACGCCCAGGATTCCTGTCCACAGGCCGTACTTGCGACAGAAGTAGGACTGCAGGATCCGGCGATACGCATACTCCTCCACCGCGGCTCCGAGCAAGACGGCGACGATCAGCAGCGCATCGAACCGGGGAAGAGATCCTTTTGGAACTTCGATCAGACTCGGATCGGGCAATGATGGTTGAAAGAGGTGCAATGCCACGTCAATGGCATAGCCCAGTCCGCCGATACCAAAGCGGAAGATCAGTCCGGCCAGTATCGCAACCGGACCCCACAGCAGCATTCCACCAGGACGGGGCGCTCGCCCGATGGATGTGGCTGCAATGACGGCCGGCAACGACTGCCTTCCGCCAAGCATCACCAGCAGAGTGAACAAGGTGACCGCTACAAGATGAGCAATCGGCAGCGCCAGGCGCTCGAGTTCGTGGTGGCGGGAATGGACGAACGCACCGGTTACAACGGCAACAAGTAGCGTCAGAACGAACGCAAAGACCAGGTCCCTGGTTGAAATGCGCAGTTTGGGTGGTGCCGCGTTCATCTTGGCCATCTCAATTCTCCTGGGGCCGGCAGCTGAACAACCGTGATCGTCGCAGGCGCGGCGATCACGGTTGTAGCCACGTGTCAGAAGATCAGCAATTGCTGGTGGCGCGGCACATCATGTCGGCCGTCGAGGTGATTGCTGCGTCGTAGATGGTCGGCAACTTCTTGATGGTGTAGTAGATATCGTCGACCAACTCGTGCAGGAATCCGGCTCCACTCACGTTCTCGATCTCGTTCTGCTTCAACTCACGCATGTCAGCTCTCCTTTCTGGTCGTATGGCGCAAACCCTGCGCCGTGGGCTCCGGGAGTGCACCCGGAAATACCTTTCCCTTCAGTGAATACAGCGGCTCGAACAGCCATTCGATGAGTCGCCGCCGCTCGCCGAGGATGTCGGCATCGAGCAGCATCCCCGGCTTCAATGTTTCGGCCCTGCCGTAGGCGGTAACCGACTGCTGCGCCAGCGTTACGGTGACGCGATACAGCGGTTGGCCGCCTCCGGCAGGCGCGAGCGGACTGCGGCCGATGCTGGTGATCGCGCCCTGCTGATGTCCGAACTTCTGCCAGGGAAAAGCCTGGAAGCGCAGCAGCACCGCATCGCCAGGTGCGATGAAGCCAATCGAGCGGCTGGGCACGAACAGTTCTGCTTCCAGGGCACCGTCTCCCGGCAACAAGGTGAGCAGGGGTTGCCCCTCCTGCACAGCCTGACCGCTCTTCACGATCTGCGTGGCGACGACCCCGCTGACCGGCGCGTTGATGGTCACCGTGGCGGAGGCATTCATCTCGACGCGTTCCTGAGCCAGCGCGGCCAGATCGCGCTGGATGCTGGCTTCAATGGCCTTGCGTTGCCCGGGCAGTTCCGCGATGGCCTGCTGCAATTGCTGGATATTGCGCGCCGCCGTGCTCGCCTGGCGCTGCAAGGCCTGCACCGCGCTGATCTGCTCGAGCACGGCGGATTCCTGCTGGCTGAGCTGCAGCTGGCTCACGTACTGCTGCTGGTAGAGCTCACGCAGGCGCGCCAGCGTGGTCTCGTTGATGTGCACTTGCTGTTCGCGCGTCGCGATGGCGGCCTCTATCTGCGCGAGCTCGTTGCGTGCCGTGGCCAGTTGTTCCGCCAGGCCCGCAGCCTGCGCCGCAAGCGTGCGCAACTGCCCCTCCTGTACGGATCGCAGCCCCTCCTGCCGGTCGCCCATGCTGGATTGCAGGTCGCGCGAGCCGGTACTGGAGATCGTGACGCGTGGCACTGCGACGATGGCCAGCGTTGCACCTGCAATGATCTGTTCGCCTTCGGTGGCGTACAGCTCACTGACCACGCCCGCGGCGGGTGCGAGCACGGTCGCAAGGCCCTGGGTTGGCACCAGCTGACCCGCCACCGTTGCGCGCCGCGTGTAGCTGCCGAATACGAGATACAGCACGACCACCAATGCCGCGAGCAGCGCAACGGCGCTCAGGACCCAGAGCCGCAGCGGCTGCACCAGCGAGATCTCGCCCAGCCAGTGCGTGCGGCGTGCATCGAGAACTTCGCGGCGAAACAGCTCCTGCGTCATGGGAGCCATTCTGGGCGGGCAGGGTCAGGCGTGGTGGCGGTGAAACTGCCCGGGATCAGCAGAAATGATCAGGGCGTCTCCACCGGGCACTTCTCGTTCGCCTGCAGTGCGGCGCGATCAACCTTGAACTGGTAGCGGTACGTGATGGTGTGGCCATCGGGCAGCACCACGTGGAATTCGGGGTTCGCCGCCATCAGCTCGGGCGATACGGGAAACTGGAACATGCCCTGGCTGCCGGTGATGGTCTGCTGGCCGAGCCGGATCACCACATCGTCTTCCACCAGTTTGCGCGTGTCGTAGCGGCGCACTTCCATCGGCAGGGCTTGCACCAGATAACCCGCGAAGCAGCCCTGGCTGGTAACGCCCATTCGCCCGGCGATGT
Source organism: uncultured Steroidobacteraceae bacterium (assembly GCA_964456255.1). Taxonomy (GTDB): domain Bacteria; phylum Pseudomonadota; class Gammaproteobacteria; order Steroidobacterales; family Steroidobacteraceae; genus ZC4RG30. Next base: position 2,839 of record CAYWDZ010000195.1, on the reverse strand, counting down.
CCGTGTAATGCAGCAGGCGCAGCGTGGGTTTGGGTATCAGCAGCATGATGACGCCGACCGCGGCGACCAGTAGACCCAACGCCACCGGCGCTGCGACCGAAGTCCACAGCCAGCCATTCATGCGCAGGCTGCCGACCGCATCGCCGGGCGGCTCTGCCGGTGGCTGATACACGCGCTGGATGCCCTGCCTGGCCGCCGCCTTCAGCAGCAGCGGCACTGCCACGCTGGTCACCAGCACGGTGAGCAGCAGATCCTGCGGCTTGCCCACACTCTTCTCGTCGACGAAGCCCTCGCCCCAGCCACCGACGAAGAGAGTCCCGATCATCCCCACCATGTTGTTGACCGCGTGCAGGACCACCGCTGCCTCGAGGCCGCCGGTGCGCCAGATCAGGATGCAGTTGGCGAGCGCGAACACCGCCAGGTCCAGCAGGATCCACACGTCGCTGCTGCCGTGCATGGCCGCGAACAGCCCCGTGGACAGTGCAGTGGTGGACACCAGCGCAACGGTTGGATGCCGGAACCAAGCGCCGACGTTCTGCATCAGCAGGCCGCGGATCAGATATTCCTCGCCGGCCGCCTGGAACGGTGTGCTGACAAGAACCATCAACAGCAGCAGGCCCTGCTGCGCCGGAATCGAACCTTCCGGTCCGTTGATCAGCAGGTCAAGCGCGAAGGTGAGCACATACAGCGGCACCAGGATCACCGCGCACCGCATCGCCCAGCGCCAGCGGAATCCGCCCGCCACCGAAGTCAGGAAGCCGGGCTTCACGCCATGCAGGATGCGGGTCGCGAGCATGGCCGCCGGAATGAAGGTGGCGATGACCAGATTCGTGGCCATGAAGCCAACCGGATTCATGTCGTCGCCCGCGAATGCCCGGCTCACGAGCTGCGCCTGGCCGGCCAGTGCAAAGATGCCGAACAGGCCCCCCATCAGGATGAATGCGAACAGCAGCGCCAGCGGCAGGGCAAGCAACGGCCGCCACCACGCGAAGCGCGGTCCGCGCATCATGTGCGGGTAGTCGCGCGCGGCGTTGTTCAATCGCGGAAATTCTCGAACTGCAGTGGTACGCCCAGGTCTGCCTTGCGCAGCAGCGCAATGGCATCCTGCAGGTCGTCTTTCTTCTTGCCGGTGACGCGCACCTTGTCTCCCTGGATCTGCGCCTGAACCTTCAGCCCTGATTCCTTGAGCTGCCTGACGATCTTCTTGCCGATCTCGTGATCGATGCCGTGCTTGAGCACCACATTCTGCCGCGCGCCGCCAAGGTTCTTGTCGATGTCCTTGACCTCGATGCAGTTCACGTCGATGCCGCGCTTGGAGAGCCTGAGCCGCAGGATGTCGAGCATCTGCTTCAACTGGAACTCGGCCTGCGCCTTCATCAGGATCGAGAAGGGCTCCTTGTCATCGCGCTCGTAGGTGGCACCGATGCCGCGGAAGTCGAAGCGCTGCTCCAGTTCGCGGTTGGCCTGGTCCACGGCATTGGTGACTTCGTGGCCGTTCAATTCCGAGACTGCGTCGAAGGAAGGCATCAGGAGGCCCTCACCGGAAAGCCATCGCTGCCGTTGCGCCAGGGCGTCCACAGCAGCATCACCTTGCCCACCGCGATATCGCTCTTGCGCGGCGCGATGGTCAGTTCACGCAGCGCGATGCGCTGCGCGTCGAGCCGGGTGTCGAGCGCGGCGATGGCAGCCTCCAGCTCCTTGTTCAGATCGGCGATGCGCTGGTCGATCTGCTCGGCCGATTCTTCGGCGCGCCCCACGTCGGCGGACTCGCGGCCGATGCGCGAGGCCGAGCGCGCCGCCGTGCCCATGCGGGTGGCATTGGAGCTCGACAGCACCTTGCGGCCGAGGAATGCACCGAGGATGGAGGTGCCGATGGAAATGGCCGCCTGCATCTTCTGCTGCGAGGCCTGGCTCTTCTCGCGCTCCACGCGTTCGAGCGCGCGCTGCTTCTGGCCCTGCAGCGTGGCGAGCTTCGGCGCGAACTTCTGGCGCAGCTTCTCGGCCTCTGCATCGCGCTGCTCACGCACTGCGAGCGCCAGCCGCGCACGGAAGTCGCCTTCGGATTCAGCGGCGCGCGAGGTCTGCTTCAGCGCATCGCAGGTCAGCAGCTTCACCGCGCGATCCTGGTACAGCGCCGCGGTCAGTGTCTTGCCCCACTCTCCATAGGCCGCCGCGCGCTGCGCGGCTGCAGGTACATCGGCAAAGCCCGCGCCGGCCACGGGCTCCCGGGTCAGCGCGGCGGTGATCTCTTCGGCTTCATTCCACAAGGCTTCCCTGCCATCGTCGGAAATCGCCGCGGCGAGGCTGAGCGACTGCCACTCGTCGATTCCGGCGGTCTTGTCGGCATAGTGCAGCTTCGCAAGGCCCAGCACGCGCGGCCGGTAGAGGATTCCGGTGGTTGCGCCATTGACCGGCAGGAAGGCTTCTTCCACATCAGGCGGCAGGGCGGGGCGTGCAGCAGGGGCGGGCGCTGCCGCAGGTGCAGCGGCGGCCATCGCGGCGCTGGCGCCCGCAGTGGCCTGCTTGCGCGGCGCCATCAGGCGCGAGATCTCCGGCGGAGTCAGCGGCCCGCGCAGATAAGAGAGAGCCCAGCGGCTCTTCAGCAGCACCGGCGCGTCGTCGTGCACATTGCGCATGAAGAACACGCGCTGCGTCAGCGAACCCAGCAGTTGCGTCAGCTCCTCGCGCGACGGGCCACCGCCGGCCAGCGCACTGGTCAGGCCATCGAGCAGCCGGTCGCGATCGCGTTCGGTCTGAAGGCGGCCGATCAGCCAGGTACCGGTGTTGCCCAGGCCCTTGTAGTCCAGGTCCACCGGATTCTGCGTTGCGAGCACGCATC
>CAYWDZ010000194.1:0-5835 GCA_964456255.1 uncultured Steroidobacteraceae bacterium | reverse complement strand
GGTGAGCGAGGCCTGCACCGCGATCTGCGCGGTTTCCAGGTCGCGGATTTCGCCGACCATCACCACATCCGGATCCTGGCGCAGGATGGCGCGCAGGCCGCGCGCGAAGGTCATCTCCACCTTGGTATTGACCTGCGTCTGGCCGATGCCGTCGATGTAGTACTCGATCGGATCCTCCACCGTCATGATGTTGCGGCTGTTGTCATTCAGCCGCTCCAGCGCCGCGTACAGCGTGGTCGTCTTGCCTGAGCCCGTTGGGCCGGTGACCAGGATGATGCCGTGCGGCTTGTGGATGAGTTCGTCGATCTTCGCGAGCGTGCGTGGGTCCATGCCCAGGCCCGTGAGTTCCAGGCGCCCGGCCTGCTTGTCCAGCAGTCGCAGCACGACGCGTTCGCCATGGCCGGAGGGGATGGTCGAGACGCGTACGTCCACGGCCCGGCCGGCCACCCGCAGCGAGATGCGTCCATCCTGCGGCAGGCGCTTCTCGGCAATGTCGAGCCTCGACATGACCTTCAGGCGCGAGACCACCAGTGGCGCCACGGCGCGCTTGGTCTGCAGTACTTCACGCAACACGCCATCGACACGGAAGCGCACCACGAGGCGGTTCTCGAAGGGCTCGACATGGATGTCGGAGGCGTTTTCGCGGATGGCCTGGCTGAACACGGCATTGATCAGCCGGATGATGGGTGCGTCGTCGTCGCTCTCGAGCAGGTCGGCCTGCTCCGGCAGTTCCTCGGCCAGATGCGTGAGATCGGTGTTGCCTTCCAGGCCACCGCCGGCGGCTGCCAGGGTGGCGGCGCCGCCCTCATATACGGCCTGCAACACCCGCTCGAACTCCTCGTCGCTGATGCGCTCAAGCACCAGCGGCAGGCGCAGCAGCCGTCGGGTCTCCGCAATGGCGACCGCGGGCGCATTGGCGCGCAGCGCGCAATGGGCAGTGCCCTCGCGAACCTCGCGCAGCACGATGCCGTGCCGCCGCGCGAAGGCGAAGGGCAGCGTCTTCGCCGGGGCTGTCACATCCTGTGCGCTGGCGTTCACGGAACCGGGGTGGTCTGGGGCTGGCGGGGCGGGGCGGCGGGATTGGGCGGCGGCAGCAGCTCCGGCAGCTGCGGCGACGACAACCTGGTACCCGAATCCTGCGCCTTCTGTGCATCGAGTGTTTCGCGGTACTTCGAGTTGGTCGCCGCGTCGGCCTCGAGGCTGTCCGTCAGGATGGTCGGCCTGATGAACACCATCAGGTTCTTCTTGGAGCGCGCCTTGCTCTTGGTCTTGAACAGATTGCCGAGCAGCGGAATCTTGCTCAGGAAGGGCACGCGGCTCTCGGCGGTGGTTTCGCTGTCGCGGATCAGTCCGCCGACCACGATCCACTGCTGGTCCTTGACCAGCAGCACATTGTGGAACTTGCGCACATTGGTGATGGCGCTGCCGCCGTCGCCGGTGGCGCCGGCCAGCTCGGAGCTCTCAAGGTCGATGGTGAGCGTCATGGCATCCGCGCCATTCAACTGCGGGGTGATCTTCAGCTTGGTGCCAAGCTGCGTGCGGTTGTAGGTCTGAAACGGACTGGTGATTCCGCCACCCAAGCCTCCGCCGATGCCGCCCCCGCCACCACCGATGCCACCCGTGTTGCTGTACGAACCCGACAGCAGCGGCACATCCTGCCCGCTCTCCAGGTTGACCTCCTGGTTGTCCAGCGTTACCTGCGTGGGGTTGGCGATCACGTTGGTGTTCGAGTCGGAGGCCAGCGCCCGGATCATCGCGGCCCAGCTGATGCCATTGTCCACCAGCTTGCCCAGCGCGAAGGTGCCCCCCTGCGGGACGCTGGTGGCACTGGCCGGATCGGCAACGGTCTGGGCCAGCGTGGCGATGTCGGTGCCGCCTATGGGCGAGTCGAACAGGCCACCGGGTACCACCACGCCATCTTCCTGCGAGAACACGGCCCAGTTCACGCCCAGGTCCGATGACTTGTCCATGCTCACGTCGGCGATGATGGCCTCGATGAGAACCTGCGCCCGCGCGATGTCCATGTCATCGACGATGCGCATCAGGGCGCGCCGCGTCTTGGGCGGGGCCGTGACGATCAGCATGTTGGTCGGTGCGTCGAACTGGATGTTGACGGAGCGGTCGGTGGACCCGCTGCTGACATTGGCGCCGGCGCCGGCGCCTGCGGCCGGCGCCGCCCCGCCGGCATTGCCGCTGGTGACGGCCAGGACGGTTGGGGTCATGTTCTTCAGCGTGCCGGCGACCGCCTCCGCGCGCGCGTATTTCAGATAGCGCGTTTCCATGTTGTCGTCATCGGCAACCGGCTTGTCGAGATTGGCGATGTAGCCGGCGATGCGCTCGCGAGCCGCGGCGTCGCCGCTGACGAGGATGCTGTTGGACCGGTCATCGGCGACGATCTTGGGTGCGCCGCCGGCTGCATCAGCCGGCGTGCCCGCCATCAGCGTGCTGAGTGTCCGCGCCACATCGCTGGCGTTGGAGTTTTCCAGCTTGATCATGTCCAGACCGCTGCCACCGGACTGGTCGAGATCGGCAGCGAGCTTCTGTATGCGCACCACATTGCTGGCGCGATCGACGATGATCAGCGAGTTGGTGCCGGTCACCGACTGGATGAAGCTGGTCTGCGGAATCAGCTGGCGCAGCACCGGGTTGAGCTGCTGCGCACTGATGTTCTTCAGTTCGATGGTGGTGGTGACGATTTCGTCGGAATTGGGGTTGATCCGGTCGGGCATGTCATTGCCGGGCATCCTGGTGATGTTGGCCTCCGGCACGATCTTCACCACATTGCTGGTGCGTGAAGTCGTGAAGCCGTTGACCTGCAGGATCGACAGGAAGGTCTGGTACAGCTCCTGCGGCGTCATGGGCCGTGGATTGACCAGGTTCACCGGGCCGCGCACCCGTGGATCGGGCAGGAACGTGAGCCCGGTTGCGCGGCCCACGGCGTCGGCCAGGACCACGATGTCCACGTTCTGGAAGTTCGGCGTAATGCGCTGCGTCGGGGAAGGTGTCTGGGCCGCAGCCAGAGCCAGCCACATCAGCAGGCCGGCGGCCAGCCCCGTCTTGTAACTCTTCATTCCTTGCTACCTCGCGCTGTCGGGGCCTGGGTCCGGTTGCTCGGGCGGCGGAGATTCGGCCAGGCGCTCCGCTTCGCTGGCAATCTCTGCCATGTTCAGATTGAGTTCCGTCTCACGGCCATTGCGGTTCACCGTGACGCGCGCCTGGGCTGCCCCGTTCAGCGAGTTGAAGATCTCGTTGCTGCGGGCCTGGTCATCCAGTGCCATGCCATTGATGGCGGTCACCAGGTCGTTGGGCCTGAGGCCCAGGCGATTGAAAGCCTGGACATTTGGGCCGGGGTTGATCCGCACACCCGTCAGCTTGCCGTCCTGGAACACGGCCTGGCGCTGCATGACCTCATTGATGAGGCCGGGGTTCTCGCGCCAGATCTGCTGCACGCGATCCAGGGACACCCCTGCGCTGGCCAGCGGTGGCGAACCGGCCGGCCCCTGCGCAGCTCCTTCGCGGGGCGGCACGAGCAGCGCTTCGATGCTGCCGCCACGATCGAGCAGCACGCGGTCCACGTACACCGCATGCAGGCGCGCGCCACCTGGCACGTCATCGCCAACCTTGTACACCTTCACGTCATTCGTGTTGGGGCCGAGGCCAGCCCAGCCGAGCTTCTCATCGTTTGCTGCAAACACCAGCACGAGTTTCAGGTTCATGTTTGTGACAGGCGCATCGGTACCGGTTGCGGCGGCGCTCTGGCCAAACAGGTTTGCCCGCAGGATGGACGGAATGTCGACGACCTTGCGCGCCGCTGCCGGCGGCGCTGACCTGCCAACCAGCGTGACGGGTGTGGAGGATCCAAACAGATCTGCGACCAGCCATGCGCCACGGAAAGCGACCAGCACGATGAGAAGGTAGAAGATCAACGCAGGCGCCTGCGCGACCAGCCGGTTCACCAGCTCGCTCGAAGAACCTGAGGCTTGAGCCACGGTAGTCACAATCGACGTATTATCTTTGCGGCTGGAGCCCCCCACAAGCAGATGTTCTGTGCACACTTGTTACGAAGGCGTCACGAACCCCCTGGGATTGGAGTTGCGGCCCTGTGATCCCATGCACGGCTGGAACGGGGTGATAATGCGGAACATGAGCGGAAAGGATCCACACCAGGAGCGCGAAAGCCATACAGGCGTCGTGGTCGAGGAGGCGGCACCCGAGGTCAAGCAGCCGCCGCTGTACCGCGTGGTGCTCCTCAACGATGACTACACACCAATGGAATTCGTGGTCGAGGTGCTGGAGCGTTTCTTCCAGATGGACCGCGAGTCGGCGACACGGGTGATGCTCGAGGTGCACATGAAGGGCAAGGGCGTGTGCGGCGTATTCACCTATGAAATTGCCGAGACCAAGGTGGCGCAAGTGGTAGGGTATTCGCGGGACAACCAGCATCCGCTGATGTGCACGCTGGAACAGGCCTGAAGGAGCGATCGGCATGCTCTCGACCGAGCTTGAAAACTGTCTGAACGTGGCCTTCTCGCAGGCGCGCGAAGCGCGGCATGAAGTGCTCACGGTGGATCACCTGCTGCTGGCCATCCTGGATACGCCCCGGGTCCGGGAGATCCTCAAGGCTGGCGGCGCCGATCTGCGGCGCCTCGCCGAAGAGCTGCGCTCCCACATCGACAACACGACGCCGCGCATGAAGGTTGGCGATGAGGATCGCGAGGTACAGCCCACGCTGGGTTTCCAGCGGGTCCTGCAGCGCGCCGTTTTCCAGGTGCAATCCGGCGGCCGGCGCGAAGTGGGCGTGGCGGATGTGCTGGTGGCCATCTTCAGCGAGAAGCAGAGCCACTCGGTGTTTCTGCTGGCGCGCCACGAGATCTCGCGTCTGGATGTGACGCAGTACATTTCGCACGGGCTCGCCAAGGATCGCGAGGAAAAAGTCACGCGCGAGGAGGGCGCGGCGGATGGCGAGCGTGAACCCGAGGGTGGCAGTGCGCTCGACAAGTATGCGGTCAACCTGAACCGTGCCGCGCAGGAAGGGCGCATCGACCCGCTGGTGGGACGCAAGCTCGAGGTGGAGCGAACCATCGAGATCCTGTGCCGGCGCCGCAAGAACAATCCGCTCTACGTGGGCGAGGCGGGTGTGGGCAAGACCGCAATCGTCGAAGGTCTCGCGCGCCTGATCATCGAAGGGCAGGTTCCGGAGGTGCTGGAAGACAGCGTCATCTACTCGCTTGATCTGGGCAGCCTGCTGGCGGGCACCAAGTATCGCGGCGATTTCGAAAAGCGCCTCAAGGCCGTGGTCAGCGAGATCAAGAAGCAGCCCGGGGCCATCCTGTTCATTGACGAGATCCATACGCTCATTGGCGCCGGGGCGACATCGGGCGGCGTGATGGATGCGTCGAACCTGATCAAGCCGGCGCTCACCAGCGGCGAACTGCGCTGCATCGGGTCGACCACCTACCAGGAATACCGCGGCATCTTCGAGAAGGATCATGCGCTGTCGCGTCGTTTCCAGAAGATCGATGTGGTGGAGCCCAGCGTGCAGGAAACCATTGAGATCCTGCAGGGCCTTCGGCCGCGCTATGAAGAACACCACGGGGTGCACTACACGGATGCGGCCATCAAGGCAGCAGCCGAGCTGGCCGCGCGTCATATCAATGACCGGCATCTGCCCGACAAGGCCATCGACGTGGTGGACGAGGCGGGTGCCCGCCAGCGCCTGAAGCCTGCCGGGGAGCGCAACAACGTGGTGGACGTGCCGCAGATCGAGGACGTGGTGGCGCGCAGGGCGCGCATTCCGGCCAAGACCGTCTCGACCTCCGATCGCGAAGTGCTGCG
>CAYWDZ010000193.1:0-5870 GCA_964456255.1 uncultured Steroidobacteraceae bacterium | reverse complement strand
GATCTCCCCTGGGTCATCGCCCAGCCTATTGCAGTTTCATGGCAGAAATGTGAGCAGCGGGCAAGGGATGGTACTCACCCACGATTGCCCCATCCGGCCCGCGAGGGACCGTTCTTGTCGTTGATTCCTAGGTTACCTCCAGATTGCGCTAACCTCTCGCTTCCGTTGCATGAGGCTTTCGAGGGGGGATCATGGGTCGTCAGTCATTGCTCGCCATTGCCACGCTGGTGCTGCTTTCCGGCTGCGGCAGGTCGGGGCCGCCGGACCTGACCGGCCTGTGGGTGATCGATGCACAAGGCCGCTCCGGGGCGGCGCTCAACGGGGTGGGCAACTTCGAGAGCACTGCGCCGTTCACGCCCGAGGCGCGCGCCAAGCTGGCTGAATACCACGCGTTGGTGGATCCCACCGGTGACACCTCCGGTGCGCACTGCGTGTTCCACGGCATGCCACTGGCCATCTTCCTGGGCGGCGGCTATCCGGTGGAATTCATCCAGCGGCCCGAGCAGCTGACCATCATCTACGAGTCGTACAGCGAGGTGCGGCGGGTGTTCCTCGACGGCCGCAAGATCGACCCGGCGGATGTGCTGCCCAGCCGGGACGGCATGTCCTGGGGCCATTGGGAGGGCGATACGCTGGTGGTCGAGACCAATGGCCTGAAGGAGGCCCTCGACCAGGGAACCGCGCACAGCGAAAACGCGCGCATCATCGAGCGCTACACGCCGTTCACCTCCGATGGACGGCGTCGCCTCAAGGTCGAAGTCACCATCGACGACCCCGAGTTCTACACCGAACCGCCCACGCTGGAACGCGAATACACCGAGCTGGCCGAGGGACGTATGATGGAATACGCCTGCACCGAACCGGAATGGGAAGAACACCTGGACATGCTGCGCGAGCAGCTGAAAAAGAAGGGAGAGAGCCGATGAGCAGCCGCAAGACAGACTCGAACGATCGCCGCGCCCTGTTGAGCGGCCTGGGAATTGCCGCCGTGGCCGGTGTAGCGCTGGGCAGCGGCAAGGCCGAAGCCGCCCAGAAGCCGGGCAAGTTCAAGCCCAGGTTCCATGACCTCGATGCCTGGATGGAAGCGATCCCCGGCGATCACCGGGTGTTCATCGATACCGACAGCGCCTCCGGTGCCGCCAATGCGCTGCGCTATGCCACCAACATCCAGAATGCCCAGGTCACCGGGTACAAGGGCAAGGAATCGGACATGGCCATCATCATCTGCCTGCGCCATGCCTCGACCATGTTCGGGTACGTCGATGCCATGTGGGCGAAGTACGGCAGCACATTCGGCGCCATGAGCCGGGGCGGTGCGCCGGCCGGGCCGGCCGATGCGACACCGACGAAGAACGCGCAGCTCGCGGGCCTGACCGCGGCGGCCACCAAGGGCATCCACTTTGCGGTCTGCGACGCCGCCACCACGCTGATTTCCGGCATGATCGCGCGCACCGCCGGCAAGACGGCACAGGAAGTGCACGATGAGCTGGTGGCCAACAAGATTGCCAATGCGCACATGGTGCCGGCCGGCGTGATGGCCGTGACGCGCGCACAGGAACACGGCTACAGCTTCCTGTACTCGGCCGCCTGAGCCCGCCCCGGGGCACGCCGATCACATGACTGAGGCGCGAACCTCGCCGGCGCTCGTGCCTGCGGACCTGGTCCGCGCCCACACTATCGCGGCGCTGGCCGCGCTGGTCATCGCGGCGGCATTCGGCATCCTCGTCTCGCTGCAGTTCCTGTATCCGGACCTGACCGGCTCGCTGGCTTTCGGCTGGGGGCGACTGCGCTACGCGCATACGCAGGGCATCATGCTGGGCTGGCTGGGCAATGCGTTCCTGGCCTTCATGTATCACGCGGTGCCCGTGCTGACCCGGCGCGCGGTGACGAGTCGCGTGCTGGGGTGGTGGCTGTTCGGCCTGTGGAACTTCGTGGCGGTGGTGCCAGGCTGGATCCTGGTGCTTGCCGGCGTGAGCCAGCCGCTGGAATGGGCCGAGTTTCCGCTGGTGATCGATGCATTCATCGTGCTGGCGCTGCTGCTGGCTGCGGCGCAGTTCCTGCCGGGCTTCTTCCGCACGGGGCTGGACAGCCTCTACGTTTCCGGCTGGTACATCCTGGGCGGGCTGGTGTTCACGCTGCTCGCGTACCCGATGGGCAACGTGGTGCCGGAGATGGTCGGTGGTGCGACCAGCGCGGCGTTCAGCGGCCTGTGGATCCACGATGCCGTGGGGCTGTTCGTCACGCCCCTGGCGCTGGCCATTCTGTATTACGTGATTCCCGTCGCCAGCGGCCGGCCGATCTACAGCCATTTCCTGTCGATGCTGGGCTTCTGGGGGCTGTTCTTCTTCTATCCGCTGAACGGCACGCACCACTACGTGTTCTCGGTGATCCCGATGGCGGCGCAGCTCGGCGCCATCGCGGCCTCGGCGCTGCTCGGCGTGATCGTGGTGATCGTGGTGACGAACCTCTTGCTGTCGCTGCGCGGTTCCGGGTTCATCCCGCGCGACCCTGCCTTGCGCTTCGTGGCGCTGTCGGTGGTGTTCTATCTCATCGTCAGCCTGCAGGGCGCGGCACAGGCGCAGATGGCGCTGAACCAGTTCGTGCATTTCAGCGATTGGGTGGTGGGCCATTCGCACCTGGCCATGCTCGGCTTCGCCACCTTTGCCGGCCTCGGTGGCCTGGTGCATGCGTGGCAGCGCATACCCGAGGCGCGCTACAACGCACGCGCCATCGAGTGGTCCTTCTGGCTGCTGACCATCGGTGTCAGCGTGATGGTCATCGATCTCACCATTGCCGGGCTGGTGCAGGGCGGCCTGTGGCAGCAGGGCGTGCCCTGGATGGAATCGGTACGCGCCTCGCGCCCGTACTGGATCGTGCGCTCGCTGTCGGCGGTGCCCATCGTCGCGGGTTTCTTGTTGCTCGGTGTTGGCCTGTTTACCGGCAGGCGTGGCGCGGGGGCCGAGGCGATCAGCGCTGCGCGCGGACCGGGCAGTGCGCAACCGGTGGCGCCGGCCGCGCGCGCGCCGGGTCTTGCCATGGCCTACGTGGTGACCGGTGTGGCGGGCATCGGTTTCTTCGCGCTGTCGATGTTCCTGCTGGGGTGGTGGCCCGGCAAGGTCATCGACGCGCAGGTCGCCGCCACTTCCCCGCCCAATGTGCTGCAGCTGGATGCATCGGAACTGCGCGGCCGGCAGATCTATGCACGCGAGGGCTGTGCCTACTGCCACACGCAGCAGGTGCGCTATCTGCCCGATGACATGCGGCGTTTCGGCGCGCCGACGCTGGCCTGGGAGATCCAGTTCGACCGGCCGCACCTGTGGGGCACGCGCCGCGTCGGGCCGGATCTGTCGCGCGAGGGAGCAACCCGCAGCAGCGACTGGCAGTATGCGCACCTGTTCGCGCCACGCGCCCTCGTGCCGCAATCCATCATGCCTTCGTATGCGGCATTCTTCGATGGCTCACCCTCGCGGCCGCTGGCCGAGGCGCGAGACCTGGTCGCCTACCTGCAGACGCTGGGGCGTGCGCGCGAACTCGCGGGCCCGGAAGGCGAGCGGCATGCGCAAGGCGCCATGGGCTACGACCACATGGCCCGCATGGCCTTCGAGTCACCCATGCTCAATGCGCATCCGGCTGCGCCCCGTCCTGCGCTGGATCCGCCTTCGCTGTCCGGCGTAACGCCCGCGGGCAATGGCCGGCAGCTCTGGCTGGACAACTGTGCCGGCTGTCATGGTGCCGCGGGCGCCGGCGATGGCGCCGCGGCAGCGTGGCTGACGCCCGCACCCGGTGACCTGGTCGCACACCGCTATGCCAGGGGCTATCTTGTCCGCGTGATGTGGAATGGAATGCAGGGCACATCGATGCCGGCGTGGCGTGATCAGACCCTGGGGAGCCTCGCGGCGCTGGTCGATGTCGTGCGCAGCTTTTCGGTGGATGATGCAGCAGTGGCCGATGCCGCGACGCTGCAGCAGGGTGCAGTGGTCTATGCCAGGCACTGCGTGCAGTGCCATGGCCCGTCGGGGCGCGGTGATGGCTTCGCCGCCGGGGCTTTCAAGGTGGCGGCCGCGGACTTCACCGCGCGGCGCCCGACACTGGAGCGTGGATTGAACGTGATGCGAAATGGCATACCCGGAACGCCCATGGCGCCGTGGGGTGATCGCCTGAACGAGGCCGAGATGCGTGCCACCGTGCTGTATCTGCGCAGCTTCCATGCGGAGGCCAGCGATGATTGAGCTGATCGTGGGTTCGGCAATCCTGCTGGCGGCCCTCTATCTCATCTGGTGGTGGCGCAGCCCGACTTTGCGCGAACGCATCGAACGACCCAAACACGTGTTCCTGCAACAGGCGCAGGAGTTCGACCAGGCGAGTCAGGACCCATGAAGCCGATTGCCATTCTGGTTTCGATTGTGGCCGCAGTGCTGGGCGCGATGGTCGTCGCGATGGTGCTGCACAGCCGCGCTGCCCATCTGCCATCTGCCGTGGTGGCCGACGCGACGCCGGAGTATGGGCAACGCCTGATTCGCAACACCGCGCAGGAGCTGGGCAGCGGACAGGTTGATCCGCAGAAGCGCTTCAGTGGCAACAACCTGGCCTGCGCATCCTGCCACCTGGATTCGGGGCAGATGCCCGGCACGCTGAGTCTGCTGCAGGCCGCAGCGAAGTATCCATCCTTCTCCGGGCGCGATGGCATCGAGGGGGACCTGGCCGATCGCATCAATGGCTGCATGCAGCGGAGCATGAACGGCCGCCCGCTGGCGAAGGACAGCGTGCCCATGCGCGCGATGGTCAGCTACATCGAGGAGCTGGGCCGGCGCTATGCCGCCACCAGCGAGAGCCGGCGCACGGCGCCGGAGCCTGCAGGCTTTGTCGAACCCGCGCGCAAGGCCAGCCTCGAGCAGGGGGCCAATGTGTATCGCAGCCGCTGCCAGGTCTGCCACGGCCAGAATGGCGAAGGGTTGAAGGCCACGGGAGACCTCGGCCACGGCTACCTGTTCCCGCCCCTGTGGGGGCCGGATACCTACAACACAGGTGCCGGCATGGCGCGCGTACTCACTGCCGCGAAGTTCATCAAGGCGCGCATGCCACTGGGCCAGCCCACGCTCACCGACGATGAGGCGTTCGATGTGGCCGCCTACATCAACATGCAGCAGCGTCCGGGCATGGCGAATCTCGAGAAGGATTACCCCGACCTCAAGCGCAAGCCCGTGGACAGCCCGTATCCGCCGTATGCCGATCCGTTCAGCCCGGAACAGCATCGCGTCGGACCGTTCGCGCCGATCCGGGAGTTCTACAAGAAGTCGGAGTAGCATCCGGGGCAGTTCAAACGGGGAGTCAGTCATGGCAAGCGACAAGCACAGCGTCGATCGACGCACATTTCTGGGTGGAGTGGCGATGGCAGCGGGTGCCGCGAGCCTGCTCGGTACCGCGTGCAGCGGGGGCAAGCAGGAACAGGCCGCCACTCCGGCAACTCCAGCCGCGCCTGCTGCGCCACCGGCGCCCGCGCCGATGAAGGATGTCGAAGGCAAGGTGGCCTTCATCACCGGCGCTTCCAGCGGCATTGGCCTCGGGCAGGCGCATGTGTTCCACGAGGCGGGCATGAAGGTCGTCATCGGCTACATCCGGGATGACCAGATCGGCCCCGCGCTGGCTGGATTCAAGGACGGCAAGGATCGCCTGCATGCCATCAAGGTCAACGTCATCGATCGCGTCGGGATGAAGGCCGCCGCCGACGAGATCGAGGCGAAATTCGGGAAGATCCACCTGGTCTCGAACAACGCCGGCATCGGCCCGCTGACGAAGCTGCTGGATACCGAACCGAAGGATTTCGACCAGACCATCGCGATCAACCTGACCGGTGTCTACAACGGCATCCA
>CAYWDZ010000192.1:0-5880 GCA_964456255.1 uncultured Steroidobacteraceae bacterium | reverse complement strand
GCTCGGTCAGGATACCGGCGCTCTCACCCAGCGGCGTGGCCACCACGATGAAGTCGAAGACATCCAGGTCCTCAAGCTTGCGCCAGTCATCCACGCGCGCGATGCCCGGCTGGGCTTCCACCGGATCGGCCACCTGCACCTGGAAGCCCTGCGAACCCAGGAACTGCACGAACCAGCCACCCATCTTGCCGGAGCCACCAATCACCAGGGCACGGCGCCCGCCGCCCACGCCATGGGTGGCCACGCTCACCTGTTCCTGGGTCGTGAGCGAGGAACGGATCAGCAGCCGCAGCACCTTTTCGGCCAGATCGCCGGACAGGCCCAGCTGCTCGGCGCGACGGCGCACGCCCAGCACCACCTCGCGCTCGCGCTGATAGTCGCGGGTTGGATAGCCGGTGGCGCGCTTGGCCGCGGCGACCTCGCGGGCAATCGCCTGACGGCGGGCCATCAGCGAAATGATGTCGCTGTCCAGCTGATCCAGTTGTTGCCGCAGCTCATCGAGTGTCATGGGGCGTAGCAAACGGTTATGTGGGTAAACTGCCCGCCATGGTACCCGAACAGACATTGCCCGACCCCTTGCCGGCCGAGCCATTCACGCTGGCCACCGAATGGCTTGCCGAAGCCATACGCCGTGCCGACCAACCCAACCCCAACGCCATGGTGCTGGCCACCTGCAATGCGGACGGGCGCCCCGGGGCGCGCGTCGTGTTGTGCAAGGAGATGGATCCGGCGGCTGGCATCGTGCGCTTCGTGACCAACTACGAATCGCGCAAGGGTCGAGACCTGGCTGCCAACCCGCGTGCCGCGCTGGTGTTCCACTGGGATCATCAGCATCGCCAGGTCCGCATGGAAGGCACCGTGATCAAGGCGAGCGCGGCCGACAGCGACACCTACTTCGCATCGCGTGCCCGCGACAGCCAGCTCGGCGCCCATGCCAGTCGCCAGAGTCAGCCGATCGCCTCGGCCGCCGCGCTGCAGGCGCAGCTCGATGCGGTGCGCGCGCGCTATTCGGGGGCGGTCCCGCGTCCACCGCACTGGGGCGGCTACGTGATGTGGGTCGACACCGTCGAGCTGTGGGTGGCGGGAGTCTCGCGCCTGCACGATCGCGCGCGCTGGACGCGCGAAATCTCCGACGCCTGCGGTACCGCACCGGTAGCCGGCCCGTGGTCATCCACCCGGTTGCAACCATGAAGCGCGCCGCAGTGTGTCTCGTCGTGGCCTTCTGGTCCGGCTTCTTCGTGATGGGTGTGGAACTGCTGGGCGGCCGGATTCTTGCGCCCAATTTCGGCAGCAGCATCTACGTCTGGGGCGCGCTGATCACGATCTTCATGCTGGCCCTGTCGCTGGGCTATCTGGCCGGCGGACGCTGGT
The DNA here is from genome assembly GCA_964456255.1 of uncultured Steroidobacteraceae bacterium. Classification (GTDB taxonomy): domain Bacteria; phylum Pseudomonadota; class Gammaproteobacteria; order Steroidobacterales; family Steroidobacteraceae; genus ZC4RG30. Next base: position 4,509 of record CAYWDZ010000192.1, on the reverse strand, counting down.
CGCAACACCGGCCGAGCCTGCAGCGCCTCGCCCTGCTGCTGGCCGCGGCCGCCCTCACCGCCCTGCCGGTACTGCCGCTGTCCGGCAGGACGCTGGAGGATCTGGCCATTGCCATTCCCGATCCCCGGTTCGGTTCGCTCACCGCAGCCACGCTGTTGTTCTTCGTGCCGACCTTCTTCTCCGGCATGGTGTCGCCCTACTGCGTGCGCCTGCTCGTGGCCGCAAAGGAATCCTCCGGGCGCAGTGCCGGGCTGCTGTACTTCGTCTCGACCTTTGGCAGCGCGGCAGGCACCATCCTCACTTCGTTCTACTTCGTGCTGTGGTTCGAGGTGAACGCGATACTGCTCGGCCTGATCGCCGTCTCGGCGGTCCTGGCCCTGTTGACCTGGTTCACGCGGAGTACGGACCCATGAAGATGTTCTGCCGCCTGTTGCCCGTTGCCCTGCTGCTGGTCGCGCCGCTGGCCATGGCGCAGCAGAAGCTCGTCCACGAGGAGCGATCCCAGTACCGCGAAGTGCTCGTGTACGAAGGCGATGGCGAACGATGCATGTGCTTCACCCGCCAGTGCCGCATCGGCCGGCAGTCCTGCATCAACCTGAATGATCCGAAGAAATTCGCGCTCAACTACACACGCATGGCGCTGGGCGGAATGCTGTTCACGGGCGAGAAGAAGCCGCAGCGCGTGCTGATCGTGGGACTGGGCGGCGGCACCATTCCCACGGCACTGCGCGAAATCCTTCCCGACGCGCAGATCGACGTGGCCGAGATCGATCCGGCCGTGACCCGTGTGGCGAAGGACTTCTTCGGATTCAGGACGGATCCGAAGATGCAGGTGTTCGAGATGGATGGGCGCGTTTACGTGAAACGTGCCATCCGCGAGGGCAGGAAGTACGACGCCGTCCTGCTCGACGCCTTCGACCACGAGTACATCCCGGAACACCTGCTGACGCAGGAGTTTCTCGAAGAGGCCAAATCACTGCTCGCGCCCGGAGGCGTGCTGGTTGGGAACACGTTCTCCTCAAGCAAGCTCTACGACCACGAATCCACCACCTATGCGGCGGTGTTCAAGACGTTCTTCAACCTGAAAACGGCCAACCGCGTGATCGTGGCGCGGCCCGCCGGGCTGCCGACCGAAAAGCAGCTGAACGACCGCGCCCTGCAATACGACCTGGTGCTGCGCGGCTTTGGAGTGGACATCAACGATGTGCTGCCACTGTTCACGACTCGCGTGGACTGGGACACCAAGGCGCGCGTCCTGACGGACCAGTACTCGCCCGCCAACCTGCTGAATCGCTAGGCGCCCAGCACGCCGAGCAACGGGCCGTGCAGCGGTCCGTTGGAAGCCAGCACCGTCGTGGTGGCCAGGCCCACCGGGCCACCCGCGAGATCCGTGAACCGCCCACCCGCCTCGGTGACGATCACCGACAGCGCGGCGATGTCCAGGATGTTCACGTCGGATTCGATCACGGCGTCCAGCGCGCCACGCGCCAGCAGGTGGTAGTGCACGAAATCACCGTAGCCGCGCAGACGATTGACCTTCTGCACCAGCGCCCCGAAACGCGACCATCCGGGCCCGGCAGCCAGCGTCTTCAGATTGCCGGTCGAGAGAATCGCCGCGTCGAGCCGCGTGCGGTCGCTGACATGGATGCGCGCGCCATTCAGCCACGCACCGCTGCCGCGCTCTGCCCAGGCCACTTCGCCATATACACAGGCCGAGGAAACTCCGAGCACCAGCTCGCCCCGGCGCAGCAAGGCGATCTGCGTGGAGAAGAACGGCGTGTCGCGCACGAAGGACTTGGTGCCATCCAGCGGATCGACCAGCCAGATGTTCTCGGCCTGCATGCCCTGTGCGCCGCCCTCCTCACCGTAGAAACCGTAGCTCGGGAAGCGCCGCTGCAGCACCGCGCGAATGGCATCCTCCGCGCGCCGGTCAGCCTCGGTCACCGGTGAGCGATCGGCCTTCAGCTCCACCGTCACGTTGGCCCGATAGAGCGGCGCAATCACCGCATCGGCCGCGCGCGCTGCTTCCAGCGCGGCTGCCAGTTCCGGCGATTGCGCGGCCGTGTTCAACGCTTCACCTGGCCGGCGCGGCGTCCGGCGGCGGCGCATTGCCATCGCGCCAGGGGACGACGCCGTGCGTGGTCCGGCGCTTGATCTTCCACTTGCCGTCCTCGCGCACGAACTCATCCACATAGCGGCCGGCCAGCGAAGGCACCGGCTTGTTGTCCGCGTTGGCAGTGAAGAACGTGTAGCGTGAACGGGCAGTCGCCGTATCACCTTCCACTGCCACCACCATGGTGGTCATCAAATGGAAGCTCGACTTGTTGATGAACCCGGGCTCGGCCTTGCCCAGGTTCTTCTCCAGCATGGCCTGGATCCCCGCCGGCCCGGTTGCGCTGCCAAAGCCGCCGGTCCACACCCCATCGCGTGCAAACAGCGCGGCATAGCCGGCGTAGTCGCGCGCGTCCAGGTACTCGCCATAGGCAATCAGCACCTGGCGGATCGCCTCCTGGTCTTCCAGTTGCTGCACACGCTTCTCCAGCGCGGCATTGGAGGACCCGACGTTGTGCTCGGAGTTGCTGACGGCAATGCAGCCGGCCAGCAGGAGCGGCACCAGCAGCAGGGCAATGCGCGTAGTAGTCATGACTTCCTCCCGTGAATGACTCGGCGGGCATGATGCCAGTCCGGATCGGTGCCTGTCAGGAATGGTAGAGTCCTGCGCCCATGGGCAATCGCCTCAGCAAGATCATTACCCGCACCGGCGACGCCGGAACCACCGGACTGGGCGACGGCAGCCGCGTCGCCAAGGACAGCGCCCGCATCGAGGCCATCGGCACCATCGACGAGCTGAACAGCGCCATCGGGTGGCTGGCCGCGCTCCCCGGCCATGCCACGGACATTGGCCAGCTGCTGCTCACCATCCAGCACGATCTGTTCGACCTGGGCGGCGAGCTGGCCATACCGGGACACACCTCGCTGACCAACACCCACGTCGAACGACTGGAACAGGCCGTCGAGCATTACAACGCGACTCTGCCGCCGTTGAAGGAATTCATCCTGCCCGGCGGCAACGAAGCCGCCGCGCGTTGTCACGTGGCGCGCTCCGTCGCCCGCCGCGCCGAACGTCGGTGCTGGACACTCGCCGGCGCCGAAAAGGTCAACGATCTCTGTCTGGTCTATCTGAATCGGCTCTCCGATCTGCTGTTCGTGCTGGCGCGTGTACTGGCACGCACTGATGGCGGCTCTGAGGTTCTTTGGGACCGCAACCGCCTGCGCTGACGCAGGTCGGCAACTGATCAGGTGCTTCCGCTTCCGATCAACGCACGCAGTTGCGCCCAATCAAACGCGGGCCCGGGGTCCGTCTTGCGGCCTGGAGCAATATCGCTGTGCCCAACGATGCGATCGGCCGACAGCATTGGATATGCCGCGAGCAATGCACGGATCACCGCGCCAGCTGCAGCGTACTGGGCTGGTTCGTAGGGCAGCTCATCAGTGCCTTCAAGCTCGATGCCAATGGAAAAGTCATTGCACGCACTGCGTCCCTGGTATTCGGATACACCGGCATGCCAGGCCCGCAGCTGGAACGGAACGAACTGCACGATCTCGCCATCACGCCGCACCAGCAGATGGGAAGAAACCCGCCGGCCATGGATCTCGGCGAAATAAGGATGCCCGTCGCGCGGCAGGTTGCCGGTGAACAGGCGGTCGATCCACGGGCCGCCGAACTCGCCGGGTGGCAGACTGATCCCGTGCATCACGATCAGGTCGGCCTCGATGCCGGCAGGTCGGGCATCGCAATGGGGGCACAGCACCTGGCGCACGCCTTCCAGCAGGCCGGTCGCGACGTGCACGCGCTGGCTCATGGGCAAGCCGCGATGACTTGCCGGCCAATGGGGCGGGTGCTACATGTAGCCAACCCGCGGGGGCGGATGAACAACAACATGGGGAAAGGATAATGCCTGCATCCAATGCTCTGGCAAGACGTCTCGGCGCTGAATTCCTTGGAACCTTCTGGCTCGTTCTCGGCGGTTGCGGCAGCGCCGTGCTCGCCGCAGCATTTCCGGAGGTGGGTATCGGTCTCGCCGGCGTATCGCTGGCCTTTGGCCTCACGGTGCTGACCGGCGCCTACGCGCTCGGCGGCATCTCCGGTGGCCATTTCAATCCGGCTGTAACAGTGGGGCTCACCATAGCCGGCCGCTTCAACGTCAGGGACGTGCTTCCCTACGTGGTGGTGCAGGTCCTCGGCGCCATCGCTGCAGCCTTCCTGCTCCGCTACATCGCCAGCGGCGCACCTGGCTACGACCCGGGTGGGCTTGCGGCCAATGGCTACGGGGCGCATTCACCCGGCCTCTACAGCCTGCAATCCGCCATCGCCACGGAAATCGTGATGACCGCGTTCTTCCTGCTGGTGATCCTTGGCGTGACGGACAAGCGTGCGCCCGCAGGCTTTGCCGCGCTGGCCATTGGCCTTGCGCTGACGCTGATCCACCTGATCAGCATTCCGGTCAC
>CAYWDZ010000191.1:0-5887 GCA_964456255.1 uncultured Steroidobacteraceae bacterium | reverse complement strand
GGTCGTGACGATCTCGTCCAGCTCCACGCGGTCCCTGGCGAAACCATGCAGCCGCGGTCCGTAGGCCACGTTGTCGTAGATGGATTTCGGAAACGGATTGGGTTTCTGGAAAACCATGCCGACGCGCCGGCGCAGCATCACCACGTCCTGGCGGCGGTCGTAGATGTCCTGGCCATCGAGCGTGATGCTGCCGGTCACTCTTGCGCCGGGAATCGTGTCGTTCATGCGATTCAGGCAGCGCAGGAAGGTGGACTTGCCGCAGCCCGACGGGCCGATCATGGCCAGCACCTGGCCACGGCCAATGTCCACACCCACGTCACGGATCGCAAGCTTGCCGCTGTAGGCCACGTTCACGCCGCGACAGGAGAAGACCGGACTGTCCACGGTGGTGGTGCCCACGGTACCCGTGAACGGTTGCTGCGCATCGAAGATGGCGCTGGCCGACGAGCCGCCGCCGGTCTCGAAATGCATTCCCGGTCGCGCCGGGCGCTGCTCATCCACCGGGGTCACTTCGTTATTCATGGGTCCTATCCAAACCTGCCGGTGATGTAGTCGTCGGTCCGGCGATTCTTCGGCGCCGTGAACATCTGGTCGGTTGGCCCCATTTCCACCAACTCGCCCAGATACATGAAGGCCGTGGTGTTGGAAACCCGCGCCGCCTGCTGCAGGTTGTGCGTGACGATGGCGATGCAGAATTTCTCGCGCAGGGTCTGCAGGGTCTCTTCGATGCGCAGGGTCGAAATCGGATCCAGCGCGGCCGTCGGCTCGTCGAACAGGATCACCTCCGGTCGCGTCGCAATGGTACGCGCGATGCACAGGCGCTGCTGCTGCCCACCGGACAGGCCACGCCCGTCCTCGCCCAGCTTGTCCTTCACTTCATCCCACAACGCGGCATCGCGCAGCGCCGACTCGACCCGGCCTTCCAGCTCCGAACGCGGCATGTGCTGCGCCAGGCGCAACCCGAACGCCGTGTTGTTGAAGATGGACATCGGAAACGGCGTGGGCTTCTGGAAAACCATGCCCACGCGCGAGCGCAGGCGCGCCACATCCATGGTGGGCGAGAGGATGTCCTCGCCGTCGAGCTTCACATCGCCGATTGCGCGGTGGCCCGGATACAGCCCGTACATCCGGTTGAACACCCGCAGCAGCGTCGACTTGCCGCAACCGGAGGGCCCGATGAAAGCCGTGATGGCCCGGTCGACCAGCGTCAGATTGATGCCCTTCAGCGCACGGATCTTGCCGTAGAAGAAATCGAGGTTCTGCACCTCGAACTTCACCACCGGCGACTCGCCGGCAACGTCGGCACCGGACGCGTCGCCAGGTTGCCGGACCTGTGCCACGGCTTCCTCCTGCGCGCTCATCGGCCGGCCCTGCCTGTCTGCAGCATGGCAACGATCACGCGCGCAATGATGCTGAGGGTCAGGATCGCCAGCGTGATCAGCAGGGCCCCGCTCCAGGCCAGCTGCTGCCAGTCTTCATAGGGACTCAATGCAAACTGGAAGATCACCACCGGCAGGTTCGCCATGGGCGCATTCAGGTCGGTGCTCCAGAACTGGTTGTTGAGCGCAGTGAACAGCAGCGGCGCGGTCTCGCCGGAGAGGCGCGCCACGGCCAGCAGCAGGCCGGTGACCACGCCGCTGCGTGCTGCCGGATACACCACACCCAGGATGGTGCGCCACGGGTGGGCACCGAGGGCAGTCGAGGCATCCTTCATGCCCTGCGGCACCAGTCGCAGCATGTCTTCAGTGGTGCGCACCATCACCGGAATGGCCAGGATCGACAGGGCCACGCCCCCCGCCAGCGCGGAGAAGTGTCCCATGCGGATCACCAGCAACTCGTACACGAACAGCCCGACGATGATGGATGGCGCCGACAGCAGCACGTCATTGATGAAGCGGATCACGCTGCTGATGCGCGAGGCGCGGCCGTATTCGGCGAGGTAGGTACCCGCGAGGATGCCCACCGGCGCGCCGATCACGATGCCCAGCAGGGTCATCACGGCGCTGCCGAAGATGGCATTGAGCAGGCCGCCAGTCTCCCCGGGAGGCGGCGTCATTTCGGAGAACACGGCCCATGACAATCCGGAAAAGCCGTTCTTCAGCAGGGTCCAGAGGATTGCGCCAAGGCACAGCAATCCGACCAGCGTGGCGACCACGGCCAGCGAGATGGCGATGCCGTTCTTGATCCGGCGAACCGTCCGGCGGCTCATGCGGCACTCAGCGCACGCCGATCCAGCCGCAGCAACAGGAAGCGCGCGGCAGCGATGACGGAGAAGGTGATCAGGAACAGCAACACGCCCAGCGCCACCAGCGACGAGGTGTACAGGTCACCCACCGCCTCGGTGAATTCGTTGGCGATGGACGCGGAAATGGTGGTTCCCGGCGCCAGCAGCGACGCGGTGACCCGATGCGCATTGCCGATCACGAAAGTGACCGCCATGGTCTCGCCCAGTGCCCGCCCCAGCCCCAGCATGATGCCGCCGACCATGCCGGTGCGCGAATACGGCACGATGACGTGCCAGATGACTTCCCACTTGGTGGCACCGAGTCCGTAGGCCGATTCCTTCAGCACATCCGGCACGGTCTCGATCACGTCGCGCATCACCGCGCTGATGAACGGCAGCACCATGATGGCCAGCACCAGGCCTGCCGTGAGAACTCCGATGCCGTAGGGCGGCCCCTGGAACAGCGGACCAATCACGGCCACCTCGCCCAGGTGATCGATCAGCCACGGCTGCACGTGCTGCTGCAGGATCGGCGCGAGCACGAAGAAACCCCAGATGCCGAAGATGATGCTGGGAACCGCCGCGAGCAGCTCGATTGCCACGCCCACGGGCCGCTTCAACCATGCGGGGGCGATCTGCGTCAGGAACACCGCGATGCCAAAGCTCAGCGGCACCGCAATGACCATGGCGATCACGGAAGTGATCACCGTGCCATACACCGGCGCCAGTGCGCCGAACTTCTCGGTGACAGGGTTCCAGACCTCTTTGGTCAGGAAATCCAGCTTGAATTCCGCCAGTGCCGGCCAGGCGCCATGCAACAGGGTGATGAGCACACCGGCCAGCACGGCAAGCACCAGCATTGCCGCGAGGAATGTTCCCGCATGGAACAGCCGCTCACCCAGGCGCTGCCGAGCGATGTGGCGCAAATCCATCACTGTCGCCAAGCCAAAGACCCTCGCCAAGCGCTGCAGATGAAATGCGACCGCTCACCAATCTGGCGAGCGGTCGCGCGTTGCTATCTTATCTTCCCGGCGTACTACTTGACCACCGCGCCGGCACCCTTGATTTCGGACTTCCAGGTCGCGCGAACCTGCTTGACCAGGCTGTCAGGCAGCGGCACGTAGTCGAGGGCATCTGCCATCGCGGCGCCGTTCTTGTAGGACCAGTCGAAGAATTTCAGCGCCTCGGTGGAAGCCGCGGCGTCTCCCGGCGTTGCATACATCAGGATGAAGCTTGCGCCGGTGATCGGCCAGCTGGCATCACCAGCCTGGTTCGTCAGGATCAGATAGTAGTTCGGCGCCTTCGACCAGTCGGCACTGGCGGCGGCAGCCTGGAAGGAAGCCGCCGACGGACCCACGGCCTTGCCGTTCCGGTTGATGAGCATGGCGTGCGTCATCTTGTTCTGCTTCGCATAGGCATACTCGACGTAGCCGATCGCACCGCGCGTCTGTGCCGTCATGTTGGCCACGCCTTCATTGCCCTTGGCACCGATGCCCACCGGCCACTGCACCGATGAATTCGCACCGACTGCCTCCAGGAACTTCGCACTGGACTTGGACAGGTAGTCCGAGAACAGGAAGTTCGTGCCCGAACCGTCCGAGCGATACACAGGGGCGATCGCCAGAGCCGGCAGATCCAGCTTCGGATTCAGCTTCTTGATGCGCGCGTCGTTCCACTTGCTGATCTCGCCCATGTACATGGCCGCGATGGTGGCGCCATCCAGCGTGATCGCGCCCGGGGCAACACCCGGCACGTTCACCACCGGAACGACTCCGCCGATGATCATCGGGAACTGCACCAGCCCGGCCTCCTTGACTTCCTCCGGCTTCAGCGGCATGTCGGATGCGCCGAAGGTGACGGTCTTGGCCTTGATCTGCTTGATGCCGCCGCCCGAGCCGATGGACTGATAGTTGAGACCGATATTGGTCTCCTTCTTGTAGGCATCCGCCCACTTGGCGTAGATCGGATACGGGAACGTGGCGCCGGCGCCGGAGATATCCGCCGCGACAGCGGTGCATGCGAAGGCGGCCACCGTGCCAGCGATTGCCATGCGTTTGAAGATCGAAAGATTCATGTCTTGAACTCCTGCTTGCTTGTGTTCGATCAGAAGACGACCTGTACCCAGGCGCCCACTTCGCCGTACTTGGTCACTGCACCCGTTCCACCGCTCACCTTGTCGTTCTTGTATGCCAGTGCGATGTCAATGTTGTTACGCGGATGTGACACCACACCAAGATTGAAATATTTGTCTTCCCGGCCCGGGTTCACGTCCTTGCTGAGTTTGGCCTTGTCGGCGCGGGCAAAAACTCCCCACTGCGGAGTGAAGTCATACGAACCCCACACCGAGAACCCATCCGCCTTGTCGTCGATGGTTGCCCCGGTGACGTTGTTCCAGTTCTTGGCGGTGAAATATTCCCCACCGAGACGCAGGCCATCCTTCACGTAGGCCACGACACCGGTGAAGCGATTGGCGGTGTTCGGGGTGGCCGGGCCACCGTCGGTCTTCTGGCCCCGCTTGCCGCTGTAGATGCCGGCAGCAACCGTCAGGCCGTCGATCGGCATGAAGGCAGCGCGACCTTCCACGTCCATCGTCTTGGTGCGGGTGGGGTTCTTGTAGCCGCCGCCATTCACCAGCGCCACCGAGTAATTGAACATGCCCGCCGGCTTGCCACTGATATTCAGCCCCCAGTCGGTGGAAGTGCCGAACTTCAGTCGATCCAGGATCTCCTGCTCCAGGTAGCGGTAGCCATTGAGGTCCTCGATGAACGGCACCCAGGGCAGGTCCGCGGAGCCGGCGCGGATCACGAAGGCGTCGGAGATCTTCGCCTGCACGTAGAGCTTCTTGATGTACACCTGCGTCACCGAGTCATTGCTGGCGTACTGGAAGTCGGTGGTCACATTGACGGACCACATGTCGTCGAACTTGTGCCCGATGCTGACGTAGGCGCGCTTGACGTCGACACCCACTCCGCTGGCCGCAGTCTTGGCACCGTTCGACTTGGCGTCGATGCTGGTGAGGTCTCCAAAGATCTTCGCGCCGACCTTCGTCTCCTCGTCCGCCAGGGCCGGGGCCGTGGCCAGTGCTGCGGCTACGCCGAGCGCCAGGCAGGGTATTGCGGAAGTTCTCTTTGACATGAATGGCTCCAGTAGATTGGTAGGGAAACTCAAGTGTCTTCGTGCTGTAACAAGCGGCCTGAAATGTGTCCGGTGCGTTTCATTCCGGTTTCCTGGCGGCGAACCGGTCGCTCGGACGGCGGTATTAGATTTCAGTTATGTGACGTCTTCATGACAGGAGCCGACACGGCCGCCCCTCCGTGGTACCGCGCGCTGCCGGCCGGGCAGCTCCCGCCACCACTTGCTGCAGCGGCAAACCTTCCTCAAACTGCGCGCCTGACCCGCCCCCCTGGAACCACCACATTGCAGAATCCTGACACTCTGGCCCTGACCGAGGAGCTGATCAGCCGCGCCTCCGTGACCCCGATCGACGGGGGTTGCCAGCAATTGATGCAGGAGCGCCTGGCCGCCGCCGGCTTCAAGGTCGAAAAGATGACCTACGGCAGTGTCGAGAACTTCTGGGCAACCCGTGGCAGCGGCTCACCGGTGCTGTGCTTTGCCGGTCACACCGATGTCGTTCCCACGGGTCCGCTGGACCAATGGCGCAGC